>JAFDWO010000064.1 GCA_018268415.1 Actinomycetota bacterium | reverse complement strand
GGCCAGCCGGGGTCGCGTCCGTCCCATCTCGACGGCCCGTCGCTTCCGCTGTTCCTTATGGTCCCCTGGGGACCATAAGGAACAGCGGAGCGGTCCCGGGGAGGGTGGGGCGGCACCGCGCCGCAACTCGGAGGGCAGCCGCGGCCCGGCCACGTCCGTCTTCCGTCACACGCCCGTGTCGATGGGCCGAAAACTCAAGCAGAGCTTGAGTTTTCGGCCCATCGACACGTCGGCTGGCGCCGGGGCCGTGGGAGTGTGCTGGTTGGCGGTCGGTTAGTTGTCTGACCCGGCCCGGTCCCAGATGTACAACTCGACGGCCTCGACCGCGAGCTGCATCAGGCGGGGCGGGGAGAGGAGGCCGAGGACCAGCTCGAGGGCGTCGTCCTCGGTGACGCCGGCGTCGACGGCCTCCTCGCCGCGGAAGCCGGCGGCGAGCTTGAGGGCCTCGCGGCGGTTCTCGCCGAGGGAGCCGAAGGCGCCCATGAGGAAATCACGGTTGGGAACCGGCTGGCCGACCTCGAGGGAACCGTGCCAGGCGGCGAGCATCGAGAGGTCGTGCTCGTCGAGCTCGGCGATCGCCTTCGCGTAGTGGACCTCGAGCTCGGAGTCCGGAATCTCGTCGACCCAGGCGCGCACCGCCTCCCCGAGGAGCTGACGGCGAGCCTCACGGCCGATCGAGTCGGCTATGGCGCGGATCGCATCGGCTGGATCGACGAAGCAGAGGGACATGGGATGAGGCAAATTTAGGGGGGTCGGGGGACGGTAAAACGGCAGCGGGAATGCCCAGTTTGCGGTGTGGGGGGCCAGGTGTCGAGGGGCGGGGCCCGCGGGCGGCTCCGCGGGGGTGCGCCGCTGCTCTACATAGTCTGGACGGGTGCCGCTGAAACTCATCCTCGGACCGCCCAACTCGGGCCGCGCGGGCGCCGTCCGGCGGCGGTACCTGGAGGCCCTCGAGCGCGATCCGGTGCTGGTGCTGCCGACGGTCGACGACGTCTTCGCCTTCGAGCGCAAGCTGTGTGGGGACGGCGCCGCGCTGGGAGGCACCGTGCTCACCTTCGGCGCCCTGTTCGGGCAGATCGCGACCGCCGCCGGGCGCCCGCCGGGCGCCGTGCTCTCCCCCGCCCAGCGCCGCCGTTGCGTCGAGGTGGCGGTCGAGGGGCTGACGGCGCGGCTCGGGCCGCTGCGCCGCTCCGCCGGGCGCCCCGGCTTCGCCGCCGCCTTCACCCGCCTCCTCGACGAGCTGCAGGGGGCCGGGGTCGGACCGCGCGACGTCGAGGCGAGCGCCGGGACGCTGGAGGGCTCCGCCTACCTCGCCGACGTCGCCACGCTCTTCGCCGGCTACGAGGCGGCGCGCGCGCGCAGCGGGCGCCTCGACGCCGCCGGGGTCGCCGCCGAGGCCACCGCTCTCCTGCGCGAGGATCCCGGCCCGTGGGCAGGCCGGCCGGTCTTCCTATACGGACTCGACGACCTCACCCCGGCACAGTTCGACCTGGTCGGCGCGCTCACCGCCCACACCGAGGTAACCGTCGCGGTCCCGTTCGAGCCCGGCGACGAGGCGCTCGCCGCGCGCGGGCGCCTCCTGGGACAGCTGCGGGCGCTGGGGCCGATCGACGAGACGATCCTCGCCGCCGACCCGGCCAACACCGAGAGCGCCCAGCTCTACGCGCTCGCCCGCGGCTTCGGCCTCCCGGACGCGACTCCCGCGCCCCTCCCCCAACCTTCCGACCTGACCATGCTGCGCTCGGCCGGGACCCGTGCCGAGGCCGAGGCGATCGCCGTCGAGGTCTCGCGCCTCGTCCACGCGGGGACGGTCCCCGACGAGATCGCCGTCGCCCTCCGCGATCCCGGACGGCGCGGCCCGGAGGTCGAAGCGGCGCTGGAGGCGAACGGGATCGCCGCCGCGCTCGAGGCCGAGGTGTCGGTCGCCGTGACCTCGGTCGGCGGCGCCGTCGTCGCCCTGCTCGAGACCGCCTTCGGCGCGGGACGGGCCGCCGATCTGCTGCGGTACCTACGCGGGCCATCGGGCTTCTCCCCCGGCCGGGTCGACTGGCTGGAGCGGGCGATCCGCCGCGAACGGATCGCCGACGCCGAAACCGCACTGGCGCGATGGCGCGGCGAGGCGAGGCCCGGCGACGAGCGTGGTCCTGGCAGCGGGAACGACGGGCGGGACGCGGACCAGGCGCGCGGCGCGCGGGACGCTCCCGGCGAGGATCCGCGCGACCTCCGCCGCCTGCGCGAGGCCGCCGCCGAATCCCCCGCCGCCCTCTGCGCGGCCGTGGGCGGGCTGGCCGCGACGATGGCCTCGCGCCCCTTCCGCACCGGCGCGGACGGCCCGCGGCTCGGCCCTGGCGACGGGCTCGAGCTGCGCGCCGCCGGGGCGATCGCCGCCGCCTTGGGCGACCTTGCCGCGCTCGGCCCGCTCGCCCCAGCCCCCGAGCGCCTCGCCGAGACCGTCGCCGCCCTCGACTTCCGCGTCTGGAGCGGGCCGGTCGAGGGCCGGGTGCGAATCGCCAGCCCCTACCGCCTGCGCGCCGCCCGCTTCGACCACGTCCTCGTCGGCTCCCTGCAGGACGGCGAGTTCCCGCGCCGCGACCGCGGCGGCGACCCGTTCCTGTCGGAGGCACAGCGCGAGCAGCTCGGCCTCGACCCACGCCGCGACACCGAAGCCGAGGAGCGTTACCTCTTCGGCGTCTGCCTGGCGCTGCCGCGCCGGCGCCTCTTCCTCTCCTATCGCGACAGCGACGAGAACGGCGCGGCCGAGTCCCGCTCGCCGCTGCTGGAGGAGGTACGGGCCCTGCTCGCGCCGCCGCCGCCGGGCGGCGACGGTGCGGCGGACCCGGTGGAGGCGACGATCACGCGCGAGCGCGGCCTCGCCGACGTGGTCGCACCGCTCGCCGAGGCGCCCTCGGCGGACGAGCTGGCGCGGGCCCTCGCCGCCCACGGGCCCGGTGCCGAGCCGCGGGCCCTGCTCACCGCGGTCGGAATCGACGCCGATGGCCGATCGGCCGCGGGGGTCGACGGGGAGCCCGCCCGGGTCGCCGGGCGCCCCGCGGCGGAGCTCGTCGCCTCACTCGAGGACCGCCTCCGCCGCGCCCGCCGCGCCGAGGCCGCCTCACGCGCGCCGGGCCCGCTCACCAACCCGGCGGTGCTCGCCTCGCTGGCCGCGGTCGAGGCCTACGGCGGCACCACCCTGGAGGGCTTCGACGAATGCTCCTACCGCTGGTTCGCGAGCCACGAGCTGGCACCGGAGCCGCTCGACCCGGTCCCCGACCCGCTCGTCCAGGGCGGCCTCATCCACGCCGTGCTGGAGCGGCTCTACCGCGAGCGCCCCGGCGGGGACCCCCTTCCGCGCCCGGCGTCCCTGAGCGAGTGGATCGACCGCGGCCGCACCCTCCTGACCGAGGAGCTCGCCGAGCGCGAAGTCGGTGGCCACCCGGCCGAGCGGGCGATCGCGCGGCGGGTCGAGCGCCTGCTCGAACGCTTCCTCGGCGAAGAGGCGGCGCGCGACACGGGCGGGTTCGAGCCGTGGCTGCTGGAGGCGCGCTTCGGCCTCGGCGAGGAAGCCGAGCGCCCGACTCTCGACCTCGGCGGCTGGGGACTGCACGGGGCGATCGACCGGATCGACCGGGCGCCCGACGGCCGTGCCGTCGTCCACGACTACAAGCTGGCGTCGAGTGTCACGCCGCGCGACAAGTTCGAGGAGCGGGCGAAGCTGCAGCTGCCGCTCTACCTCCTGGCCGCGCAGATCCACTGGGGGGCCGAGCCGGTGGGCGGCATCTACCACCCGCTGCGCGGGACCTCGAACCGGCGTCCGCGCGGCCTCGTCGCGAAGGGCTCGGCGGGCGACCTGGCGGGCTACGACCTCTACCGCCCCGACGTGGTCGACGAGGATGAGCTGGGCGAGATCCTGGCGACGACGCGCGAGCGTGGCGGCGCGATCGTCGCCCGCATCCGCGCCGGCGAGATTCGCCGTGACCCCGGCCCGCGCGAAGGACTTCGCGGTCACGACGTCTGTCCGACCTGGTGCTCGTTCGCGCCGATCTGCCGGCGCGATCGCGCCCCCTCTTATGTGGAGCGCGAAGAGAACGAGGCGGGGTGGGAGCGGTGAGCGACGCGGTGCCCGATGCGGACATGGCGCCGGACGCGGGCGCGGCGCCTGCGAGTGAGGCGGGCGCGACGGCCGGCGACGCTCCACCCGAGCCCGCGGTCGAGCGCTCCCCCACCCCCGAGCAGCGGGCCGCGATCGAGGCGCGCGGCCGTGACGTCCTGCTCGAGGCCGGCGCCGGCTCGGGCAAGACGGGCGTCATGGTCGAGCGTTACGTGCGCCTCGTGGTCAACGAGGGCGTCTCCCCCGACGCGGTCCTCGCCTTCACCTTCACCGACAAGGCCGCCGCCGAGCTGCGCGCCCGCGTGCGGGCGGAGCTCTCCCGCCGCGCCGCCGGCAAGGGTGCCGACGCGGTGCGCGCCGCGGCGCTCCTCGCGACCATCGGCGGCGCCTGGATCACCACCATCCACGGCTTCTGCAACCGCGTCCTCGCCGCCCACCCGGTCGCCGCCGGCGTCGATCCCGGCTTCCGCGTCCTCGACCAGCCCGAGGCCCAGCGCGCCGCCCGCGAGGCGTTCGACACCGCCCTCGGCGAGTTCCTCGCCGGTGGCGAGCCCGCGCGCGAGGAGACCGCCGCCGCCTACGACCTCGAAGGACTACGCGGCGTCATCGTCGCCATCCACGATGAGCTGCGCAGCCGCGGGGTCGCCGACCCGACACTCCCCGACCCGCCCGCCTCCGACCCGACCGAGCTCATCGCGCGCGCGATCGAGGCCGCGGGCGAATGCCTGGAGGAGCTGAAGGAGGGCGACGGGAAACGTGCCGTGCTCGAGGAGGCGCTTGCCCGCCTCACTGAGCCAGGCCCGCCGCCGTCCCTGGCCGAGCTGGAAGCGCTCCGCCCTGGTGGCACCGCCAAGGCCCTGGGACTCTTCCGCGAAGCCATCGATGCGGCGATCTCCAGCACCGCCGAGGCGGGCGACGGCGGCGTCGCCTACCGCCACCTCGCCGAGCTCCTGCGCCTCTACACCGGCGCCTTCGAGGCAGCCAAGGAGCGCCGCGCCGGGATCGACTTCGAGGACCTCCAGATCCTCGCCGCCCGCCTGCTCGAGCGGGCCGAGATCGGCCGGGCCTACCGCGGCCGCTTCTCCCACCTCCTGGTCGACGAGTTCCAGGACACCAACCGCCTGCAGCTGCGCCTGATCGAGGCGCTCCAGGGGCCGCGCTCCCAGCTGGTCGTGGTCGGCGACGAGCTGCAATCGATCTACTCCTTCCGCCACGCCGACCTCGACGTGTTCCGCCGCCGGCGCGAGCAAATCGACGCCGACCCAGGTGCCGAGCTGATGCGCCTCAGCGGCAACTTCCGCTCGCGCCCCGAGGTGATCGGCGCGGTCAACCTCTTCGGCGAGGCGCTGCTCGGCGCCCCCTACCGGCCGCTCCGGGTCGGCGCCCCGCCCGCATCCGCGGCGCCGCGCGGCACCGGCCCGGCGGTCGAGCTCCACCTCACCGCCCGCGACGGCTGGGACGAGGACGGCATCGACCTCGACCCCGCGATCGACGGCCGCACGCCCCTCAACTGCCTGGCCGAGGCGCGGGCGCTCGCGGCGCGCCTGCGCGAGCTCCACGACGCGGGCGTCGAGCGCGGCGCGATGGTCGTCCTGCTGCGCGCCTTCACCCACCTCGACGCCTACGAGGACTCGCTGGCGCGCGCGGGCCTGCGTCCCTACGTGGTCGGCGGGCGCGGCTACTGGTCCCAGCAACAGGTGGCCGACGTGTGCGCGCTACTGGCGACGATCGCCAATCCGCTCGACGACGAAGCGCTCTTCGGCGCCCTCGCCTCGCCCGCCTGCGCGGTCGCCCCGGACACGCTGTGGCTGCTGCGCGCGGCGGCCGGCCGGCGGCGCCACGTCTGGCCGGCGCTGGAGGCGGTCGCGTTGGAGGAGGGAGCGGACCTGGGAAGGCCCCACGACAGGACCGGCCGGGCACCAGAGCCGGCCGACGACCGCCGCGCGCCCGACCACCGTCCCGTCCCGGCATCCGAGCGCCTCGACGCGCCCGAGCGCCTCGCCGACATCCCGGCGGGCGACCGCGAGCTCCTCGCCGAGTTCGCGAGCCGGCTCGTGGGACTGCGGGCGCGGGCGCCGCGCCTCGGCCTTGCCGGGCTGATCGAGGCGGCGGTGACCGAGACCGGCTATGACCTGGCAACGCTGCTGCGGCCCGCGGGCGAGGCGCGCCTCGCGAACGTGCGCAAGCTCTCGCGCCTGGCGGCGGCCTACGAGGAGCGCGAGGGCCGCGATCTGCGCGGCCTGCTGGACTTCCTCGCCGCGCGCGCCGAGACCGACACCGAGGCCCAGGCCGCGACCGCCGCCGAGGGCCACGACGGCGTCCGGATCATGACCGTCCATAACGCCAAGGGCCTCGAGTTCGAGGTCGTCGCCGTCCCCGACCTCTCCCGCGGCCTCCTCTCCGGCGGCCGCCGCCCGATCCTTGCCCTGGGACGCGAGCAGCCGCCGCGGGTCGGCCTTCAGTGGCGGCGCCTGGGGCGCGCGTCGGTGAACCTCTACGACTACGGCGAACTGATCGAACTCGGGGAGGCGCGCGACTCCGAGGAGGGCCTTCGCCTCTTCCACGTCGCCGCCACCCGGGCCCGCGAGCGCCTCATCCTCAGCGGCGTGGTGAAACCGGAGCCGGCGAAGGCGACCAAACCCGGGACCGCGGTCGTTGAGCGCCTGGTAAGTGCGTTCGGGGCGCCGCGGGGCGGGAGCGAGGACGAGGAGGGGGGCGAGGACGAGACCACGACGACCGTGATCCCGGTCCCGCCGCCAGAACCGCGTCCGGGCCTGGAGGAGACGTTCCCGGCATCGGAGATCGCGGTCCACCTCAACCTGCCTTCGCCGGCGCGGGCGGCGGAACTGCGCGACCTCCATCTCGATGCGGCCGCGGACCGCCCGCTCGGGTCCGGCACCCCGCCGCTGGTCGAGCGCCGCCCGCCCGTGGTCCCCAGCCGACCGCTGTCCTACACGGCGATCTCGGCGTTCGATGAATGCGCCTACCGCTTCTACATGGAGCGGGTCCTCGGGCTACCGGCCGCCGCCCCATCGGGCGGGGTCGCGCCGGCCGGCGAGGAGGGTCCCTCGGCGCGCGAGGAACGGAGCGCCCGCGGCGCCGCCGTGCACGCGCTGCTGGAGTGGTCGCTGGCGAACGGGTGGCGCGAGCCGAACGCGGAGCTGGCGCGGCGCCACGCGCTCGCCGCCGGCCTCGACCTGGACCGTGCCGATCCGAGGAACGCCGGAAGAGCCGCGGGAGACGCGGCGGCCGAGGAGCTGCTCGGGCCGGTGCGGGACTGGCTCCGGTCGCCGCTGCGGGCGGAGATCGCGGCCGCGTCACGCGTCCGCGCCGAGGTGCCGATCCTCCTCGGCGCCGGGGGCACCGTGCTGCGCGGATCGATCGACCTGCTGGTCGAGCGCGACGCCCCGCCGCTGGTCGTCGACTACAAGACCGATCGCCTGCGCGGCGAAGACCCGACCACTCGCGCCGCCCACTACGAGGTCCAGCGCTCGATCTATGCGATGGCCGCGGCGGAGAGCCTCGGGGCGACCGAGGTCGAAGTCGCCTACGTCTTCCTCGAACGCGCCGAGGCCCCGGTCCGCACGCTCCTCACCGCGGCCGAGATGGCTGCGGGGCGCGCCCGGATCGAGTCCGCCGTGGCCGCGATCAGCGCCGGCAACTTCTCCCCCGCGGTCGAGCCGGAGCGCACCTGGGACCTCTGTCGCGGCTGCCCCGCCCTCGGGCGGTTGTGCGCCGGTCCGCCGGAGAATTGAGCGTTGCCGACTTTGACCGTCCTATGGCAGGGTCAAAGTCGGGAACGCGTCAGGTTCCCGAGCCGGCGGAGGAATCCAGGCGGGCGGCGAGGTCGTCGAGGTTCAGTTCTTTCAGGCCCTCGCCGACCGCGTCGAGCTCGCCGGCGCAGTAATCGACCAGCTGCTTGCCCTCGCGGCAGAGATCAAGGGTCTCGCGGAGGCCCGCCTGGCCGGAGTCGAGGCGGTCGATGATCTCCTCGAGGCGCTCGACCGCGGCCTCGTAGCTGGCGGGGGCGCCGTCAGACATCGTCATCGCGAGCGGTTCTGGCGTCGATTCGGCCATCGCGGAACCGGAGGCTAAAGCGCCCGGCGGCGGTCGCGGCGTCAGCGGTGGTCAACGGCTCGCCGTCCGGAGTCTCGGCAAGGGCGTAACCGCGTTCCAGCGTGCGCTCGGGATCGTGGGCGCGCAGGGCCACCAGGGCTTTGCGCAGGGTCTCGCGGCGCCGGGCCAGCGCCCGCTCCGCCGCCGTGTCGAGCGCGGCCCGGTGGCGACGACCATCGTCGGTGGCCCGCTCGACCTGCCCCAGAGCACGACGGCGCGCGCGTTCGAGGACGAGGCCCGCGATCCGGCGCTGCGTGGCGGCCCGTTCGGCGATGCCGCGTTCGGAGGCCGCGCGAATCTCGCGCGTCTTCTGATTCAGAACCGTGCGCTGACGCTGCAAGGCTCGCGCCGGCCCGCGGGCCAAGGCGCCGAGGTGGCGCGCCCGAGCCGCTATCGCCCCGTCCGCCCCCCGCCGCAGGGACGTCGCCATGCGCCGCACCTCCACCCGCGCCGCGCCGCAGTCGAGCGGCACCGCGGCCTCGGCGGCGTGGGTCGGGGTCGAGCAGGAGACCGCGGCGACGTCATCGATCAGGGTCGAGTCGCGCTCGTGCCCGACCGCGCTGATCACCGGCACCCGCAACATCGCCACCGTCCGGCACAGGGTCTCGTCGCAGAACGCCCACAGGTCGGCGAGGCTGCCGCCGCCGCGGGTGACGACGATCGCCTCGACCTCCGGCCGCGCCGCCAGGTCCTGCAGCGCCCGCGCGATCTTCGGCGCCGCGTGACGATCCTGCACCGGCGCGAAGGCCCACACCACGGTCCCGCCCCAGCCACGCCGCCCCAGCCCGGCCAGGAGGTCGCGCCGCGCCGCGCCGCCTTCCGCGGTGACGACGCCGATCGTCTTCGGCAGCACCGGGCGCGCCAGCTGCTTCTGCAGCTCGAAGAGGCCCTCCCCGCGCAGCTGCGTGCGGAGCGCCTCCAACCGTGCCATCAGATCGCCTTCGCCGGCCAGTCGCACGTGGGTGGCGCGGAAGCAGAAATTCGCCGACGCGGCGCCGCCGCCCGGGTAGTAGTCGAGCCCCCCGGCGATCACGACTTCGGCGCCGTCGCGCAGCGCCCCCTCCGGCAAGCCCGCCCGCTCGAGGTCGTTCAGCCAGATCGCGCACGGCACCGCCCCGTCACCATCCCGCAGTTCGAAGTAGGCCTGCACCTTGCTCCGCCCCACCCCGGTCACCTCGCCGATCAGCAGGACCCGCGGCCGCTCGCGCATCCAATCCTTGAGTTTGTTGGCGTACCGCCCGACGGCGAACGGCCCCGGCAGGTCAGGACCAAGGCGCCCGGGCACCCCCAGGGAAATCTGGGACTCATCCATTGATTCAGCCTAGAGAGAGCGGCTGACGGGGCGGTGAGATTGATTTGGGGGCGGTGCGAGGGGCGGGCGCTGTTCGAGGGCGGGCGGCTGGACGAGGTGGGGGCGACCCTGGCCGAGGCGGCCGTCCGAGATGCGTCCCGGCGGCGCGTGGCGGCGCGACCCCCGGCCGCCCCGCCCGTCCGAGTTTGCGGTGCTGCCCCGTGTTGCCGCCCGACCTCGGCCCCCCACCCGTCCGAGATGGTCCCGGGCGGCGATGCGGAGCGGCCCGCGGCCCGTGCGCCCGTCCGAGATGCCGCCCGACCCCGGCCCCCCACCCGTCCGAGTTTGCGGCGCTGGCGCGTGTTGCCGCCCGACCTCGGCCCCCCACCCGTCCGAGATGCGTTGCGGGGCGCGTGGCGGCGCGACCCCGACCCCGCACCCGTCCGAGCTGGTCCCGGGCGCCTCATGGCGCTCCTGGCAGGCTGTGAGCGCCATGAGGCGCCCGGGACGGGAGGGGGTCGGGGGGAGGACGACGCAGGGACGGGAGGGGTCGTGAAAAAGGGGGGACAGGGATGAGGGGGGACACAGGGACGCGGGGAGGTCGGACCTCCGTGACGGGTCCGTGCGGGAGAGGCCACACCTGGCCCCGATCGGTCACAAAGACGCCGGGAACGTCACCCTTTCCGCAACCTTCGGTCCGTTCCCGGGCCCGGAAGGAGGGCCCGGGAACACGTTCCGTACTTTGACCCTGCCATGGCATGGTCAAAGTACGGAACGCGTCCGT
>JAFDWO010000063.1 GCA_018268415.1 Actinomycetota bacterium | reverse complement strand
GAGGGCCCGGGAACACGTTCCGTACTTTGACCCTGCCATGGCATGGTCAAAGTACGGAACGCGTCCGTGAGCGTTGGACAACACGGGAGGAAGGGTGGAGTTCCCTACGTCTTCGTGACGGGGTCCCGGTCCGGTGAGGGTCCGGTCACACTCGCGACCTTCCCGACGTCTCCGTGACCAGATCCCTCCTCCGTGACGGTCCCATCACACCTTCCGGCCCCGGGAGGCCGGGATCGGGGGTCCGTGGGACGCGCGTCGAGTTTTGGTTGCTGTGCAACCAGAACTAAACACGGAGATCCTTGAGCAATGGAAGGGTCGGGAGGAAGGGTGACGTTCCCGGCATCTTCCCGACGAGATCACGGATCCGTGACGGTCCCGTGACGGATCGGTCGCACCTCCGGCCCCCGGGGCCGGGATCAGGGGGGTCCGTGGGACCCCCGTGTCCCTCGCGTTACGGACCAGCCCGCACCCTCCTGCGGGGCCTTCCGTGCTTCCCCCGCCCACTCCCCGCACCCCCGGCCGTCTCGGCCACGGCCACAGCCTGCCAGGGCCGTGGACGAGACGGCCGCATCCCTTTCCGCAAGGGGCGACAGCTCGAGGGGGCCGCATCCCTTGTGGCCATGGGCGACAGCTCGAGGCGGCCGCATCCCTTGTGGCCACGAGCGACAGCTTCATGCGGCCGCATCCCTTTCCGCCACGAGCGACGGCTTGAGGGGGGCCGCATCCCTTTCGCCTCAGGGCGGCAGCTTCCCCAGGGCCGGGGCCTTTCGCCTGCGGGCGACAGCCCCCGAGTGCGTTCGCACTTTGCCTTACCGGTTACGGCGAAGTGCGAGCGCCACCCGACGCGGCCCCGTCCCCGGGCGACAGCTTCAGGGGGCCGGGCTTTCCCGGGCGCCGGCTTCCCAAGCCCTATCCGTCCCCGGGCGCCGGCCTTCCCCGGCCCATTCCTCGGGGAGCGCCGGCTTCCCACCGCTCCATCCCTTTCCCGGTCACCGGTGCCCCGTCTGGTCGCTGCCCTCCAGCCAGGCGCGCTCGGCCCCGTCCCAGGCGAGTAGGACGTGGTGGGGAGGGACGGCGGCCAGGCCGCCCTTGGTGTCGGCCGAGCGTGGTTGGCGGCTGACCCGCACGTCGACGACCGCGGGCGCCGCCGCCAGTGCGCGGGTTAGGGCCGCGTCGAGGTCGGCCGGGTGTTCGACCCGCTCGCCGTGGGCGCCGAGGGAGCGGGCCAGCATGCCGAGATCGCAGGTCGAGAGCTCGGTTCCGAGGGTCTCGCCGCCGTAGTTCTCGAGCTGGTCGGCGCGTTCGATGTTCCAGGCGCTGTTGTCGGCGACGACGACCACGATCCGGGCGCCTTCGCGGACGGCGGTCTCCAGCTCCATCGCGTTGAAGCCGAAGGCGCCGTCGCCGACCACGGCGATCACCCGGCGGCCCGGGTTGCCGAGCGCGGCGGCGACGGCGTAGGGGATCCCGGTGCCGAGGCAGCCGAAGGCGCCGAGGTCGAGGTAGGTCGGGGCGCGCAGCCCGGTGCGGGCCCAGGAGAGGATGTCGCCGCCGTCGGCGATCACGATCGTCTTCTCGTCGACGATGCGGTTGACCGCGGCAAGGAGCTGGTGGGGGTGGAGGCCGTCGTCCAGCTCGGTCGCGGCCGCGACCCGCACCGCGAAGGCCGCTTCCTTGCGGCGGTTCTCCGCCACCAGCCCGGCGAGCCAGTCGGCATCGCGGTCCGCGGTGAGGTCGGCGTCGAGGAGCGCCGCCAGCGCCGCGCCGACGTCGGCGCGGAGCTCGACGTCGCCGCGGCGGTTGGCGGTGACATCCTCGGCGCCCCGGCCGATCCGGAGGAAGGCCTTCGCGTCACGAAAGACGGCGGGGGAGCCGTACCCGAGTTCGAAGTCGAGCCGGCGGCCGAGGGTGACGACCAGGTCCGCCTCCGCCATCGCCCGCGCCCGCAGCGCCGGGACGAAGGAGCCGATCGAGGCCGCCGACCCGTCGCGACTCGCCCGCGTGTCGAGGTAGGCCGCGCCCGCCGCCGCGACGAAGCGGGGAAGGGCGTCGCCCGCGGCGAGGGCCTCGCGCCCGGCGATCACCAGCGGGCGCCGGGCGGCGCGGAGCAGCGCGGCGGCTTCCTCGACCGCCTCCGGCGCGGGGACGCGGACGCTGCGGGTCCGCCGGCGGATCTCCGCGTAGGCGCGCGGCGCGGGCGCGGTGAAGAGGTCGGAGGGCAGCTCGTAGTAGGCGGGTCCGGGCGGGCCGTCGTCGCCGATCGCCGCCGAGATCGCCAGGTCCAGGCGGGGGAGGGCGTGGCGCGGCTCGAGCACCGCGTGCGCGGCGCGGCAGAGGGGCTGGACGACCGCGACCTGGTCGATTTCCTCGAGCGCGCCCATGCCATCCTGCAGCAGCGGTGCGCGGGTGCCGATCACCAGCACCGGCGCGCGGTCGAGGTGGGCGGCGGCGATCCCGGTGACGCCGTTGGTGAGGCCGGGGCCGGCGGTGAGGATCGCGACCGCGAGGCGACCCCGCAGTTCGGCCTCGGCCTGGGCCATGTGCACGGCGGCACGCTCGTCGCGGGCGGTGACGACCCGCACCCCGCGCTTGTCAAGCGCGTGCCAGAGCGGCTTCATATGGCTCCCGGGCAGGCTGTAGATCCGCTCGACGTCCTGCGCGACCAATCCCTCGGCGAGGGCCTCCGCGATCGTCCTCATCCCACTTCCTCTCTGCGCTCGAAAGCTAGTGTCCCAATAGAGCAGCTCCTTGAGCGACTATATGGCATAGTGCTTTATGATAAAAAGCGACTACTTGGGGGGACACGGAGAGGAGGCGACGACCCGAGGCCTCTTGTCTCGCCCGCCTGCCGAGCACCTGTCAGATGTCGACCAGAGCAAACGGAGAGAGCCTGAGATGAGCGTGGACCTGTCCGGTCGCCAGTCCGGTTACCACGATGTCGCCGGCGCCGGAGGCGTGATGGCGCTTTCCGGCCAGACCGCCGAGCCCGATGTGATCGCCGCCGCCGGCGGCTTCGTCCCCGAGTTCGACTCCGCCCTGCGGCGGCTGGTCGCGGCTCTCGAAGGCGCGGGCGGGAAGCCCGCCGACCTCCTGCAGCTGCGGATCTACGTCACCGACCTCGCCGCCTACGTCGATGCCCGCCCGAAGATCGCGGCGACCTTCCGCGAGCAGCTCGGCTCGCACTACCCCGCCTCGACCCTGGTCGAGGTCGGCGCCCTGGTGGACGGCGCCGGGGTCGAGATCGAGGGCCTTGCCGCCACCCCCAGCGGCAGGCCGAACGCCTCGGTCGCGGCCCCGGGCCTCCCGGGCGGCGCCGAGGACGCGGTGATCCGGCTGCGCCTCGGCCCGGCCGACGCGCGTTACGCCGGCGGGATCGCGGCGGGCTCGAAAGCGATGGAGATCTTCGCCGACCTGGAGACCGAGCTCGCCCTCCGCGAGGGCGGCGACGAGGGCCTCTGCGTCGCCTACGACATGGTCGAGTTCCTCGCCCCGCTGCGGGTCGGTGATTTCGTCGAGGGTCGCGCCCGGGTGGTCGAGCGCGGCCGCACCAGCCGCCGGATCGCGACCGAGATCCACAAGCTCTACGAGGTCGACGAGTACGGCGTCCTGGTCTCCGACGAGCCGGTGCTGGCGGCCCGTGCGAGCGTCACGATCGTGGTCGGGGTGACCGGGCGCGAGGCGGGTGCCTGAGGTGGCCCAGACGCGGACCCCGCAGACCCTCGTCGCCTGGATCGCCGCGGTCGCGCGCGCCCAGGGGCGGCGGCCGGCCGTCGTCACCGACGAGCTCGAGTGGAGCTACGGCGAGCTCTGGGACCGGACCCAGGCCGTCGCCCGCCACCTGCTCCACGATCTCGACCTGCGCCCCGGCGACCGGGTGGCGATCGCCGGCACCAACGAGCCCGCCTACCTCGCCGCCTACTTCGGGGTGCTGCGGGCGGGCTGCGTCGTGGTCCCGCTCAACGTGATGCTCGACATCCGCGCGATCCGCGATCAGCTCGAGCTGGTGGAAGCGGCGGCGGTGATCGTCGGCGACGTCGACGCCGAGCTGGGCGAGGGCATCGCCGAGACACTCCCGACCTTCGACCTCGGCGGCCTCGCCGGCACCGGCAGCGGTTACCTGCCGAACCTCGGACCGTCGAGCCCGGCTTCGATCCTGCTCACCAGCGGCAGCACCGGGCGACCGAAGGGCGTCGTCCACACCCAGGGCACGCTGCTCCACGCCAGCCTGCAGATGGCGACCGCCCTGCCGTACGGGCCCGACGATCGCAACCTCGCCTTCCTCCCCTTCTACACGGCGGTCGGCGAGCAGATCCTGCCGACGCTGGCGACCGGCGGCTCGATCCGGGTGCTGCCCCGCTTCGACGCCGAGCGGGTCGCCCGCGCCGCCGCCGACTGCACCAACTTCGACGCGGTGCCGACGGTGATGTCGCGGCTGCTCGACCAGGCGCCGCTGGGGAACCTCGCCAGGCTGCGCTGGATCCTCTTCGCCTCCGAGCCGATGCCGGTCAGCCTTCTGCAGCGGTGGTGGGACGCGCTGCCGAACGTCGAGACGCACCAGTTCTACGGGATGACCGAGGTGCTGCCGATGACCTTCGCCGCCGATCGGATGCTGCGCGAGGAGCCGGCCACCGTCGGTATCGGCTTCCCGACCTCGCGGATCGTGGCCGTCGACGAGGCGGGCGCGGAGATCACCGACGGCAGCCCCGGTGAGCTGATCTGTCGCAGCCCGGCGCGGATGCTCGGTTACCACGGCGACAAGGAGCTGACCGCCGCCGCCTGGACGGAGGACGGCTCGATGCTCACCGGCGACCTCGGCCGCATCGACGAGCGCGGTCGCGTCTTCCTCACCGGACGGCTGAAGGACCTGATCATCAGCGGCGGGCTGAACATCGCCCCGGCCGAGATCGAGGCGGTCGCCTGTCGGCATCCCGGAGTGAGCGCCGCCGCGGTGGTCGGCATCCCCGACCAGCGCTGGGGGGAGACGCCGGTCGTCGTCGCGGTCGCCGCCGCGGGCGGGAACGGTTTTGACGCGGGCGCCCTGCTGGCCCACTGCCGCGAGGAACTGTCCTCCTTCAAACGACCATCGGCCGCCGCCCTGATCGACTCGATGCCGGCGATCGGCATCGGCAAGTCCGACAAGGGGCTGATCCGCAAACAGATCCTCGACGGGGAGATCGAGCTTGTACGGGCAAACTGACATCGAGGCGCTGCTCGCCGAATATCGCGAGGGGAAGGGGTGGGGCGCGCTGGCGCGGGCGATCACCAGGGTCGAGAACAGCCCGCCGTGGCAGGTCGAGCTGCCGACCCCGACCGAGCCGGTCCAGGTGGTCGGCATCACCGGCCCGCCGGGGGCGGGCAAGAGCACCCTCACCGGCCGGATGATCGACGTCTACGCGAACGCCGGTGCCCGCGTCGCGGTGCTGGCGATCGACCCGTCGAGCCCGATCAGCGGCGGCGCTGTGCTCGGCGACCGGTTGCGGATGGAGACCCACCTGATGGGCCGCGAAGACGTCTTCGTGCGCAGCCTCGCCAGCCGCGGATCGCACGGCGCGATCGCCGGCGCCACCCGCAACGTGGCACGGCTGCTGGAGCTGTCGGGGGCCTTCGACGTGATCCTGATCGAGACCGTCGGCGCCGGGCAGACCGAGGTCGCGATCGCCGAGCTTGCGGACACGATCGCGCTCGTCACCGTGCCCGGGCTCGGTGACGCGGTGCAGGCGATCAAGGCCGGGCTGATGGAGGTCGCGGACATGGTCGTGGTCAACATGGCCGACCGGCCCGGCGCCCGCGAGACCGTCCGCCACCTGCGGCTGAGCATGGGCCGCGAGTTCTTCGTCACCACCACGATCGCCACCGAAGGGGTCGGGGTACCCGAGTTGCGCGAGGCGCTCGAGGAGCGCTGGGACCGGCTGCGCGAGGGCGATGGCCTGACCCGGCTGCGCGCCCGCAAGCGCGCTCGGGAGGCGGCCCTGGTGGCGGAGGCGTGGGTCCGCTCCTGCGCGGACGAAATCACCGAGGAGAACCTCGATCTGAACAGCGCGGTCAAGCGCATCCTGGAGGAGGCAGCACGCAGATGGACCACCTGAACGCAGTCAAGGAGCCGGCCGCCGGATCCGCCCGCGTCGAGAAGTGGAAGGAGGAGCGGCTCGCCAAGGACTACGAGCGCATCTCCCCCCGGCGGGACGAGTACAAGACCCTGTCCGGGCTCGAGATCGACGACGTCTACACGGAGGACGACGTCAAGGACATCGACCCGGTCGAGGACATCGGCCTGCCGGGCGAGTACCCCTTCACCCGCGGCCCGCACGCGAGCATGTACCGCGGCCGGCCGTGGACGATCCGCCAGGTCGCCGGCTTCGGCCAGGCCGAGGACACCAACGGCCGCTACAAGTACCTGCTGGCCCACGGTGAGACGGGGCTGTCGACCGACTTCGACCTGCCGACCCTGCTCGGCTTCGACTCCGACCACCCGGAGTACCGCCGGGAGATCGGCAAGATCGGCGTCGCCGTCGACACCGTGGTCGACTTCCACGCGCTGTTCGACGGGATCCCGCTGGAGGAGGTCTCGACCTCGCTGACGATCAACGCCTCGGCGGCGATCCTGCTGGCGATGTACCGGGTGGTCGGCGACGAGCGCGGGATCGCCGGCACGCAGCTGACCGGCACCACCCAGAACGACATCCTCAAGGAGTACACGGCGCAGAACGAGTTCATCTTCCCGCCCGCGAAGGCCGCCGAGCTGGTCGTCGACACGATGGAGTACGGGGCGCAGGTCATGCCCCGCTTCAATCCCCTGAACGCGTGCGGGTACCACATCCGTGACGCCGGGGCGACCGCGGTGCAGGAGGTCGGACTCACCCTCAGCGCGGCGCTCTGTTACCTCGAACTGGCGCAGCAGCGGGGCATCCACCCCGACACGCTGGCGCCGCGGGTCTCGTTCTTCTGGGACGTGCACAACGACTTCCTCGAGGAGGTCGCGAAGATGCGCGCCGCCCGCCGGCTGTGGGCGCGGCTCACCCGCGAGCGGCTGAAGTGCACCGACCCGCGCTCGTGGCTGATGCGGGCGCATTGTCAGACCGCGGGCGTCTCGTTGACCGCCCAGCAGCCGCTGAACAACGTCGCCCGGACCGCGATCCAGGCGCTTGCCAGCGTCCTCGGCGGGACCCAGTCGCTGCACACCAACTCGCTCGACGAGGCGTTCGCGATCCCCTCCGAGGAAGCGATCAAGGTGGCGGTCCGGACCCAGCAGCTGATCCTCCATGAGACCGGGGTGGCCGACGTCGTCGACCCGCTCGGCGGCTCCTACTACATCGAGTCGTTGACCTCGCGGATCGAGGAGGAAGCGATGGAGCTGATCGGGCGGATCGACGAAATGGGCGGGATGATCCCGGCGATCGAAACCGGTTACGCGAACCAGCTGATCGCCGACTCCGCCTGGGAACAGCAGATTGCGCTGGAGTCGAACGAGCGGGTCACGGTCGGCGTCAACGAGTTCGTCGACGACGACCGCTCGACCGGCGGGGTCGAGCTGTTCAAGCCCGACCCCGGCGTCGGCGAGCGGCAGATCAAGCGGCTGAAGGAAGTGAAGTCGTCCCGCGAGGAGAAACGCGTCGCCGCGGCGTTGCGCGATCTCGAGGCGGTGGCAGGCGACCTGCACCACAACCGGATGCCGGAGATCGAGGAGGCGGTCCGCGCGCGGGCGACGGTCGAAGAGATCACCGACGTCCTCCGCAACACCTGGGGCATCTACCAGCCCTCGACCGTCTTCTAGGCACGAAAGGAGCACTGACCATGACCAGCTCAACCGCCGACGGGACCAAGGCGCCGCCGATCAAGGTGATCGTCGCCAAGCCCGGTCTCGACGGCCACGATCGCGGCGCCAAGGTGGTCGCCCGCGCCCTGCGCGATGCCGGGATGGAGGTCGTCTACACCGGCATCTACCAGACCCCGGACTCGATCCTGCGGGCGGTGATCCAGGAGGACGCGGCCGTCCTCGGCCTCTCCAGCCTGTCCGGCGCCCACATGGAGTACGCCAAGGACCTCTGCAAGCTCCTCGCCGAGAACGACCGCACCGACGTCCTCTTCCTGGTCGGCGGCACCATCCCCGAGGAGGACGGCGAGGAACTGAAGCAGGTAGGCGTCACCGAAGTCTTCGGCCCCGGCACCCGCACCGAGGACATCATCAACTTCATCGTGGAGAACGCTCCGGAGCGGTAGGCCGGTCACAAGCGGCTTAACTACACGAGCACCGTGATGGATCTCCCCTCGGACGGGAGCGTGGTCGTCCTAACCGGCGCTATGGGTGGGTGGGGACGACCGCGGGTGGACCGGGGCGGACGTCTGAGATGCCGCCCGACCCCGACCCAGGCCCCGACCGCCCGACCGCCCCGCCGCCCCGCCGGTCCGAGTTTGCGGCGCCCGGGCGGCGATGCGGCGCGGTCCCGGCCGCTGCGCCCCGATCGGTCACCAAGACGCCGGGAACGTCACCCTTTCCGCAACCTTCGGTCCGTTTTCGGGCCCGGAAAGAAGGCCCGGGAACGCGTTCCGTACTTTGACCCTGCCATGGCAGGGTCAAAGTACGGAACGCGTTCGTGACGGTTGGACAACACGGGAGGAGGCGTGGAGTTCCCTACGTCTCCGTGAAGGGGTCCCTCCTCCGTGACGGTCCCGCCACGGATCCGTAGCGCTCCCGTGGGTTTCCCGTGGGCCTTCCTCCACCGCTTTCATACCCGGCCGTCTCGGCCACGGCCACAGCCTGCCAGGGCCGTGGACGAGACGGCCGCATCCCTTTCGCCTCATAGGCGACAGCCTGGGAAGGCCGCGGATCTGAGCGGGCGGCAGCTCGAGGGGGCCAGGGCCCTTTCCCCGCGGGCGACAGCTTCGAGGGGCCCCATTCCTCCCCTGGCATCGGCCTCACCGGGCCCATCCCTCCCCCGCGGGATCACCCGCGCAGGCGCGCGAGCTTCACCGCGGCGGTGGCGGCGAGGGCCTCGCGGGTGACGACGATCGAGTGGCGGCGGGACGCCTCGGGGCGGACGAGGAGGGAGAGGGTGCGGCCGGTGGAGGGGTCGAGGGGGGAGGTGGTGACGTTGGGGCGTGGTTCCACGGCGAGGGAGGGGAGGACGGTGACGCCGAGGCCGACGGCGACGGCCTGCATCAGCGGCTCGTGGCTGGAGATGCGGCCGGCGACCGCGGGCTCGAGGCCGGCACGGCGGCACCGGGCGACGACGTGGCGCTCGAGGTCGGTGCCGTCGAGGAGCCAGCGCTCGTCGCGGAGTTGGTCGAACGTGACCGGGCTGCCGGCGAGGGGATGGTCGGCGGGGAGGATCGCCAGTAGCGGGTCGGTGACCAGCGGCGTCTTGTCGATCTCGGCCGGGTAGGGGCTCGAGCCGTCGCCATAATCGCCGACCACGGCGACGTCGATCTCGCCCCGGGCCAGCGCCGCGACGATCCGCTCCGGCGGTAGCTCGCTGAGGCTGACCCGCAGGCCCTCGTGGGCGGCCTCGATCGCTCCCGCCGCCTCGACCACGAAGGCGGTGAGGGCGCTGGTGAAGGTGCCGACCCGGACCACGCCCGATGCTCCCTGCCAGTCGCGCAGCTCCTCTTCGGCGGTGGCGATCCGGTCGAGGATCTCGACGCTGCCGGCGGCCAGCGCGTGGCCCGCGGGGGTCGGCCGGATCATCCGGCCGTGCCGCTCCAGCAGTGGAATCCCGCATTCGCCCTCGAGCACGCTGAGCTGCTGGGAGACCGCCGACGGGCTCATCGAGGCGGCAGCCGCGACCGCGCGGACGGTCGTCAACGACTCGAGCATGACCAGGAGACGCAGGCGTCGCGGATCCAACATTGTCCGGAAATACTTAACAGGATGGGCATGAAAAGTCGATGGACATGGACGATTGCCGCCACTACCTTCAGCCCCATGACGACCGAACTGATTCCCGCCGCCCCCGCCCGATCGACCGACGCCGGGGTCTGGGCCGACGCCGACCGCCACGTCCTCCGCTACACCGAGTCCTTCGCCCCGGTGCTCGTCGAGCGCGCCGCGGGGAGCGTCCTCCACCTCACCGACGGTCGCGATGTCCTCGACTTCACCTCGGGGCAGATGAGCGCGATCCTCGGCCACTCGCACCCCGAGATCGCCGCCACGGTCCGCGACGCGACCGAGAACCTGGCGCACCTCTTCAGCGGGATGCTCAGCAGGCCGGTGGTCGAGCTCTCCCGTCGCCTCGCCGACTCGCTGCCGGACCCGCTCGAGCGGGTGCTGGTGCTGACCACCGGCGCCGAGTCCAACGAGGCCGCGCTGCGTCTGGCGAAGCTGGTCACCGGCAAGCACGAGATCGTCGCCTTCAGCCGCTCCTGGCATGGGATGACGCTGGGCGCCGCCAACGCGACCTACTCGACCCCGCGCGGCGGTTACGGCCCCTCGGTCCCCGGCAACTTCTCCCTGCCGACGCCGTACTCGTACCGCCCCGACGTCACCGACGCCGACGGCGAGCTCGACTGGCGGACCCAGCTCGACCTCGGCTTCGCCCGGATCGACGCGGAATCGTGCGGCAGTCTCGCTGCCTGCATCGTCGAGCCGATCCTCTCCAGCGGCGGCGTGATCGTGCCGCCGCCCGGCTACCTGGCGGCGCTGAAGGCGAAGTGCGAGGAGCGCGGGATGCTGCTGATCCTCGACGAAGCGCAGACCGCCCTGTGTCGAACCGGTGACATGTATGCCTTCGAGGCCGAGGGCTTCGTACCCGACATCCTCACCCTCTCGAAGACCCTCGGCGCCGGGATGCCGGTGGCCGCCGTCGTCACCAGCTCCGCGATCGAGGCGCGGGCCCACGAGCTGGGCTTCCTCTTCTTCACCACCCACGTCTCCGACCCGCTCGCCGCGGCGGTCGGCAACACCGTGCTCGAGGTCCTCGAGCGCGACGACATCGGCGCGGAGGTGCGGGTGAAGGGAGGCCAACTGGCCGCCGGCCTGCACGAGCTGAAGGACCGCCACCCCGTGGTCGGCGAGGTCCGCGGGCGCGGCATGATGCAGGGGATCGAGTTCGTCCTCGACCCGGTGACGAGGGAGCCCGCCGCCGGTCTCGGCGCCGCGGTCACCTCCCGCAGCCTCGAGCTCGGGCTCCACGTCAACGTGGTCCAACTCGGCGGCGACTTCGGCAGCTCGCTGCGGATCGCCCCGGCGCTGACGACCTCGCCGGCGGAGCTCGACCGCGGTCTCGCGATCCTCGACCAGGCGATCGGCGAGGCGGCCCCGGCCTTTATCTAGGCGGAGCGGGTGACGTCGGCGACGGTGCCGCCGGTGGCATCGCGCAGCCCGCGCCCGCTGGTGCGGAACATCGCCCGCGCGGTGCCCGCCCCGGCCCAGAGGTCCTCGTCCCCGTCGACGCCGCCGTCGAGGAGGATCGCCGCCGGGGTGAGGTGCGCGAGGGGTGGGATGCCGCCGATCGCGAAGCCGGTCCGCTCCTGGACCCAGTCGGGGTCGGCGCGCCTCACCGGTTCACCGAGCGCCGCGCCCACCTTGTCGAGGTCGACCTGCCGATCGCCCGCCAGGACGACCAGCACCAGGCGCCCGTCCCGCTCGCCGCGGAGGACCATCGACTTGACGATCTGGCGGGCGTCGACGTCGAGGGCCCGCGCCGCCTCCTCCACCGTGTGGGTCCGCTGGTCGAGCAGGCGGATGTCGGCGGGCTGGCCGGCCGCCTCGAGCGCCGCGGCGACCCGCCGCACGGGATCCGGCAGGCCGTCCGATCTCGCACCAGACTCTTCCATGCCCCCATGCTATGGCATAGTGCCGTGGGCAATTTGACCGGAATTGATGAGCAGCCGAGCGTGTTGGTGCGGCGGGTCGGGGCGGCGGGCCATCTCGTCCTGAACCGTCCGCGGGCGATCAACGCCCTCACCCTGGAGATGGTCGAGATCATGGACCGCGCGCTGGCCGACTGGGAAGCCGACCCCGACGTCGCCTGCGTGCTCCTCACCGGAGCGGGCGAGCGCGGCCTCTGCGCGGGCGGTGACATCGTGATGACCCGCGAGTCGGTCCTCGGCGACGGCGGCCGCTGGGCCCGGGAATTCTGGCGCGCCGAGTACCGGCTGGACGCGAGGATCGCCCGCTACCCGAAGCCGTTCGTGGTGGCGATGGACCGCATCGTGATGGGCGGTGGCGTCGGCGTCGCCTGCCACGCGAGCCACCGACTCGCGTCCGAGCGACTCGTGCTGGCGATGCCGGAGGTCGGTATCGGCCTCCACCCCGATTGCGGTGCCGCCTACCTGCTTGCCCGGTCCCCGGGCGAGCTCGGCACCCACCTCGTCCTCACCGGTGGGCGCATCGGCGCCGCCGACGCGGTGCTGTGCGGGCTCGCCGATCGGGTGGTCGCGTCGGAGAGCCTGGCGGAGCTGCCGGCGTTGCTCGCCGACGGTGGGGTGGAGAGGGCGATCGCCGGCCTGCCCGCCCCGGATCCGATGCCTGTGGCGGAGCTCGAGTCGGCGCGGAGCTGGATCGACGACGCCTACCGCGGCGGGTCGGTCGAGGCGATCCTGGGGCGCCTGCACGAGCTCGAAGATCCCCGGGCCGCCGAGACCGCGGCGACCATCGAGACCAAGTCCCCGACCGCCCTGAAGGTCTCCCTCGAGGCCCTGCGCCGGGCGGGGGAGATGGCGACGGTCGAGCAGTGCCTGAGCCAGGACCTCCGCGTCTCCAGCGTCTGCGCCACCGACCCCGACCTGGTCGAGGGCATCCGCGCCCAGGTGGTCGACAAGGACCGCGAACCGCACTGGAGCCCGCCCACCCTGGCCGAGGTCACCCCGGCGATGGTCGATGCCCACTTCGTGCCGGTGGAGTGAGGGGCGGAGCCAGGGAAGCTGTCGCCTCGGGCGCCAAGGCACGGCCGCCCGCCTCCGGGGCGGGGCCCCGGGGAGGGATGGGGCCTCAAGCTGTCGCCCGGCGGGGCAAGGGATGCGGCCTCGGCAAGCTGCCGCCCGGAGCGGCCCTCGAGCTGTCGCCCACAGCGGAAAGGGATGCGGCCGTCTCGTCCACGGCCCTGGCCGGCTGTGGCCGTGGCCGAGACGGCCGAGGGTGCGGGGAGCGGGCGGGGGGAGCACGGAAGGCCCCCGGGGGGGTGCGGGCGAGTGCGAGGCGGATCCCTCGCGGGGGCCTCACGGATCCCCCGATCCCGGCCCCGGGGGCCGGAGGGTGCGACCGATCCGTCACGGGACCGTCACCGAAGGGAGACCCCGTCACGAAGATGCCGGGAACGTCACCCTTCCTCCCGACCCTTCCATTGCTCAAGGATCTCCGTGTT
>JAFDWO010000062.1 GCA_018268415.1 Actinomycetota bacterium | reverse complement strand
TGACGCGGCCTCCCAGGAAGAGTTCTTCGGCCCCGTCGCCCAGGTCTACAAGGTCGGCTCCGAGGAGGAGGCGGTGGCGCTCGCCAACGACACCTCCTTCGGCCTCGGCTCCTACCTGATGACGAACGACCCCGACCAGGCCGAGCGGGTCGCGGACGCGATCGAAGCGGGCATGGTCTACGTAAACATCGCCGGCGCCGACAGCCCGGCGCTCCCGTTCGGCGGCTTCAAGCGCTCCGGCTTCGGTCGTGAGTTGGGGCGTGCCGGCGCCGACGAGTTCGTCAACAAGAAGCTGATCCGGAGCGCCGAACGAGCGTAAGGCGGATTCTCGCCTCGGGCACTGCTCCCGCCCTAGACCAGCTCCGGGAGCGGCAGTTGGTAGGAGCTGGCCGAGTCACGAGCCGCGACGGTCGCGATCTGCTGTGCGATCGAGACGAATTCGGCGGTCAGTGAGTTGTCGACGTCGGATAGCCAACCGAGACCCAGGGTGGTGGGTGGTGCGTCGGTCAGGGGAATGAATCTCACCTCGGGCCACGCGTAGTAGCGGGAGACGACTGCCGGCGCCGTGTCGACCCCGTCGCCGCGACCGATCGAGAGCAGCCAATCCTCGACCCGGTCGGGAACGTGGGGACTGACCGCCGGTCGCGAGCCGATCTGTTCGGCGAGAAGCCAGTAGTCGCGCCAGGCGAGGGGCGCGGTGGAGGGCTGCGTGACGAAGGTCTCCTCGGCGAGGTCCGCAGGGCACAGCTGAGGGCGATCGGCGAGGCGATGGGAGGATGGCACTGCCACCACACGAGGTTCGGTCACCAATGGCACGGTGGAGATCTTCGGTTGATCCAAAGGCAGGTAGACGAACGAGAGGTCGACCTGACCGCACAGCAGCGCATCGACGAAATTGGAGAAGTCGAGACCCTCGATTTCGACACGAATGTGCGGATGGAGTTGGCCGAACTCGTCCATGATCGGCGACAGCAGGTCGCCCGGCGCGGGACCGAGTGAGCCGACCGACAAGATCCCGCCCTTGCCGTGGGCGATCGCGCGGGCCCGGTCGAGTGCGTTGTCGGCGTTGGCGATCAGGATCTTCGCGTCGGCCAGGAGTGACTCTCCGGCATCGGTCAATCGCACGCGTCGCGTGGTCCGGTCGAGGAGGCGCCCGCCGATCTCTCCCTCGAGCGCCCGCACCTGTGCGCTGAGTGCAGACTGGGTCAGGTTCAGTCGCGCAGCAGCGCGAGAAAAGTGAAGCTCTTCGGCCACTGCCACGAAGTATCGAAGCTGCCGTAGATCCATCCCGTGCCTTCGAATACTACCTTGGATCCGGAGATCTGGCAGCCGTAAATATGCGTTTTTTCGCAGCTGTGATGCGCACTGTCGGAAGTCCCACCAATTATGCACCGACGCCACTAAGTTGGCAGCGAATCCCGATTGTGTTGACTGATCTCCTCGAATAGCTTCCCGCGCCATCGAGGGTGCCCTCACGGGTGGTACTGACCTTTGAGTCTCAAGGCACCCCGATGACGGTCAGAGCAGCCCGCGCTGCCCTGACCATGGCGTTTGGGTCGAAGACGAGAGGAGAGCAGTGACGGAGCCCGGTCAACAGATGCGAGGAATCGAGGATCTGCCGTTCATGCCGGAGTTGGGCGAACCTGATTGGGGTCGCGACCTCTCGGCCTTTGTCGACGACATCTTCAGCCGTGACTACCAGGGTCTGCTCAAGGGTGTGGAGGGAATCCTTATCGCGTACCGGAACCAAGACGTCCGGACGCTGATGGCGGATCAGACCGTCGGCAACATCCCTCTCGACTTTGTGACCATGACGCTCAACGAGAAGTTGGGTTCGCGCGGCGAGGGCTGGGAGCACTTCATGGCCTGCAACGTGATCACGATGACGCCGCCCCTGCATGCGCCGGCCCGGCAGATCATCACCCGGCAACTGGCACGGGGGAAGGTCGCCGCATTCGAGGATCTCGTCGACCAGGTGGTGATGGATGTGGCGCGTGAGATGGTCGGGCCGAGCGGAACGGCAGAGCTCGATCTGCAGAGCGACTTCGCCGCCCGGGTCACGGCCCGATTCTGGGGAAGCCTGCTCGGCCTTGACGTCGAAGAGCAGGACCTGGCACGAGAAATGGCCGACGAGATGAGCTTGGGACTGCAGATCGACTACCCGGCAGCCGATGCCGAACGAGCCGATCGTGGTGCGGCGAAGTTCATGGATGTGCTGTCCGCCGGGATCATGCGCGAGCTCGATCGTGAGCCGCATCCGATGGTCCTACAGATGCAGGCCGAGTTGGAGGACATCGACCTCCCGGGACGGCCCGCGACCGTCGGCGACCTGCTCGCGGCGAACCTGTTCGACGGAATGCACACGATGAAAACCGGGATTGCGAACGTGGTCTTCGGTCTGCTGGACAACCCGGCGATCAAAAAGGAAGTCGATACCGATCCACAGCTGATCGAGAAGGCGGTCAAAGAGGGGCTGCGGCTGTACGCCCCGGTGTCTTTCACCGGCCGCGTCACCTTCGCGGACGTGACCCTCGGCGACTGCGTGATCGGTGAGGGTACGCCGATCATGATGCTCTGGTCGATCGCCAATCGCGATCCGAATGTCTTCGACCAGCCCAACACCTTCAGGCTCGATCGCCCGACAGGGCCGCAGGCGACGTTCGGAGGGGGCCTGCAGGTGTGCCCGGGGCGGCACATCGCGACCATGGTGGCGGAATCGGTGGTGCGGCTCTGGTGTACGGGCGGGATCGAGATCGAGCTCGAGGAGGCAGGGCCCTGGCTGGAGGCGACGTTGGCCCAGCAGCTCATCTCCCTCCGCGTGACCATGTCGGTGCCGGGCGATTGAGGTAGGGAACGCATGACGTATGTGATCGCCGAGCCCTGCGTCGGCGTCCCGTGCTGACACCGACGGCCGCGGGCGAGCTGCCGGGGGTGGGTGCGGCAACCCTTTGCGAGGCCTTCCAGATGTGCGCCGGGGGAGATGCCTCCAGGCCGGCGCTCTGCGGATTTGACCACGGGTCGAGTCTGAACTGGGGGGAGTATGCGGCGCGCGTGGGCCGAATCGCCGGCGGTTTGGCGGCGATCGGGGTCGGCAAGGGCGACACGGTGGGGATGCTGCTGTCGAACCGTCCCGAGTTCCAGCTCGTCGACAACGCCGCCCTGCACCTCGGTGCGATCCCGTTCTCGATGTACAGCACCTCGCCCCCCGAGCAGATCGCGTACCTGCTCGAAAATGCGCGCAACCGGATCCTGGTCACGGAGCGGCAATTCCTGGCGGTGCTCGAGCAGACGGATACGGGCGCGATCGAGCACCTGATCGTGGTCGACGCCGATCCTGGCGACGGCGGGGACCTGGCGGCGCTCGAAGCCGGTGCCGGTGCGGACTTCGACCTCGAGGCGGCCTGGCGATCCGTCGAGCCGGAGGACGTGGCGACGCTGATCTACACCTCTGGCACCACCGGGCCTCCCAAGGGCGTGGAACTGACGCATCGAAACATCCTCAGTGCGGTCGACGCCTGTATGAAGCTTGGCGGTGTGCCGGTCGGGGCGCAGTTGGTGTCCTACCTTCCTCACGCTCACATCGCGGACCGTCTGATGGGTCACTATTACCAGCTGGCCTCGGGTGGAACCGTGACCACCGTGGCCGATCCCACCCGGGTGATGGAGGCCGTGGCCTTCTGCAGGCCGTCGGTGTTCATCGGCGTGCCGCGCGTTTGGGAGAAATTACAGTCGGCCCTGGTCGCCGGGTTTCGCTCCGAGTCTCCCGAGCGGCATAGTGCGATCGAAGCGGCCCTGGAGGGTGGGTTCGAGAAAGTGAGGGCGGAACAGGCGGGTGACCCGGTGCCGGCACCGGTCGGCGAGGCATGGATGAAGGCGGACGAGCAGATCTTCACTCCGATTCGAGCGCGGCTGGGCTTTGATCGCGCCACCTGGCTGCTCACCGGCTCGGCGCCGATCCCGCGCCGTGTCCACGAATTCTTCTGCGCTATCGGCTTGCCGATCTGCGAGGGCTGGGGGCTCTCCGAGTGCGTTGCCTTGGGCGCCGTGAACGCGGTCGACCGCCCGCGCATCGGCTGGGTCGGTCGGCCACTGCCGGGCACCGAGCTGAAGCAGGACGAGGACGGGGAGCTACTGCTGCGCGGCCCTCAGGTCATGCGTGGCTACAGGGACGCCCCGGAGCAGACGGCCGCGGTCCTCGATGCCGATGGATGGTTGCGGACCGGTGACATCGGTGAGGTCGACCGTGAGGGTTGGGTGCGGATCATCGACCGCAAGAAGGAGTTGATCATCTCCGCCGGGGGCAAGAACATGTCGCCGGCCAACATCGAGGAAGCGCTGAAGCGCGCCTCGAAATGGATCGGCCAGGCCTGTTGCATCGGTGACGGTCGTCCCTACAACGTCGCCCTCCTGGTGCTCGACCCCGAGGCCTGTGCCGCCTACATCGCCGAGCATGATCTCGGCGACGCCGCGGTCGCAGCGCTGGCCGCCGACGAGCGGATCCGGGCCGAAGTGGACGCGGCCGTCGAGCAGGCGAACCGCCACCTGGCCCGGGCCGAACAGATCAAGCGCTACGCCCTCCTCCCCGATGAGTGGTTGCCCAGCGGGGATGAGCTGACCCCCACGATGAAGCTCAAGCGGCGGGTGATCTTGGCCAAGTACGGGCAGCAGATCGAGGAGCTCTACCGGGGGGGCCGGTGAGCGTTCGGTACTTCAGCTCGAATCCCGCCGACGACCTGCGCGCGGCCGCCGCTGACGCGGTGGCCGCCGAGCGCGCCGGCTACGACGGCTGGACGATCGCGGAGGCGCGGGTCGACCCCTTCCTCGCCTGTGCTGTCGGCGCCGAGCGCAGCGAGCGGATCGAGCTCGCAACCGGCGTCGCGATCGCCCTCGCCCGCAGCCCGATGACCGTCGCCCTGCAGGCGTACGACATCCAGGCGCTCTCCCGCGGGCGCTTCTCGCTCGGGCTCGGATCGCAGGTCAAGCCGCACGTGACGAAGCGCTTCTCGATGCCGTGGAGTCGGCCGGCGGCGCGGATGCGGGAGTACGTCCTCGCGCTACGGGCGATCTGGCAAGCCTGGGAGACGGGGGAGCCCCTCCGTTTTGAAGGCGATTTCTACACCCACACCCTGATGACCCCCTTCTTCAGCCCCGGCCCGAACCGTCACGGTCCGCCGCCGATCCATCTCGGCGCCATCGGACCGAAGATGACCGCCGTCGCGGGCGAAGTGGCAGACGGTCTGATCTGCCACCCCTTCTCCACCGAGCGCTACGTCCGCGAGGTGACCATGCCGGCGGTTCGCCTCGGTCGGGAACGCATCGGCGCCACCCTCGATGGTTTCGAGCTGAGCGCGCCGGGGTTCGCGGTGGTCGCCGAGTCCGAGCAGGCCGCGGCCGCGGCGAGAGAGTCGGTGAAGCGCCAGATCGGCTTCTATGGATCGACGCCGGCCTACCGACCGGTGCTCGAGCTGCACGGTTGGGGAGATCTCCAGGAGGAGCTGAACCTGATGACCAAGCGCTCTGAATGGGATCGGCTCGAGACCGTTGTCAGCGACGACGTGCTGCAGGCATTCGCGGTCATCGGCACCAAAGAGGAACTGGCGGTCGAGCTGGAGCGGCGTTGGGCGGGTCTGGCCACGCGGGTATCGATCTCGACTCCGGAATTCGGCTAGGCAGAGTCGTGACGGAGGTGGTAGAAGATCGCGGCGAGAGCGTCTTGGTCGAGTTTGCCCGGCCGGAGACGGCGGTCGTGCGCCTCAACCGCCCGGCCTCGCTGAACGCGCTGACGCGGGAGCTGCTCGAGGAGCTCCTCGTCGCGTTCGATCGACTGCAGGGCGATCCGGCGGTCAGGGCGATCGTCCTCACCGGTGCGGGGCGCGGCTTCAGCTCCGGTCACGACCTCGCCGACCTTCGTCGCGAGGCGGAAAGCGGCGACGTCGCGCGGCAGCTTGAGAACCAGCGCGCCTTCTCCGACCTGATCCTGAAGATCAACGAGTCGCGCCTGCCGGTGATCGCCGCGGTGAACGGGCCCGCGGCGGGTGGCGGTCTGGCGATGGCGCTTGCCGCCGACACCCGCGTATGCGGTCGGTCGGCGCGGTTCAACGCGGCCTTCGTCAAACTGGGAATTTCGGGATGCGATGTGGGCGTCAGCTACCTGCTGCCGCGGATCGTCGGACCGACGCTTGCGTTCGAGATGATGATGAGCGGCCGTCTCATCGACGCCGACGAGGCGCTGCACAGTGGGCTGGTGCTGCGGGTCAGCCCTGACGATCAGGTGCTCGAGGTCGCCCTCGAGGTCGCCGACGCGATCTGCGCGAATCGCCCCTTCGCGGTCGAGATGACCAAAGAGTTGATGTGGGCGAACCTCGATGCCCCGAGCCTGCGACAGGCGATCCTCGTCGAGGACCGTACCCAGACCCTCTGCCTGCAGACGGGTGACTTCAGGCGAGTGCTCCAAGGTGAAAGGTGAGGTGAACGGTTGGGACCGCTGGCGGGGATGAAGATCGTCGAGCTGGTCGGGATGGGGCCGGGGCCGCTTGCGGCGATGGTCCTGGCCGATCTCGGTGCCGAGGTGATCCGCGTCGACCGGCCCGGCGCGGGCGGGGAGCGAGACGCCCACCTTGAAATGGTGAACCGCAATCGTCGCTCGGTGATCGTCGACATGAAAGCCGAGGGTGGGCCAGGGGTGGTGGTGCGGTTGGCGCGTTCGGCGGACGCCCTCATCGACCCCTTTCGGCCCGGGGTCACCGAGCGCCTCGGGATCGGTCCGGAGGAGTGCATGCGCGGCAACCCGGGGCTCGTCTACGGGCGGATGACCGGCTGGGGTCAGGAGGGCCCGCTGAGTCAGGCCGCCGGTCACGACATCAACTACATCGCCCTGGCCGGACCGCTGGCGGCGATCGGTCGGCGCGAGGGCCCGGTGCCGCCGCTCAATCTGGTCGGCGACTATGGCGGCGGCGCGATGTTGCTGGCGCTGGGGATCCTCGCGGCCCTGATCGAGCGTGGCCGCTCGGATCGAGGGCAGGTCGTCGACGCGGCGATGGTCGATGGCGCCGCGCTGATCTCGACGCTGATCATCTCGCTCGCAGGCCGCGGCGCGTGGAGTCCGGAGCGCGAGGCGAATCTGCTCGACGGAGGCGCGCACTTCTACGATGTCTACGAGACGGCGGATGGTCGTCACGTCTCGATCGGGGCGATCGAGCCCCCCTTCTACGCGGAGCTGTTGGAGCTGCTGGGGTTGGATCCCGGCGAGTGGCCTCAGGACCCTGCCCGCTGGCCCGAGTTGAGCGAGCGGATGGCGGCGGTGTTCAAGACCAGAACGCGCGACGAATGGGTTGCCCGACTGGAGGGAACCGATGCCTGCTTCGCGCCGGTGCTGGAGTTCGCCGAGGCGCCCGAGCATCCACACCTGAAGCAGCGCCAAACCTATGTCGAGGCGTTCGGGATGGTGCAGCCGGCGCCGGCGCCTCGCTTCAGTCGCACTCCCGGGCAGATCGCCTCTCCGCCCTGCGTCCCGGGCGAGCACAGCCGGGAGATCCTGAGCGAGTGGGGCTTCGCGGCGACGGAGATCGAATCGCTCGAGGCGGCCGGGGTCACCGAAACCGGTACCCGGGTCGAATCCCCATCGCGCGGACGATGACCGAAGGGGGCCGGTGGGATCCTCTGACCGACTGTGGCGACAAGGTCGTGCTCGTCGTCGGCGGCACGCGCGGCATCGGTCACGCGGCTGCTTCGGCCCTGGCCGCGGCCGGCGCGACGGTCGCCGTCACCGGACGCCGGCGCGAGGCTGCCGAGGCCGTCGCGCGCGAGCTCGGACCCGAGGCGCTGGGGATCGAACTCGACGTCGGCGACCCCGAGCAGTCGAAGGCGGCGGCGGCGCGGGTGCTCGATCGTCATGGCCGCCTCGACGGGCTCGTCGCGAACGCCGGGATCGCCTCGGCGTTCGTCCGGCCGGAGGATCTGACGCCCGACCAGTGGGACGCGACCCTGACCGTCAACCTGCGCGGGATCTTCTTCGCCATCCAGGCGGCGGCCCGAGCGATGCTGGATGGCGGAGGCGGCAGCATCGTCACGGTCTCATCGGTCGTCGCCAGGATCGCGACGCTGAGGACCAGCGCATACGCCGCGAGCAAGGGCGGCGTCGAGTCGCTGACCATCTCGCTGGCGGGTGAATGGGCCAGGTCCGGCATTCGCGTGAACGGCGTCGCTCCCGGATACGTCGAGACCGAACTGACCGACGGCCTGCGGAACAGCAGGCGCCTCGGTGCTGCCGTTCTCGGGCGGACCCCCTTGGGTCGCTACGCGCAGCCCGCCGAGATCGGAGGCCTGATCGCCTTCTTGATCTCGGACTCCGCCAGTTACATCACGGGTCAGACCTTCGCCGTCGACGGTGGGATGACCGCGGCGTGAATCACGAAAGCAGGACCACGAGCCCATTATGCACCGACGCCACTAAGTCGGCTGCCAATCCCGATTGTCTTTGGTGGCCGGCTCACATAGTTTGCGCCGATCCTCGTCCGGGCGCCGCGTAGGTGAGCATCGGAGAGCGGACCCTATTTATGAGCCTGCCTGACATCACTCGCAATAACTCACTCGACCCGGGGGCTGTCCAGCCGCTCGAAAAGGGTGTGGAGGTGGTCCGCGTGATCTTTCCCGATCTACACGGCATCGCCCGCGGAAAAGACGTACCGGCCCGCGTGTACGAGAACCTCGATCATGGGTTGTCGTTCTGCTCGGCGGTCATGGCGACCGACCTCAGGCACACGCCGGTCCTGGGTGGCGAGTCCGGTTATCCGGATATGGTCGCCACGCCCGAACCCGCCTCGCTCGTGCGCTTGCCTTGGGAACCGGAAGTCGCCTGTTGCATGGCGGATCTGCAAAGCGTTCGAGATGGTGCCCCGGTACCCGATCCACGGCGACTCCTACGGTCGGTAGTAGCCGAATACGAGGAGCTCGGCCTGTCGCCCGTGGTCGGCCCTGAGCTCGAGTTCTTTCTTCTCGCCCCGGAAGATGCGAACGGCGACCTGGTACGCCGCATCGACCTGCCGAGCATGGTGTACACGGTCGGCCCCCAAGTGGACCCCGATGGGTTCGTGAGGCGACTGGGCCAGCATCTCACCACTGCCGGGCTGCCCGTGGTGACGATGAACCACGAGTACATGAACAGTCAGTATGAGATCAACCTCCGCCATGCCGACGCGCTGACCGCCGCCGATCAGGCGTTTCTGCTGCGCAACTGGTCCCGGGACATCGCCGCGCTGCAAGGCCTGCGCGCGACCTTCGCCGGCAAACCCTTCAACGATCAGGGTGGCTCTGGCTTCCACATTCACGTCTCCCTGGATCGGGAGGGTGAAAACGCATTCGACGACGACGACGACGCGAATGGGGTCAGCGATCTGCTCCGCTGCTTTGCCGCCGGGGTGCTCGAGCATGCCGCGGCGACGATGGCGTTCCTGAATCCGACGATCAACGCCTATCGCCGCCTCGTCCCGGACTCGCTCGCACCGACGCGGGTCAACTGGGGCTGGGACAACCGAAGCACGATGTTGCGCATCCCGGCGGAGCGCGGACGGGCGACCCGGATCGAGGTGCGGGTCGGCGACGCCTCGGCGAACGCGCATCTGGCGATCGCGGCCATCCTGATCGCGGGGCTCGACGGAATCCGCAACCGCCTCGAGCTCAACCCGCCCGCCTACGGCGACGCGTACCGGACCGATAGTGACGGTGAGCATCTTCCGCGATCGCTCGAGGAATCGCTGGTGGCGCTCGGTGAAGACGCGGTCCTGGCCGACGTCTGTGGGCCCGAGCTGATCGAGACCTTCGTGGCGATCAAGCAATTCGAGGTGGAGAGGCATCGTGCCTGGGTCTCGGATTGGGAGAGGACCGAGTACCTCATGCACATCTAGGAGGCGCTCACGGTCTCCGGAATCCTGGTCCGCCCGCGGGCCATCTAATGACTGTCGTAGCTCCGCTATCGCAGAAAGGTAGGGTCGAAATGTACAAACCAACGCGAGGGATCATCGAGGCAGCACCCCTTACCGTCGACGACGCTCGCGCGCAGATCGAGTCGCGCCGGTTTGATCACATCGGCGGCCACTGGTCGCGGGCATTCCGTCCCACGGCGGACGTTCAGGTGTGGGTGCGCGAGGTCTTCGCGGACTGTATGAGCGATAACGGAATCTTCTCGCTCTTCGCCCCGGAAATGGGCGACATCGAGGGCGACATCATCGGCTGGGCGCTGGACTTGATGACCGGACCCGCCGATGCCACCGGGAACATCACCAACGGGGGGTCGGAAAGCATCTATTGCGCGATGCACGCGGCCAGGAACTGGGCCCGCGCCAACCGGCCCGGCGTCAAGACGCCGACCATCGTCGTTCCTCGCACCGCGCACCCCGCGTACTGGAAGGCCTGCGAGTACCTCGGCATGGAGATCAAGCGCGTTCCGGTCACCGCCGAGGATCGCGCTGATCCGGTGGCGATGGAGGCGGCCATCGACGAGAACACGATTGCGCTCGTGGGCTCGGCGCCGTCCTGGCCGTTGGGGATGTTCGATCCGATCGAGGACCTCGCCGCGGTCGCGGTCAAGCATGACCTCTGGATGCACGTCGACGGATGCATCGGTGGGTACATCCTCCCCTTCCTCGAGATGCTCGGTGAGGACATTCCCCGCTGGGACTTTCGGGTCGATGGTGTGCGCTCGATCTCAGCCGACCTGCACAAGTTCGGTTACACGCCGAAGCCCTGTTCGACCATCTTGTGGCGCGACGAGGAGCTGCTCCAGTACCACCTCTTTGAGGTGACCGAGTCGGCCAGCGGGCCGTACCTGACGACGGCGATGGCCGGGAGTCGAAGCGAGGCCCCCGTCTTCACCCAGTGGGCGCTGATCCGCACCCTCGGTCGCGAGGGCTACCTGGAGCAGGCGAAAGCCGTGATGAGGGCCAAACAGGAACTGATGACCGGAATCGAGGCGATCGACGGACTCTCCGTTCCATATACCGACCTCTTTCCGCTTTCGGTGGAGGCGGTCCATGAAAATCTGTTGCTGATCTACCAAGGTATGGCGGCGAAGGGCTGGGTGCTCCTGGGTGTGCCGGATCCGCCGATCTTGACCCTGCCTCTCGATCCGGCCCTTGCCGGTGAGGTGGCCGAACGATTCCTGGCCGACCTCGCCGAGGCCACTGCCGCGGCGCCGACCGAGGGCGAGGGAGTGGGGGGTGCTCTTCGTTACGGCTAGGCAGAGACGTATCTGAGCACCGGGAAGCCCGGCGGCACCGTCACTCGACGAAGCCGCCGGGCTCTCCCAGGCGGGACTTGGGAAACCCGCTCGCGCATCACCGGGGTGTCGGTCGTTCCCCGGAAGTCGGAGTTCGTGAAACCAACTGCAGGAAGAGGAGAAGATGACGAAGCCATTTAGGACTGGACTGGGGTTCGGGCTGGCGGGGCTTCTGGCGATCGCACTCGTCGCATGCGGAGGGGGCGGAGATTCGCAGTCGGGCGCGACCGGTGGATCTGAAGCAAACGTCAGCGGAAAGATCGCGGTGTGGGATTTCGAATACGAAACCACCCCGGGGTACACGAAAGCGATCAAAGCGCTGGATGCAGAATTCGAAAAGCTTCATCCGGGCGTGACCATCGAACGGACCGCACAGCCCTACGAAAACTACGAAGCGATCTATCGGGCGGCGTTCACCGCTCACGAAGGCCCGGACATCATGACGATGTCGCCCGGGCAATCGGGCGTGCTCAGCTACAAGAACGGGCTCGAAGAACTGAACGACCGGATCAGTCCCGAGATGAATGAATCGATCAGTCAGTGGGAATCGGTGACGCCGGGGCTTGCGGCCGAAGGCCCGCGGTACGGGGTGCCGTTCGGAATCCAGGGCTGGGTCTTCTACTACAACAAGCAGCTATTTGCCAAAGCCGGCCTGTCCACCTCATTCCAGCCGAAATCGTGGGGGGAATTGATCTCGGCGGGCAAGAGGTTGAAGGCCGCCGGCATTCAGCCGTTCGCCGGGGGGAACAAAGAAGGTTCGGAAACCTGGGGATGGTTCAGCCTCGGGTTCCAGTCCGCGAACACTCCCCAGCAGACGACTGAATTGGCGGAAGGAAAGATGTCCTACACCGACGAAGCGGTGACCAAGGCCTTCCAGCCGGAGATCGAAACCCAGGAGGCCGGCCTCTATCCGAGCGATCGCTTCGGCAAGACCGCGATCGAAGGCTTTACGCAGTTTGCCGAAGGCAAGGGCGCGATGATCTTGGGGTTCTGGACGACCGGCGGCTACTGGGGTGACTTCAACCCGGCCATCGGCGAAAAGAACCTCGGCATCTTCTACCCGCCCGGTAACGCGCAGGTCGGGACGCTGGCCGGTTACGCGGATTCGATTCCCGTCTTTGCAAAGAACAAGGACGCCGCCTGGGCCCTGATCGAATTCCTGTCGAGCAAGAAGGCATCGGAAACGTTCTTCCGCGAAGCCGGGATCCTGCCCAATCGTGGCGACGTGACCCTGCCCAAGAGCGCCCCGGTCCAGGCGCGCGAACTGGTGGAGGCGTCGCGAAGCCCAGAACGGGTCATCGCCCCGAACGCAGCGCTGCAGGCCGCGGTCAACTTCGGGACCATGCCCGCGGAAATGAACCAGGTGCTCCAGGGCCGTACTTCGCTCGAAGGCGCCCAGGAAGCCATGCAGGAAACTGCGGAAAAGACGCGCGTTGAATGACGCTGCCGAGATGACGGCGTCGTCCGGTGCGGGGTCGGTCGGACCTCGCACCGGACGACGCCACGGTGCCCGGCACAGCGGGCGTGGACTCACGCGGTGGCTGTTCCTGCTGCCCGCCCTCGTGCTGCTGGCGGTGCTCATCGTGTATCCGATCGGCGACGCGATACGGCTGGCCTTCACCAGCTGGGACGGGTTTTCGGCGCCGCACTCGATCGGCCTCTCGAACTTCGAAGACCTGCTGAAGGACAAGAGATTCAAGGAATCGCTCCTTCACAACCTCGCGATCGTGGTGGCGATACCGATCTGGATCGCCGTGCCCTACGCCGTCGCGTGCGGCATCCATACGAAGGTCGCGGGTTGGCGGTTCTTCCGGCTCGTCTTCTTTCTCCCGGTGGTCCTGTCCCCGGTGGTACTCGGGGCCTATTACGGGATCGTGCTCGCCGAGAGCGGTCCTCTGAATGGCGCCCTCCGGTCGGTCGGCCTGGGCGGCCTGGCCCACGAATGGCTGAACGATCCGGCGCTCACCCTTCCGGTCGTCATCGGCATCATCATCTGGGCGACCTTCGGGGTCGGGGTGTTGATCTTCCTTGCCGGCCTGGCGAACCTGGACGAGGAGATCGTCGAAGCCGCGCAAGTCGACGGTGCGAGCAGGTGGCAGATCCAGCGGCACGTCGTGTTCTGGCAGCTTCTGCCCGTCATCGAGTTCTGGACCGTGATCATCGTGATCGCGTCGTTCACGGCGTTCTTCCCCCTCATCTATACGTTGACCAAGGGAGGACCCGGAACCGCCACCTTCACCGTGGATTTCGACCTCTATAGCGAAGCGTTCACTTCGGGTCGGCTGGGTTACGCATCGGCGATCGGCGTCGTGATGATGTTCATCATCCTGGTGACCTGCGGTGGCCTGGTCGCCCTGTTGCGATGGAGGCGTTCGTGAACGCCGCCGCCGACTCGCCGCCGCTCCGGCCACGACTCACCGCGCGGCGGGGCATCGGTCGACCCAGCGTGGGGAAGCTGGCGATCTTCGTCATCTTCGCCGCGCTGGCGGCGTCCTGCATCTACCCCTTGCTCTTTGTCGCCTCGACGGCCCTTCGCACGAACGCGGACTATCGCGCTTCCCCGGGAGGCCTCCCGAGCTCGTTCACCAGTGAAAATTTCGAGCGCGCCTTCTCGCAGCTGCACATCGGCCGCCTGGCCTTGAACTCGTTGATGGTCGTGGTGCCGGCCGTCATCCTCATCGCCATCCTCGCCTGTTGCGCGGCCTATGCGCTGGTCCATCTCGAAATCAGGCTCAGTCGGCTGCTGCTCGCCGCCGTCATCTGCATGATGGCGCTGCCGCCGACGGTGCTCCTCATACCGATCTTCAAGTTGGTGCTGGACGTCGGGCTCCTGAACAATCGCCTCGGGCTGATCCTCGTGTACACGGCGCTGAATCTCCCGTTCAGCATCTACCTGTTGACGGCATTCATGCGGTCGGTGCCGGTCGAGTTGCTGCGGGCCGCGGGCATCGACGGCGCGGGCCCGGTGCGCACGCTGTGGTCGGTGGTGCTGCCACTGATCAGACCCGGTCTGATGACGCTTGTGACGCTCAACTTCCTGTTCTTGTGGAACGAGCTCATCTTTTCCCTGGTCATCCTGCAACAGGGCATGGGCCGCACGATCATGGTGGGAATTGCCCAGTTCCAGGCTCAGCCCGAAAAAAACTACGGGGTCGTCGCCGCGGGACTGCTGCTGTCGATGATCCCGCCACTCTTGATCTTTGTCTTTTTCCAGCGCGATTTGGCACGTGGTCTCACCGCCGGTGCGACCAAGTAAGAGGAACCAAGGTCGGAGGCGAGTCAGCAGTGGCGGCAATTGAAATTGACGGTGTGCAGAAGGTGTTCGATGGTATGGAGAGGGCGGCCGTTGCCGAAGTGTCTCTGACCGTTGCCGATGGCGAATGCCTGGTGTTGGTCGGGCCGAGTGGCTGCGGCAAGTCGACGCTGTTGCGGATGATCGCCGGGATCGAGCGAGTCAGCGGCGGGCAGATTCGGATCGACGGGGCCGACGTCACCGACCGCGAAGCCAGGGATCGCGATATCGCGATGGTCTTCCAAAACTATGCCCTCTATCCACACATGACCGTCGAGGAGAACCTTCATTTCGGCCTGAAGATTCGCAAGATGCCAAAGGCGGAGCGCAATAAGCGGGTGGAAGCGGTTGCCCAGATGCTGCGTCTCGACGAGCTGGTTCGTCGCAAGCCCGGTCAACTTTCCGGGGGGCAACGCCAGCGGGTGGCGATGGGTAGGGCCATGGTCCGCGAGCCGAAGGCGCTGCTCATGGACGAGCCGCTGTCGAATCTGGACGCGAAGCTCCGCGTCCTGATGCGGGCGGAACTGGCGCGCCTTCACGGCCGGGTAGGTACGACGACCATCTATGTCACTCACGACCAGACCGAGGCGATGACCCTGGGCGATCGCGTGGCGGTGATCAGTGACGGCGTGCTGCAGCAGGTGGCACCCCCTGACGAGCTCTACTCGAGTCCCGCGAATCTGTTCGTCGCATCGTTCATCGGTTCGCCGAGCATCAACGTTGCCGAAGGTGTGGTGAGGGACGGTCGTCTGGTCTTCGCCGGGGTCGAGCTGCCGATTCCGCCGGTCGATCTGGGCGGGAGGACCCGCGTCCTCGTCGGCGTCCGGCCGGCCGATCTCAACCCGTTCGATAAGTCCGGGGCGGGAGCGGTTCCCCTGCGGGCGACCGTGGAGGTGGCGGAGCATCTGGGGGCCGAGATGCACGTCCTGTTCCCGGTCGTCGGCCCTGCCTCCCATGCTGGGACCGAGGTGAGCGGCGACCAGGGACACGAACGGGAAGGCGTGCTGCTGGCCGACGACGGATCGTCGCTGTTTACGGCCGTGCTGCCCGCGGTGGGGTCGGTGGGTCCCGGAGACCGCCTCGACCTGGGGATCGACCCCGAGCTACTGATGTTCTTCGACCCGGAGACCGGCGGATCACTCCAAAGGGTCTCGTCGACCGCGGGCGCCTCGAGCAGGTGACCTGCTTGCGAGTCGAGCCCGACCCTCGGTAGTGCCCGCCGAGCGCAACCTCCCCACCCCCGAGGCCGAGGAGATCCTCGCCCTCGCCCGCACCGTGGCGCGCGAGGAGCTGGCGCCCCGGGCGGCGGCGGCCGAGGAGGAGGGGACCTTCCCCCGC
>JAFDWO010000061.1 GCA_018268415.1 Actinomycetota bacterium | reverse complement strand
GACGACATCGACCTGGTCGAGATCAACGAGGCCTTCGCCTCGGTGGTCTGCGCCTGGCGACGCGAGCTCGAACCCGACATGGACCGGGTCAACGTCAACGGCGGCGCGATCGCCCTCGGCCACCCGCTGGGCTCCACCGGGGCCCGCCTGATCACCACCCTCCTGCACGAGCTGGAGCGCACCGACAAGGAGATGGGCCTGGTGACGATGTGCTGCGGCGGCGGGCTCGGGACCGGGACGCTGATCCAGCGGGTGTGAGCGCCTGACCGGCGAGGTCGCTAGCTTGCCGACTTCGCTCTAGTCCCCTATTCGAGGAGATCTCTCTTGTATATGCGCAGGCTCGTCGCTGCCCTCTTTGCCGTGCTGGCGATCGCCGTTGTCGCCGCCGGCTGCGGAGGCGGCGGCGACAGCACCGCCGGCACCGACACCACCGGTTCCACCGATACCGAAGCTGAATCGGGTGCCGCGGCGCCGGCCAAAGCCGCCTTCATCAAGGAAGCCGACAAAGTCTGCAGCGACGCGGAACTCGAACTCAGCGAAGAAGTGATCGCCTACGCCAAAGATCAGGGCATCGACATCGAAGCCGAAGAAGAACCGAGCGACGCCCAGAAAACCGAGATCTACGAACAGATCGTCATTCCGAACATCGCCAGGCAGGCCGAAGAACTCGCGGCGCTGACGCCGCCGAAGGGCGACGAGGAAGCGTTCGAAGACCTCACCTCGACGCTCGCCGACGAGGCCCAGGCTGCCGAAGAAGACCCGGGCAATCTGGACGAAGGCGCCTTCGAGGAGGCTTCGAAGAAGGCGCATGAGTTCGGTCTGACGAGCTGCGGCGCCTGAGTCCCCTCTGCCGGCCGTCCAGCCAGTAGCTATATGCTGGGCGGCCGATGGACCTGACGCTGTCGCCATCGGAGGAGGGGTTTCGCGACGAGGTCGCGACCTGGCTGCGCGAGAACAACCCCGGTCGCGAGCCGGAGGGCTCGCTCGACGAGGTCATGACGTTCCGCCGCGAGTGGCAGCGCAAGCTGCATGCGGCCGGTTGGGCCGGGATCTCCTGGCCGAAGGAGTACGGCGGCCGCGGCGCGACGATGATCGAGCAGGCGATCTTCACCGGCGAGGCCGCCGCCCAGGAAGCACCGAGCCCGGCCAACGTGCTCGGCCTGGCGATGGGCTTGCCGGTGGTGATCGCGCACGGGACCGAGGCCCAGAAGGAGCGCTACCTGGAGCCGATCCTGACGGGCGAGGAGATCTGGTGTCAGGGCTTCTCCGAGCCGGAGTCCGGGTCCGATCTCGCCTCGCTGAAGACCCGCGCGGTCAAGGACGGCGACGAATGGGTCGTCACCGGGCAGAAGGTCTGGACCACCTTCGCCCAGTACGCGAAGTGGTGCATGCTGGTCGCCCGCACCGACCCCGATGCCCCCAAGCACCAGGGCCTCACCTACTTCCTGATGGACATGGAGCAGGAGGCGGTGGAAGCGAAGCCGCTGGTCCAGATCACCGGTGAGGGCGAGTTCAACGAGGTCTTCATCAACGAGGCGCGGATTCCCGAGGAGAACGTGGTCGGCGGCGTCGGCAACGGCTGGACCGTCGCGATCACGACGCTGATGAACGAGCGCGCCGGGCTCGCGTTCGGGGCGATCGCCGCGATCCACAACAGCCTCACCCGGCTCGCCGCCCTCGCCGGCGAGGTGCGCGAGGAGGGTGGCACCTCCGCCGCCGAGGACGCTTACTTCCGCCAGAAGATCGCCCAGCTCTTCATCGAGGCCGAGACGATGCGCCTGAACGCCTACCGCGGGCTGACGAAGACGATGGAGTCGGGGATCCCTGGCCCGGAGGGTTCGCTCGGCAAGTGGCAGTGGGCCGACATCAACCAGGACCTGACCGAGCTGGCGCTGGAGATCGAGGGGGCCTGGGCGACGCTCGGGCGCGGCTCCGACGGGGCGATCGCGGGCGGCGCCTGGCAGTACAACTTCCTCCGTTCGCGGGCGAACTCGATCGAGGGCGGCACCACCGACATCCTCAAGAACATCATCGCCGAGCGGGTGCTCGGCCTGCCGCGGATGCGCTGAGGGGAGCGCGAGCATGTACTTCGACCTGACCGACGAGCAGGAAGCGATCCGCTCGACCGCCCGTGATTTCCTCGCCTCGCGCTTCAGATCGGAGCGGATGCGGGAGATCGCCGGATCGGCGGACGGCACCGACGCGGCGGGCTGGAAGGAGATGGCGGAGCTCGGGTGGGCCGGGCTGGCGCTGCCCGAGGAGTGGGGCGGCCAGGGCCTCGGCATCGTCGACCTCGCCGTGCTCTTCGAGGAGATGGGCTATGCGCTCGCGCCCTCGCCGCTCTTCACCAACACCGTGGTCGGCCTGGCGCTGGCGCGGGCAGGCTCCGACGAGCAGAAGGAGCGGTGGCTGCGGCCGCTCGCCGAAGGGACCGCGCGCGGGACTCAGGCGATGGTCGACGCCGGCTCGACCGGGACGCCCGGCGCCTACCCGATGCAGGACGAGCCCGACGGCGACGGGGTGGTGCTGAACGGCAGGAAGCAGCTCGTCGCCGACGCGGCGGGCGCCGCCTTCTTCCTCGTCGCCACCGCCGACGGACGGCGCCACATCGTCCCCGCCGACGCCGCCGGCCTCACCGTCACGCCGGAGATCTCGATCGACACCACGCGGCGCCTCTCCACGGTCACCTTCGAGGGCGTCCGCGTGGCCGCCGAGCAGACGCTGCCCGGCCGCGGCGCCGAGTTCGGCGCGGTCTTCCTGCGCGGGGCGGTGGCGCTCGCCGCCGAGTCGACCGGGGTCGCCCAGCGCGCCCTCGACCTTGCCGTCGCCTACGCCAAGGACCGCGAACAGTTCGGCCGGCCGATCGGCGCCTACCAGGCGGTCTCGCACCGCTGCGCGCAGATGCTGCTGGAGACCGAGAACTCGCGCTCCGCCGTTTACGGCGCCGCCTGGGCCGCCGACGCCGATCCGGACGCGCTGCCGCTCGCCGCCTCGATGGCGAAGGCCTACGCGTCCGATGCCGGCTGGCGGGTCCCCGATGCCTCGATCCAGGTGCACGGGGGAATCGGCTTCACCTGGGAGCACGACCTGCACTTCTTCCTCAAGCGTGGCCGCGCCAACGCCTCGATATTCGGCGACGCGCGCTGGCACCGCGAGCAGGTCGCGAAGCGCGTCCTCGCCCCGGCGTGAGCGCGCTCGAGCGGATCTCGGTTGCCGCGATCGGCAACTCGGTCGCCGACCTCGAGGCCGAGACGCTGCGCGCCGAGGCAGCGGGGATCGAGTGCGTCTGGGCCCCGGAGCTGTTCCGCGCCGCCGACACCCAGGCCGCCTACCTGGCGGCGAAGACCGCGCGGATCCACGTCGGCACCGGGATCACCTGGGCCTTCACCCGCAGCCCCTTCATCCATGCGGTGACCGCCCTGGACATCGACGAGATGTCGGGCGGGCGCTTCCGCCTCGGCCTGGGCTCCGGCGTCAAGCGCCTGAACGAGACCTGGCACAACGCCGACTACGGCCGCCCGGCGCCGCACCTACGCGAGGCGATCGAGGCGACCCGCCTGATCATGCGCCAAGCGGGCACGGGCGAACCGATTCGCTATGCCGGCGATTATTACGACATCGACATCAAGGGTTGGGTGCGCCCGCACCCGCCCGCCCGTGGGACGCCGCCACCGATCTACGTCGCTGCCCTCCAGGCGGGGATGTCGCGGATGGCAGGCGACGTCGGCGACGGGCTGATCGGCCACCCGATCCAGAGCCTGCAGTGGATCGACGAGGTGGTGCGGCCGGGGTTCGAGGAAGGCCTCCGGCGCTCGGGCCGCAAGCGCGAGGACTTCGACTATCTGCCCACCGTGTGCTGTGCGATCGACGATGACGAGGGGCGCGCGCTCGATCTCGCGCGCCGCACGATCGCCTTCTACGCAACCGTGAGGACCTACGCGCCGCTGTGGGAGATGCACGGCTTCGGGTCCGCCGCGGCCGCGGCGGGCGAGGCCTTCCGCCGCGGCGACCTGGCCGCGGTCCCGGCGGCGATCCCCGACGCGATGGTCGAGACATACTGCGCCGCCGGCCCCCTCGACAAGGTCCGGGCAAGGGTCGAGGCGACCGCGGAGCGCGCCGACGGTCTCTTCCTCACGCCGCCGACCTACTTCATCTCGCCCGCGGAGCTGAGCGAGCACCAGAACCGCATCATCGATGCGTTCGGGCCGGGGTCGGGGTAGCTGGCAGTCGCCGCGGGACCGGCGTCCTATCCGGCCCGGCCCGATGGTTGGGTTCGGGGCCGGGAAGGAACGTCGCGTCCCGCCCCGGCCTTCGCACCTTGCCGTAACCCGTACGGCAAGGTGCGAAGGCGCCGGGGAGCGTTGCCGGCCGTCGCCCCCGGGAGGGGACGGGGCCCGGGGAAGCTGTCGGCCGCTGAACGGTTTTGGTCCCCTGGGACCAAAACCGTTCAGCGGCGGGTATCGGGAACGGATGCGGCCCCGGAAGCTGTCGCCCATGGTCGGAGGGGACCCGGCCGTCCCGTCCACGACCCCGGCAGGCCGTGGCCGGGGGCGGCCGAGGGTGCGGGGGGCAGGCGGCGGGAGCACGGAGGGCCCGCGGGAGGGTGCGACGGATCCCTCACGGGGGTCCCACATCGGTGACGGTCCCGTCACCGATGTGGGACCCCCGTGAGGCAGACCGTGGGAACCCCACGCTTCCTCACGGATCTCTCCACGGTCGGGGATCTCCGTGGAGGATCGCCGTTGCAGGTCGACGCCCCTCCCGGCGACCCTCCCTTCGGGCCCGCCCCCACTGCCCGGGGATCTCCGTGGTTCGAAATGGTCGCCATACGCCCATTTCGAACCACGGAGACGTCGGGGAGGGCCCACGCCTGCTCCCGGGTCCCTCCACCGTTCGGGGATCCCCGCCGCCCGGGGATCCCCGCGGATGATCTCGGGTGCCGGGCACCCGAGATCCGCCACGCGTACCTCATCCTCGGGAATACCCGTCACGGAGGTCCGACCCCCCCCGTCCCTGCGTCGTCTCTCCCACGAACCCCTCCCGTCCCGGGCGCCTCGTGGCGGTCACAGCCTGCCAGGAGCGCCATGTGGCGCCCGGGAGGCAGCTCGGACGGGTGGGGCGGCGGGGGTCGCGCCCATCGACATGAGGGGCCGGCCGCAACGCCCCTCGAAGCTAGGCCCCGCGCCCCATCTCCCGCTGGACGTCGTCCTCGGTGATCCGGTTGCTTGGCCCGTAGGCCTTCCAGCCCTGGCCGACGATCGCGATCGCGACGCCGAGCATCACCCACATTGGCCAGAAGTAGCCGCCTTCGCCGAGCGCCCAGATGATCACCACGACCACGACCGCCAGGAGGCCACCGGCGAGGATGCCCTTGAAGTCCTGTTTCATCTTCAGCCGCTGGATGGCGAGCTCGCGGGCGTGCTCCGGGGAGTCGACGCCTTGCTCGGGTGCGAGGGGAGTGTCCATGGGGCGATCGTAGCGACGGGTTCGCGCTCAGTCCACGGGAAGGGCGGCGACGAAGCTGGTGAATTCGTCCATGTCGGTGATCGCCGGACCATGGCCGGGGAGGATCAGCGAGGGCTCAAGGGCCGCCGGCTTGCGGATCGAGCGGCGGTTCTCCACCGGGTCGTAGGTCATCGCGTCAGGCGGCTGCCGGACGCCCGGCAGCGCGGTGAGGTAGCTCATGTTGCGGACGACGTCGCCGCAGATCGCCACCCGGTCGGAATCGCGGAAGAAGATCACCTCGCCGCGCGCGTGGCCGGGGGCGTGGACGACGCGGAAGCCCGCGACCTCGTCGCCGTCGGCGAGCACGCGGTCCACCTTGCGGGGTGGGCCGGTCCAGATGCGGGCGGAGAGGCGCGGGAACAGGGCCGCCCCCGCGCCGACCGGAGGATCCGCCGCCGGTCCCACGTGCGCCCGGTGCCGATCAGGACGTTCTCGGCCAGGTAGACGTTGATCGTCGGCCCGGGAAACTCCTTGAGGCGCCAGACACCGGGTGCCAGGCGCTTCATCTCAATGCTCGATGCCGAGGGTGCGGCGAGGCTCGCCGCTGTTGTCGGAGAGCTTCTGCAGGCGGGCGATCTGTCGTTCGCCTTCGAGACGGACCGGGTCGCCGGCGGGGAAGGGCTCGATCAGCCGCTTGATCCGGTTGCGGATCTGCAACGAGAAGTGGGGGGTGGCGGGGCCGGCGAGGGCGCGGATGTCCTCGACCGTGATGCCCTGCTCGCCGCCGAGCAGCTGTGGGTTCTCCGCCTCGCTCATCATTCGCTCCCGATCTTCGCCAATTCGGCGACTTCGTTGATTTCCGCCTGTTGTTGGACGCTGATCTGCCCGGCGTCGCCGACGATCCAGACGTGGTTGTAGAAGGCCCGCGTCGGGTCGGTGGTGTACCCGGGCTTGACGTCGAGGAAGTAGCCGCGCAATTCGGACGGCAGCGTATCGGCGTTGTCGGTGAGCAGCAATGGCCCCCAGGTGCCGGAGGCCGACAATGGTGCCGCGGCGGCGGCTTCGAGCGGCGCGTCGGAGCGGACCAGGACGAAGCCGTGGCCGGGGTCGGTGACGTGCCAGCCGAACTTGCCGGCGTCGAAGCGGGCGAAGGCGATCGCTGCGGTCACCGGGTTGTCGCCGCTGATCCGTTGCACCTTGGAGCCGAGGCCTTCGACTTCCTTCAGCACCTTGCCGCTGATCGCCGAGCCGGGGCCGAGGGCGTAGACGGGGACGCCCTTGTCGCGGCTCAGCGCGGCGGCGGTTTCCGGCGGCAGTTCCTTGGCGTCGGTGAAGAGGACCGGGTCGCCGGAGCGGGCGGCGTAGGCGGCGGCGGGCGCCGCGAAGGCCGGTTCGGAGCTGGAGGCGAGGATGATCGCCTTCGGCTTCGAGCCCGCGATCTGGTCGCGCAGGCGGGCGATGGCCGCCGCCTCGGTGGCCGCGTCGCCGGGCGCGACCTTGGTGGCGCTCATCCCCTTCGGCACCTGGACGTCGCCGATCGCGAGGACCGCGTCACCGCCGGAGGCCGCGCCGCCGTGGGGCTGCAGCGCGGCGAGGGCTTCCTCGGTCGGCTTGGGAATTCCTTCGGCCTCGGCGAAGAGGAGGGGCGCGCGGATCGGTTCGGCCATCAGCACCGCGGCCGCGATGGCTCCGGCCCAGTCTTCGGTCCCGACCAGGGCGACGGCGACCGGCCGCTGCTTTTCGTTGGTCGCGGGGAACACGGCAAGCGCGGCGGCGGCGGCGTTCGATGCCGGGTCGGAGCCGCCGATCCGGGTCGTGTTGGAGGTTGCGAAGGAGGGATAGCCGAGTTCTTCCGCACCGGCGCCGGTCGCTTCGCCGGATTCCGATTCAGATTCAGGTTCCGATTCCGAGGTCGCGTGCGATCCGTTCGACTTTCCCGCGGCGGTCGCGGTGGTCACCGACGGCGCCGCGGCGTCGCCCCCGTTCTTGGAACCGCCGCCGGCGACGATGGCGAGGACGATGAAGCCGACCGCGATCAGGACGAGTGCGGTGACGAGCTTGATCGGGCCCGGGATTCCGCGCCGCCTGCGCTTTGGCGCGGGGGAGGGTGGAACCTGCGGATTTCCCTTCCGGTCCGGCTCCGGTTTCGGGGTCGGCTCCTCGCGAGGCGCGTCCTGCGGCTGCTCCTCGGCGTCATTCGGCTTGCCGACTGGCTCCGGGGGCTCCTGCTTCCCCTCCACGTCGGCGTTGATCGGTCGGTCGGCGCTCACCCGCCCCAAAGCTACAGGCGCCGCGTCCGGCCGGCGGGTCAGCTACTCTCTCACTACTGGCTGACTGACCAGTCAATCAACGCAGGAGGAGGCACAGTGGACTTCGGACTCAACGACGAGCAGCTCGCCTACCAGGCCGAATGCCGCAAGTTCGCCCGCGAGGTGATCCGTCCGGCCGCCCCCGAGCACGACCGTGAGGAGAGCACCCCCTGGGAGGTCATCAAGGAGGCGCGGCGGCAGGGCTTCGGAGGGCTGGAGGGGATGCAGCGCGCGGCCGAAGACCCCGACGGTCAGATGCAGCTGATCCTCGCCGAGGAGTTCCACTGGGGCTGCGCCGGGATCGCCTTGGCGATCAGCGGATCGGGCCTCGCCGCCGCCGGCATCGCGTCCTCCGGCACCCCCGAGCAGATCATGCGCTGGGTCCCGGAGTGCTTCGGCGACGCGGAGAACGTGAAGCTCGGCGCCTACGCGGTGACCGAGCCGCAGGCGGGCTCCGACGTCAAGAGCCTGAAGACGACCGCCGTTCGTGACGGCGACGAATGGGTTCTCAACGGCACCAAGGTCTTCATCACCAACGGCGGGATCGCCGACGTCCACGTGGTCGTCGCCACCGTCGACCCGACGCTCGGCACGCGCGGCCAGGCCTCCTTCGTGATCGACAAGGGGACGCCCGGGCTGTCCCAGGGCAAGAAGGAGACGAAGCTCGGGATCCGCGCCTCGCACACCGCCGAGGTGGTGCTCGAGGACTGTCGCATCCCGGCCGAGAACCTGCTCGGCGGGGAGGAGAAGCTGCAGCGCAAGCTGGAGCGGGGGCGAAGCGGCCAGAAGTCGCGGGCCGGCGCCGACGCCCTGGCGACCTTCGAGATCACCCGGCCGATCGTCGGTGCCTCGGCGCTGGGGATCGCCCAGGCCGCCTACGAGTGGACCCTCGAGTACCTCTACGGGCGAGAAGAAGGCGGCGTACAGCTGCTCAGTGCCCAGCGGGTACAGCAGACGCTCGCCGACGTCGCCACCGAGATCGAGGCGGCGCGGCTGCTGGTCCAGCGAGCGTCGTGGATGGGCCGCAACGGGCGCCCGATGACCGGCGGCCAGGGCTCGATGTCGAAGCTGAAGGCCGGCGACGTGACGATGTGGGCGACGACCACGCTGATGGACCTCGTCGGCCCCGCCGCCTGGGACACCGACCACCCGCTGGAGAAGTTCTTCCGCGACGCGAAGATCTACCAGCTGTTCGAGGGCACGGCGGAGATCCAGCGGATGGTCATCTCGCGGATGCAGGCGCGCGAGTACGCCGAGCGTCTCGGCTTCGCCGCCGAGGTCGTGGCCGCGGCTGCGGCGCCGAAGGAGCCCGTGGCCGCCTAAGCTCGGCGGAGTGCACGACCACGACACCGCCGGGGGAGGACACGGACATAGCCACGGCTTCGGTGCGCACGCGCTGGAGGCACGGCGGGAGGACTCGCGCAAGCGGCTGATCGTCGCGTTGGCGATCAACGCCGTACTGCTGCTCGCCGAGGTGATCGGTGGCATCCTCACCAACTCGCTGGCGGTCCTCGCCGACGCCGGTCACCTGCTCTCCGACGTCGGCTCGATCGTCCTGGCGCTGATCGCCGCGCGCCTTGCCGCCCGTCCCGCGACCGGGAGGCGCACGTTCGGGTACCAGCGCACGGAGGTGCTGGCCGCGCTCGCCAACGGGCTGACCCTGGTCGCGGTCAGCGTCGTCATCGGCATCGAGGCGATCGGCCGCTTCTCCAATCCACCCGGGATCGAGGGTGGGGGAGTGCTCGCGCTCGGTGTCCTTGGCCTGCTCGGCAACGCCGCCGCGACCGTCTACCTCGCGCGCGGCCGGCGCGAGGACATCAACCTCGAGGGCGTCATCCGTCACTCCTTCGCCGACGCGCTCGGCTCGCTCGGGGTTGTGGTCGCCGGCGCCGTCGTCCTGGCGGGTGGATCCGACATCGTCGACCCGATCGTCGGCCTGCTGATCTCGGTGCTCGTCCTCATCTCCTCCTGGCGCCTTCTGAAGGAACCCTTCGACGTGCTGATGGAGGCGGCGCCTGCCGACCTTGATCTCGACCGGATGGGCGCGGCGATCTGCGCGGTCCCCGGGGTGCGCTCCGTCCACGACCTCCACGTCTGGACCGTGACCACCGGCTTCCCCGCTCTCGCCGCCCACGTGGTCGTCGCTCGTGGCGCCGACCGCGATCGCATCCTTCGCCAGCTCGAGATGGAACTCGGGGAGGGCTTCGGCATCGAGCACACGACGCTGCAGATGGAGGAAGAGGTAGAGGGCGGCCTGCTCAGCGTCGAGAACGCTCCGGCTTCCGGGTCGGACGCGGGCGACGCCGATTGACGCCTTGCCGGCTGCAACCTCGCTTGCGTCGGGCAAGGCCGATTGCATCGTCCGATCGGTGCCGGGGAGCCGAATCGGGGCTAGCTAGCCTCGGATGCCTTGAGTCGTCCCCTCGCGATCGTCTGTGCCGCGCTTGCCGCCGCCCTCTGCCTGCTCGCGGTCGCCGCGCCGGCCGCGCCTGCCAAGGATCTGACGCAGGAGCTCGAAGCGAAGGAATCGCAGCTCGAAGAAACCAAGGAACGCAAGGGCGTCCTCACCACGACGATCTCCCGCTATCAGGCGCGCATCCACCGGCTGACCGGCGCGGTGGCGGCGATCCGGAATCGCGAAGCGGTGACCCAGGCGCGCCTCGCCACCGAACAGGAGCGACTTGCCACGGCGAACGACCTGCTCGAGCGGAGCCGTGACCACCTGGCGCGGCTGCGCGACCACCTGCGGGCGGCGCTGCAGTCGCTGCGCGAACGGCTGGTGGCGATGTACGAGACGGGCCGCCCCGAACTGCTCGACGTGATCATCGGGCAAGGCGATCTCGAAGATGTCGAAGCGCGGGCGGAATACCTGAACGCGATCCACACCGCCGACGAAGCCGCGGCGGGGCGGGTGCGCGAACTGCGTGACGGGGTGGCGCTCACCGTGGAGCGACGTGCCGCGGCGAAAGGCGAAATCGAACACGCCCGCGACGTGATCGCCGCCGAAGCCAGTGAACTCATCGCCACCCGCAGCGCCCTCCAGAGTCGCCAGGGCGAGTTGGTCTCGGCGCGGGGTGACCGCGAAGCGACGCTCGCCAAGCTGCGCCACCACGAAACCGAGCTCGACGGGGACGTCGAAGCGATCCAGGGCAAAATCGCCGAAGAGCTGGCCGCCACCGGCTCGATGCCGCTGCCCCTGGGCGCGATCAAACCCGGCAGCGGGTCGATGATCTGGCCCGTCGATGGGCCGATCGCCTCGAGCTTCGGGCCGCGCACGATCGAAGGCTCCTACGAGTACCACCCGGGGATCGACATCGCGGTGCCGGAAGGCACGCCGATCCGCGCCGCGCTCACCGGGAGCGTGGCCTTCACCGAGCCGGAGGCGTCGAGCGGCGGCTACGGGAACTTCACCTGCATCGACCACGGCGGCGGGCTCTCGACCTGTTATGCCCACCAGTCCGCATTCGCAGTCAGCGCCGGCGATGCGGTACAACAAGGAGAGGTGATCGGGTACTCCGGCTGTACCGGTTACTGCCTTGGACCCCACGTCCACTTCGAGGTTCGTATAAACGGCGAAGTTGTGGACCCGTTGGGTTATCTTTAGTTACCAATCTGCCGATGGAGAAGTGGGTGTAAACCCAGTCCCAAAGCCACCCACCACGGTAATTAGTAAGGCAGAACGCGATTTTTAGGTAGCAGGATGATTCGCCAGGCACACACCTACCTCGTTGGCGCGCTTTCAGGCGTGGTTGTGATCGGTATCGCGATCGCGGCTTTCGTCGTGCTCGTCTCCGCCCAGGTGTTCCACGACCTGCCGATCCCGGCACTCTCGAGCAGTGACCAGAAGGCCGCCGGCGTCTCCCGGGCCAAGGCCCTGAACGGGTCGCCTGACGGCGGCGCCGTCGCCAGCACGGCCGGTGCCACCGCGCAGCCCGACCACACCACCGCCAATCTCAATGCCGCGGGCGCGGGCCAGTCCGGCGCGAACAACCCGCAGCCGCCGGCCCACCACCAGACGCCTTCGGCGACGCCGACCGAAGGAGCGACCGCGCCTGCCGAAGTCGTCGAAACGGCGCCGAGCACCAACGCCGGCACCGGCGACCAGGGGGCCGGCTCGACCGGGGGCGACTCCGGCGGCTCGCACTCCTCGCAGCCTTCCTCCGGCACGCAGGCGCCGTCCTCGTCGAACCCGGGTTCGGTCGGTGGCGGCAACGCGACCTCCACGTCGGGCACCTCCGGCACCTCGGGCAGCGGCGGCTCGACCACCGGCTCGTCCACCGGCGGCGGCGCCGCGACCGGCACCAGCGGCAGCGGCTCGACCACCACCTCGCCGCCGCCGACCCCGGTCACCACCGCCAAGCCTTCCGAAGAAATCGCCGGCGCCGTCAATGGCACCGTCGGCACCGTCGACGAAGCCGTGGGCGGCACCCTCAGCGAATCCGGTGTCTCGAAGACGACCGAAGAAGTCGTCAACAACGTCGTCGGGCCCGAATCCGTGGTCGGGAAGACCGTCGACGGGGTGAGCGAAGTCGTCGGTGGCCTGACCGGCGGCCACGGCCACTAGACCCGCCCGCCGGTCAATCGTCACAATGCCGCCGATGGCGGAGCAGGTTCAGGACTCGAGGTCCCAGGTGGTCGGCGACGATCCGATCGCGAATTCGCTCGTGCTGCCGATCGGCAGTCGCGTGAACGAGCGGGGTCGGCTCGAGGTCGGCGGCTGTGATGTCGTCGAGCTGGTCGAAGAGCACGGCACCCCCGCCTACATCTACGCCGAGGACGACCTGCGCTCCCGCGCCCGCGCCTACCGCGAGGCCTTCGAGCGGCGCGGCGTCGACGGCGAGGTCCTCTTCGCCTCCAAGGCGTTCCCCGCCACCGCCGCCTACAAGCTCTTCGCCGAAGAGGGGCTCTCGGTCGACGTCGCCTCCGGCGGCGAGCTGCACATGGCCCTCGCCGCGGGCTTCGATCCGGCCCGCATCCACATGCACGGCAACAACAAGACCGACGAGGAGATCCTGATGGCGTCACGGGCCGGCATCGGGCACCTGATCCTCGATTCCTTCGACGAGATCGAGCGGGCGGAGAGGCTGCTCGACGGGCCGATGAAGGTGTTGATCCGGGTGACTCCCGGGGTCAAGCCCTCGACCCACGACTTCATCACCACCGGCCAGCTCGACTCGAAGTTCGGCTTCGGCGCCGGCGACGCGAGCAGCGCCGCGGCGGCGATCGAGCGCGTCCTCGCCTGCGACAAGCTGGAGCTGGTCGGCCTGCACGCCCACATCGGCTCGCAGATCTTCGAGCTCGAGCCGTACCGCCTGGCGATCGGCGCGCTCGGCGAGTTGGCGGGGGACTGGTGCAAGGTGGTCGACGTCGGCGGCGGGCTCGGCGTCGCCTATACCGAGGACGATCGCCCGCCCGCGATCGACGACTACATCGGTACCAAGGTGGCGGGCGTGCGCGAGGTCTTCGGCGACGAGGTAGGGATCCTGGTCGAGCCCGGCCGCTCCCTGGTCGCCAACGCCGGCCTCACCGCCTACCGCGTCGGCACGGTCAAGGAGATCCCCGGGATCCGTACCTATGTCGCCGTCGACGGTGGCATGTCCGACAACCTGCGGCCGATGCTCTACGGCTCCCGCTACGAGGCGCTGATCGCCGACCGCGCCGCGGCCGAGCCGGACAGCACGGTCACCGTCGCCGGGATGCACTGCGAGTCGGGCGACGTGCTGGTGCGTGACGCGCGGCTGGCCGGGCCGGCGGTCGGTGACGTCCTCGTCACCCCGGCGACCGGCGCCTACGGTCATGCGATGGCGAGCAACTACAACGGCGTCACCCGGCCGCCGGTGATCTTTTGTCGCGCCGGCGCCGCCCGCGTCGTCGTCCGCCGCGAGACCTACGACGACCTGACCGCCCGCGATGTCTGAGGTCGTGGCAGCGGGTGAGGCCGTGGAGGCCGGCGACGGGCCGAAACCCGTGCGCATCGGCCTGCTCGGCAGGGGCAACGTCGGCGCCGCCTTCGCCGAGCTCCTGGCCGAGCGTGCCGACGCGGTCGAGGCGGCGACCGGGCGGCGTCCCGAGCTGGCCGGCATCCTGACCCGCAGCAAGGGCGACTTCGCCGAGATCCTCGAGCGCTCCGACCTCGTCGTCGAGCTGATGGGCGGCACCGAGCCGGCCCGCGAGTACGCGATCGCCGCGATGCGCGCCGGGCGTCCCTTCGTCACCGCGAACAAGCAGCTGCTCGCCCAACACGGCGACGAGCTCTTCCAGGTCGCCCGCGAGAGCGGCGTGCAGCTGCGCTTCGAGGCGGCGGTCGCGGCGGTCATCCCGATCGTCCGCACGATCCAGGAGGGCTTCGCGGCGACCGAGATCGACAAGGTCTACGGGATCGTCAACGGCACCACCAACTTCATCCTCAGCGAGATGGCGACGAGCGGGGCGGGCTACGACGACGTGCTGGCGCGCGCGCAGGAGCTCGGTTACGCGGAGGCGGACCCGACCGACGACGTCTCCGGCGCCGACGCCGCGGCGAAGATGGCAATCCTCGCGCGGCTCGCCTTCCACACCCCGGTGACGCTGTCGGAGGTCACCTACGAGGGCATCGAGGCGATCACGCCCGACGACATCGCCTTCGCCAAGGAGCTCGGCCTCTCGCTGAAGCTGCTCGGCGTGGCGGAGCGGCGCGGCGAGGGGATCAGCGTCCGCGTCTTCCCCTGCTTCCTCTACTCGGGACATCCGCTGGCGCCGATCGAGGGCGCCTTCAACGCGGTGATGATCCAGGCCGACGCGATCAATGAGGTGACGCTGTCGGGGCCCGGCGCCGGCGGCCTGCAGACCGCCAGCGCGGTGCTCGGTGACGTCGTCTCGATCCTCGCCGGCGATACGCCGGTGCACGAGACGCGGGCCGGGCTGCCGATCGTCGCCGACGTCCCCTCGAGCTTCTATCTGCACCTCGAGGTCGCCGACCAGCCCGGGGTGCTGGCGCGGATCGCGACCGTCCTCGGCGACCACGAAGTCTCGGTCAAGAGCGTGGTCCAGCGCGGGATCGGCGACGATGCGCGCCTGGTGATGGTGCTGCACGAGTGCCTGGAGTCGCGCTTCGCGGCGGCGATCGAGGCGCTGAGCGAGCTCGGCGAGCTGCGCGCTCCGGCCCGCTCGATCCACGTGATCGAGGAAGGCGACTAGGGCCGCCCATGACGGCACACAACCGCGAGGCAGGGGAGGGGACGAGTTGCCCGAACGTGGGCTGATCGAACGCTATCGGGACCGTTTGAACCTGGAGCCGGACGACCCGATCGTCAGCCTCCAGGAGGGGACGACGCCGCTGATCCCGTCGCCGGTCCTCTCCGAACGGGTCGGCGCCGAGGTCTTCCTCAAGTTCGAGGGCGCCAATCCGACCGGATCGTTCAAGGACCGCGGCATGACCGTCGCCGTCTCCCGTGCCAAGGGGCGCGGGGTGGAGGCCGTGATCTGCGCCTCGACCGGCAACACGGCGGCGAGCTGCGCGGCCTACGCGGCGCGGGCCGGGCTGCGCGGCGCGGTGATCGTCCCGGAGGGCAAGATCGCGATCGGCAAGCTCGCCCAGGCGCTGATCCACGGCGCCCGCGTGGTCGCCCTTAAAGGCAACTTCGACGACGCCCTGCGGATCGTTCGCGAGCTCTCCCAGAAGCACCCGATCGAGCTCGTCAACTCCGTCAACCCCTACCGGATCGAAGGGCAGAAGACCGGCGCGTTCGAGCTGATCGACGAGCTCGGCAAGGCGCCCGACGCGCTGGCGATCCCGGTCGGCAACGCCGGCAACATCACCGCCTACTGGCGTGGCTTCCAGGAGATGGACGCGGCGCCGATCCTCTACGGCTTCCAGGCCGCGGGCGCGGCGCCGCTGGTCACCGGCAAACCGGTGGAGAAACCGGAAACGATCGCCTCGGCGATCCGGATCGGCAACCCGGCCCGCTGGGAGGAGGCGATGGGCGCCGTCACCACCTCGCACGGCCGCATCGCCGCTGTCACCGACGCGCAGATCCTCGACGCGTACCACTGGCTGGCGAGTTGCGTCGGCGTCTTCTGCGAGCCCGCCTCGGCCGCCTCGGTCGCGGGCCTCCTGGCCCACGGCCTGCCGACGGTGGAGGGCGACGCGAAGCCCGAGTCCGTCGTCGCCGTCCTCACCGGCCACGGCCTGAAGGACCCCGACGCCGCGCTGGGCAACGCCCCCGCCGTGATCAGCTGCGAGAACGACCTGAGCGCGGTCGAACGCGCGGTGTTCGGCGACTAGGGATCGGTGACCGCCCGGCACCGACTCGTCCGCGTTCCCGCCTCCTCGGCCAACCTCGGGCCGGGGTACGACGCGATGGCGGCGGCGGTGGCGCTGCACCTGGAGCTGGAGGTGGAAGAGACGGGGGAGTTCTCGCTCGATCCGGGCGGGCTCGACGTGTCGCGGGGGCGGGACAACCTGATCGTGCGGGCTTTCGAGACGCTGCATCCTGCGGACGGGATCGCCTTCCGGTTGCGCTCGGAGATTCCGTTGGCGCGGGGGCTGGGGTCGAGCTCGGCGGCGATCGTCGCCGGGCTGGCGGCCGCCGACCACCTCTTCGAGCTGGCGCTGACCCGCGAGGAGCTGCTGGCGCGGGCCACCGCGATCGAGGGGCACCCCGACAACGTCGCGGCGGCGATCTACGGCGGCTTCGTCGTCTGTGCGGCGGGGGGTGAGGCGTTCGCGGCCCGCTTTGATCCCCCGGAGGGGCTGGAGGGCATCGTGGTGATCCCCGGCGAGGAAGTCTCGACCGAGCTGGCGCGGGAGTCGATCCCGGCCGAGCTGCCGCTCGCCGACGCCGTCGCCAACGTCTCCGCCGCAGCGCTCCTGGTGCTCGGGCTGCGGAGCGCCGACCTCGACCTGGTCGCCCGCGGCCTCCACGACCGCATCCACCAGCCGCGCCGGCGCGGGCTCTACCCGCGCTCGATGGAGATCGTCGACGCGGCGGCCGAGCTGGGTGCCCTGGGGGCGACGATCTCCGGCGCCGGGCCGACCGTCCTGGTCTGGACGACCTGGGAAGAAGCCGGCGGCGTCGCCGCCGCGCTGAAGGGCCGCTGCGAGGGCTGGGCCGAGGTCAGGCGCCTGCCGTTCGAGCCGCTCGGGGTCGACGTCCCTGAGCTGTAGAGGGCGGTCTGGTCCCGGGCTGGGGGCGCCCGGCCGAGATGTTGATGGGTGTGTGACGGAAGACGGACGTGATTCGGGATCCCCGGCCGAGGCACCCTCCCCGGGATCGCTCCGCTGTTCCTTATGGTCCCCAGGGGACCATAAGGAACAGCGGAAGGGACGGGGCCGTCGAGAAGGGACGGACGCGACCCCGGCCCCCACACCCGTCCGAGATGGTCCCGGCCGCCTCATGGCGCTCCTGACAGGCTGTGAGCGCCATGAGGCGCCCGGGACACGTGAGGGGTGCGTGGGGAAGGCGCCACAGTGACGTGAGGAAGGTCGGACTCCCGTGAAGGTCCGGTGTGGGAGAGGCCGCGATCCGAAGGGTCGGGGATCTGCGTGGTCGGAAACTTCGGCCATGCGCAGGTGACCAACCGGGGAGATCCCGACCGGTGGGGCGGGCCCCCTACGCGGGCGGAGGCCGGGGACCAGGGCCGGGGACACGGGCCCGGGAACGCCCTGCGTGGATCACCCGTGCCATGGGCCGGGTGATCCACGCAGGGCTCCGTGAGCGCTGCATGAGTTGACCGTGCCAGGGCACGGTCAACTCATGCAGCGCGTCGGTGACTGTTGGACAACACGGGAGGAAGTGTGGAGTTCCCACGGCCTTCCTCACGAGGTCGGACCTCGGTGACGGAGTCGTGGCACTCCCGTGAGCCTCCGTGGTACTCCCGTGACGGACCTGTGGCGCTCTCCCGAGCCTCCCGCGGGCCT
>JAFDWO010000060.1 GCA_018268415.1 Actinomycetota bacterium | reverse complement strand
TCGTACTCCTCGATGTGGATCGAGGTGAGTTCGTCTTCCTTGACCAGGCGCTCGGAGAGGATGATCGCGTCCTCGAAGTTGTAGCCCTCCCAGGACATGAAGGCGACCAGGCAGTTCTTGCCCAGTGCGATCTCGCCGCCGCCGGAGGCCGAGCCGTCGGCGAGCACGTCGCCCGTCTTGACCTTCTGGCCGGCCTTGACGATCGGGCGCTGGTGGATCAGCGTCCCCTGGTTCGACCGCATGAACTTGTTCAGGCGGTGATCGTCCTTGCCTTCGGCGTGGGTGACCTCGATGCGATCGGCGTCGACGTAGGAGATCTCGCCGTCGTGCTTGGCGATGACCACGTCACCGGAGTCGATCGCGGCCCGGCGCTCCATCCCGGTGCCGATCAGCGGCGGGTCGGGTTTGAGCAGCGGCACCGCCTGACGCTGCATGTTCGAGCCCATCAGGGCGCGGTTCGCGTCGTCGTGCTCGAGGAACGGGATCAGCGAGGTCGCCACCGACCAGATCTGGGACGGCGACACGTCCATCAGGTCGACTTCTTTAGGAGACGCGGTCGCGTACTCCTGCTCGCCGGCGCGGACCAGCACCTGCGGGCCCTTCAGTTTGCCGGTCGCCTTGTCGAACTCGGAGTTCGCCTGGGCGATGATCTTGTCCTCCTCCTGGGTCGCGTCGTAACGGACGATCTCGTCGGTGACGACGCCGTCCTTCACGAGGCGATACGGGGTGGTGACAAAACCGTGCTCGGAGATCTCCGCATAGGAGGCGAGCGAGCCGATCAGGCCGATGTTCGGTCCCTCCGGGGTCTCGATCGGGCACATCCGGCCGTAGTGGGTCGGGTGCACGTCACGGACCTCGATCGGGGCCCGCTCGCGGGTCAGACCGCCGGCGCCGAGCGCCGACAGGCGGCGGCGGTGCGTCAGCCCGGAGAGGCTGTTGGTCTGGTCCATGAACTGGGACAGCTGCGAGGACCCGAAGAACTCTTTCATCGCCGCCACGACCGGGCGGATGTTGATGATCGTCTGCGGGGTGATCGCGTCGGAGTCTTCCGTCGTCAGGCGCTCGCGGACGACCCGCTCCATCCGGTAGAGACCGATCCGGAAGGCCTCCTGGATCAGCTCGCCGACCGTGCGCAGGCGCCGGTTACCGAAGTGCTCGTACTCGTCGAGGTGCTCGTAGACCGCCTCGCGCGGGTAGGTGAGAGCTTCCGCGGCATAGTCTTTGATCGGGTTCTCCTCGTCGACCTCCTCGGGGATCCCGAGCAGCTTCGGCAGGGAGACGAGCTCCTTGACCAGAGCGATGATGTCGTCGTGGGTGAGGACCCGCGTCTCGAGGTCGATGTCGAGGTCGAGACGGGCGTTCAGCTTGTAGCGACCGACCCGGGTGAGGTCATAGCGCTTCGGGTCGAAGAACAGCTGGTCGAGGAGGCCGCGGGCGGCATCGACGCTCGGCGGCTCGCCCGGACGCTGTTTTTTGAACAGCTCGACCAGGGCGCCCTCTTCCGTCCTGGTGGCCTCGCTGTCCGCTTCGATCGTGTGCCGGATGTAGATCGAGTTGTCGAAGAGATCGAGGAGCTTCTGGTCCTCGACGTAGCCCATCGCGCGCAGCAGGACCGTGACCGGCAGTTTCCGCTTGCGGTCGATCCGCACGAAGACTTTGCCTTTTTTGTCGACTTCGAGCTCCAGCCAGGAGCCGCGGGCCGGCATCAGGTTGGCGATGAAGACCTGCTTCTCCGGGTCCTTCGGGGCCATCACGTAGGCGCCCGGCGAACG
>JAFDWO010000005.1 GCA_018268415.1 Actinomycetota bacterium | reverse complement strand
TCCTCGGTGGCCCGTCTCGCCAGCTGCTGGGAGCGCAGGCCGAGCTCGTCGAGCTCGCGGCGGGGGATCTCCCAGCGCTCGGCGATCAGCTCGGCGGAGATGCCCTGGTTGACCAGGTCGTAGCGGTCAAGGAGCTCGGGGGAGAAAGGCGAGCCGTAGGACTCGTTCGCCTCCGCCACGGCGGCGAAGGAGAGGTGGCTCATCGACTCCACCCCACCGCCGATCGCGACATCACAGACCCCCGCGGCGATCGAGGTCGCCGCGACGTTCACCGACTGCTGGGCGGAGCCGCACTGGATGTCGAGGGTGGTCGCCGGGACCTCCTCGGGGAGTCCCGCCTCGAGCCAGGCATTGCGGGCGATGTTGAGGCTCTGCTCGCCGACCTGCTGCACGCAGCCGGCGAAGATCGTCCCCACCTCGGCGGGGTCGATGCCCGCGCGGGAGATCAGCTCGGCGTAGGTCCGCGCCAGCAGGTTCGAGGGATGGAGGTCGCGGTAGTAGCCCTTCTCCAGGTGGCCGCGGCCGACCGGCGTACGGACCGCCTCCACGATCACGACCTCGCGGCCTACAGACAACGGCCCTTCACTCATCTCCGCTCCTCTCGTATCCGGGTTCCGATCACGGCTTCAGCAAGACCTTTCCGACCGCCTCGCGGTCGTCCAACAGTGCCTGTGCGGCGGCAAACTCCGCCAGCGGGAAGACCTCGTGGACGACCGGGCGCACCTTCCCGGCGGCGAGGAGATCGAGCACGTCGACGAGGTCCTGACGGGTCGCCGCGAAGGAGCCGATGATCGTCTGGCCCTTGACGAAGAAGCGCCAAAGGTCGAGCCCGACCTCGAAGCCCGAGTGGCCGCCGCAGGTGACGAGGCGACCGGCCCGCGACAGCGCCCTCATGCTCTCGTCCCAGGTCGCCGCGCCGACGTGCTCGAGCACGAGGTCGGCGCCGCGGGCGGCGGTCAGCTCGCGGACCTCGCTCGACCAGCCGGGCTGCCGGTGGTCGACGGCGGCGCGGGCGCCGAGGCGGAGCGCGTGCTCCCGCTTCGCGGCCGACCCCGCGGTCGCCAGCACGTCGGCGCCCGCGAGCGCCGCCATCTGGATCGCCATCGTGCCGAGGCCGGACCCGGCCGCGATCACGAGCACCGTCTCGCCGACCCGCAGGTCGGCCCGGCCGCAGAGCATCTGCCAGGCGGTCGCCCCCGCGGCGGTGACCGAGGCGGCGGCCTCGAAGGAGACGCCGTCGGGGATCCCGACCAGCTGGCCGACCGGCGCCACCGCGAAATCGGCGTAACCGCCCGCGGTCTGCACGCCGTAGATCAACGAGCGGGCGCAGAGGTTGCCGCGACCGCGGCGACAGAGCTCGCACTCGCCGCAGGTGACCACCGGGTCGACCACGACCCGGTCGCCGCTCCCCCAATTGCCGCAACCGGCGCCGACCGCGACCACTTCGCCCGCGACCTCGCTGCCGGGCACGTGGGGAAGGGCGGGCGGCCGCGCCTGGCCGTCGCGGGTGAGGAGGTCGATCCGGTTGACCCCGGAGGCGCAGACGCGCACGAGCACCTCGGCGGGCCCGGGCTCGGGCACCGGAACCTCCTCGACCTGCGCTTCGAGGCCCGCCGCGGCGAGATGCAGGCGAACCGCCCTCATCTCAGCCCGCCTGCCGACCCAGGCGGGCGAGGTAGGCGCCGTGCTTGGCGCGGAACTCCGCGGACTGGAAGGTGAGCCCGTTGGCGACCGCCTCGATCCCGAGCTGGCTGCCGAGGTCGGTGCGTTCGCCGGCACGAACCATCAGCTTCAGCATCCGCAGCGCGTCGACTCCAACCTCGGAGAGGCGGCCGAGCAGGTCGTCCAACCACTCCGCCAGGGCCTCGGCACCGTCGACCACCTGGTCGACAAAGCCGAGCCGAGCCGCCTCCGGCGCCGCCACGGCCTCGCCGAGCGTCGCCATCCGCAGAGTCCGGCTCGGGCCGATCCGCCGCTGCAGCAGCCAGGTGAGGCCGAAGTCCTGGATCACGTCGAGCGCGCCGGGGATCATCCAGAAGCGCGCCGACTCGACCGCGACCACGAGATCGCACGCGACCGCCATGCCGAATCCGGCGCCGCCGACGGCGTCGCCGTTGACCGCCGCAAGCGTCAGCTGCGGCATCCGATGCAGCTCCTCGATCAGCCGGTGCTGGTGGCCGAGCAGCCGCGTCCCCGCGTACACCGAGGTGTCGTCGACGTGGTTGAAGAAGAAGGGGGTATCGACGTCGGTCCCCGCGCAGAACGCCTCCCCCCGGGCGCCGAGGACGAGGACGCTGACGCCGTCCTCGCGCCTGACCCGGGCGAGCGCGTCAAGCAACTCCGCCAGCATCGGCGGATCGAGGGCGTTCCGCCGGTCGGGTCGATTGAGCGTCAGCCGGGCGACCCGCCCGTCGAGCTCGAGCTCCGTCGTCGCCGCCGGACTCACGCCATCGTCCAGCCGCCGTCCACGGTGAGCGTGGCGCCGGTGACGTAACGGCTCGCGTCGGAGGCGAGGAAGAGGAGCGCCCCGTCGAGCTCTTCCGGGTCACCGAGCCGGCCCATCGGGATGCGCGCCCGGACCTGGCTCCCGAGCCCGTCGTTGGCGAGCAGCGGCTCGGTCATCTCGGTCTTGAAGAAGCCCGGGGCGAGCGTGTTGACGCGGATCTGCCGACGGCTCGCCCACTGGGCGGCGAGGTCCCGGGTGAGGCCGATGACCCCGGCCTTGCTCGCCGCGTACCCGGCGCTCGGGACCGGGCCCCAGGTGAGGCCGAGGACGCTGGAGACGTTGATGATCGAGCTCCCCGGGCCCATCTCGGCGGCGCATGCCTGCGCCATCCAGTAGGTCCCGTTCAGGTTGACCGCGACCACCCGCTCGAACTCCTCTGGATCCTGGCGCAACGCCGGGCGGGCGTCGGAGATGCCCGCCGCGGAGACCAGGACGTCGACCCGCCCGAGCCTGCGCACCGTCTGCTGGACCACGGTCCGACACCCGGCGACGTCGGCAACGTCGACCGGAACCGCGATCGAGCGCCGACCGATCGTTTCGATGTCGGCGCGCGCCGCGCCCAGCTCCTCGTCGCGCCGCGCCGCCAGGGCCACGTCGGCCCCGGCCCTGGCGAGCGTCAGGGCAAAGGACCGACCGAGGCCCGCCGAGGCGCCGGTGACCACCGCCACCTTGCCGTCGAGCCGGAAGGTCGGGAGCGCCTGCGGATCCACCGCAGGAGTGAGCTCGGTTCGCGCGTTCAAGAGACCGTCGGGGCGACTCAGCGGTTGACCCGTCGCATGACCGTGGACAGGGCTACCGCCACGACCAGCACCGTGCCATTCACCACGCCGGACCAGGTCGGCGGCAGACCGCCGATGATCAGCCCTTGGGCGACCCAGACGATCACCGTGCCGCCGAGGATCGTCCCCCAGACGTTGAACGCCCCGGCCGAGAAGATCACGGTCGAGAGGAAGGCCGCGGCGAAGGCCGGCAGGAGGAAGCCGGCGGCGATTTCGGGTGCCGCCGACCCCTGGCTGGCGCCGAGCAGGATCCCTGCGATCGCGGCCAGGAGCCCACCGATCACGAACGCCTTGATCACCTCGCGGCTGACGTTGACACCCGCGAGCGTCGCCGCTTCGCGGTTGGCCCCGCTGGCTTTCAGGTAACGGCCGTAGGTGGTCAGCCGCAGCAACGTCCACATCACCAGCCCGATGCCGAGCATGATCGCCAGGAGCCAGGAGGTGTTTTCGATCCACTTCGGCAGGTCGAAGACGACGAAGAGGATCGCCACCAGGACGACGAGCGACACGGCGCGGATGACCCGCCACCGGTTGACCGCCATCGAGGCGGGCCGCAGACCGGAGAGCGTGGCGTAGAGGCCGAGCATCCCGAGCGCGAAGGCGACCCAGAGGATCGCCGAGGGGAACTTCGTCCCGAAGGTGCCCATCTGGGTGAACCAGTGCGGGAGCTGGTGCCCTTCCGGCCCAGGCACGACCGCGGTGCCGCCCGAGTAGACCTGGGCGATGCCGGCGAGGACGCCCCCGCTGCCGAGGGTGGCGATGAACGGGTTGACGCCGAGCCGCTCGACCACCAGGCCGTTCACCAGCCCGCCGAAGGCGCCGACCGCGAGGCAGATGACGAGGACCAGCCCGAACGGCAGGCCCTGTTTTGACACCAGGCCGATCGAGAGGACGGTGGTGAGCGTCGCCATCCCGGCCACCGAGAGGTCGAACTGTCCGCCGATCAGGGTCACCAGCACGGCGAGCCCGAGGATCAGGATCGGCACGTTCGAGTGGACGTTGAGCAGGAGGGCTTCGACGTTCAGGAACTTCGACCCGAGCCAGACCGCGTAGACCGCGAAGATCAGCGCGAACCCGACCGCGGTCAGCGAGCTCTCGACGGACTTGGCGCGCAGAAAGCGTCGGAACGAGCTCTTCGGGCGAGTCGACTGGGCCGCCTGCTCCGACCGCTCGGTCCCACCGGTGGCCACACTCGAATCGGCCGTAGTCACACCAACACCTCCAGATCACTGAGTTTGAGGTCCTTCGTCGGGGTCAGCTTGCCGACGCTTTCGTTCACCACACCGACCACGTCCGAGACGGCGAAGATGTCTTCCGCGTCGGAGCTGACGACGAGCACACCGGCGCCGGAGTCGGCGATCTCACGTATGAGCCGGTAGATCTCCGCCCGCGTGGCGACGTCCACCCCACGGGTCGGCTCGCAGAGGACGTAGACGTCGGGTTCGCGCAGGAGCGCACGACCGAAGACCACCTTCTGCTTGTTGCCGCCCGAAAGGACCCGGTATTCCTCGTCGAGCCGCGGCGGCTTGATGCTGAGCCGATCCACCATCTCTTCGCAGGCGCGGATCTCGCGCCCCCCGGCGACGAGCCGGCCGCGGCCGACCCAACGGTTCATCGAGGACATGGTCAGGTTTTCCCGCACCGACATCGGGCCGAAGCCGCCCTGCGCCTCACGAAAGGGCGGGACGAGGGCGCGGCGCATCTTGTCGCGCCCCAACTCGATCACCCCTCGTTCCGGGGGCAGCGCCCCCTGGGCGAGCAAGCCGACGTCGTGGAGCCCGGAGGCCGCGACGCCGGTCAGGCCGAGGACCTCGCCGGCGTGGAGCTCGATGCTGACCGGGCCGGCCCGGCCGCCGTAGACGTCCTTCAGCCGCAGCAGCAGCTCGCCCTTCGTGGCGTGCTCCCGGGCCGGACGCTCGACGGCGGGACGATGGAGCCCCTCCTCCCCCCCTCCGGCGGCCCCGACCGGGGCCATCAGGGCGATCAGGGCCTCGCGGTCAAGCCCGGCGATCGGCCGGTCGGCGTTGACGCGCCCGTCGACCAGGGCGACGACGCGCGCGGCGGAGGAGAGCGTCTCGTGCAGCTTGTGGGTGACCATGATCACCGTCGCCCCGCGGCCCGCGAGGTCTTTGAGGGTCTCGACGACGACCTCGGCCTCGTGCGGCGCCAGGTTCGAGGTCGCCTCGTCGACGAAGAGGAGGCGCGCCCCGCGCTCGAGGACGCGGGCCACGGCGACCAAGGTCTTCTCGCCCGGCGCCAGCGCGAGCAGCGGCTCGGTCGGCGCGTGGTAAAGGCCGACGCGGGCCAGGGCCTTTTCCGCCGCCTTGCGCTCCGCCTGCTGGTTCAGGATCGGACCGAACCGACGCATCGGCTTGTCGCCGAGCCGTAGGTTTTCGGAGATCGAAAGGTCGTCGACCAAGCCGAGGTCCTGGTGGATGAAACCGACCTCGGGGCTCCGGCGCAGCGAGCTCACCCGCTTGCCACCGAGCAGGATCTCCCCCTCGGAGGCGGTGTAGACACCGTCGAGGATCTTGATCAGCGTCGACTTGCCGGCACCGTTGGGGCCCATCAGCCCGACGAACTCGCCGCGCTCGATGGTCAGGTCGACGCCGCTCAGGACCTGGTTGGCACCGAACCTTTTGCCGAGGTTCCTGATCTGGAGGCTCGGCGCTTCATAGGAAGCAGCCGCGGTGGCCGCGGAGGGGGCGGGCTTGGCCCCGCCCCCTCCGGCCTCCGAGCTGCCGGAACGTTGCGGCTCGGACACTGCGACTCGCCTACTTCCAGTACTTTTCGAAGTATTCCTTTTCCCAGGCGCCCTTCGGAACAGGGTCGTGGTAGGGATTCAGGAATTCATCGGCGTTGTTGGCGGTGATCAGCTGGCTCGGGAGTTCTTCCAGGCCTTCCCACTCCGGAGCGCCTGCTGCTTTGCGGGCGATCTGATCGGCCAGCGCCCACTCGGCGTAGGTGTACGCCTCGGCGGTGGTGGCTCCGTACGGCGGATTGCCGGTTTTCAGCGCCAGGACGCCTTCTTCTTCGCCGTCGTAGCCGAAGACGAGAGGTTCGGTACGACCCGACTGCTGGACCGTCTTCGCCATCGCGATACCCGCACCGTCGTAGTGTGCGACCACCGCGTTCAGGCCGGAAGGCCGGCTCGCCAGGAGGGCGGAGAACATCGGCGGGCCCGGTTTGGTGATTTCGGTGGCGAGGAACGGTTTCGTTTCCAGTTCGCATTCCGGGCAGTGTTCTTCGATGACTTTTTCAAACCCTTTGACGCGCAGCGGCGGGGGATTGAACTCTTCATCGTTGGTCTGGACGATCGTCGCCTTGGGACCGAATTTGGCAAGCACGGCCCAGGCGGAGATTTCGCCCTGGGTTTCGAAGTTCACCTCGCCGTTGAACACTTTCCCGGTTTCGATGAATTCGGGACTGACCACGCACATGCTGCATCCGATCAGGACTCCGGATTCGACCGCACGGTCGATCGCGGCCTTGATCGAGGAGAGGTCGACCGACACCAGGAGGATGCCCGTCTTTTTCTGTTGCGTGGCTTCTTCGACCAGCGCCGCCTGCGTCTGCGCCGACAGCTTGCCGTCCTTGGCTCCTTCGACGTTCCAGCCCATCGCTTCGAAGGCCTTCACGCCGTCTTTCGCCTGCGTCGCGCAGACCGGAGCCGCGAAGCCGCACGAGATGACCGTGGCCGAACCTTCACCCGGGCTGAACGCCTTGTTCGGGCCGGGCCAATCGCTGGGCGGCTTTTCGTATTCCGCCACTTTGGCTTCCGCTTCTTTTTGTAGGTCGCTGCCGGCGGCTTCGCCTTCGCCACCCGCACCTTCGGTTTCGCTGCCGGCGGCTTCTTCGGCTTCGTTGCCGCCGCCTGAGCTCGCCGTGGTGCTGCCGCCACCACCGCAGCCGGCAACCACGCCGACCACCAACAGTGCGGCGAGCAGCGCGAAGCAAAGGCTCAATTTCCTGTGCACTCTCGTTTCCTCTCTTAAGCGGTGTAACCCAGTACCGCTTGTGAACGTACGGGCTGGCTACGGTCAGCGATGTCCCAGTTCGCTACACGTGCGCCGACGCATCAGTAATGGTCAGCTCAGTCCCAACTGTTCCAGTGCAACACGTCATCCACGGGCGGGCGTGAAGCAGGTTTGAAACGGCCACCGGTGGTGTGCGCAACCGGTAGCAGCGCCGCCTGGGTGACGTCGGCGGGGAGGCCCAGCAGCTCGGCGATCTCGTCCTTGCGGTAGAGGTGGATCGTCGTCCAAGCCGATCCCAATCCACGCGAGCGCAGCGCCAGCTGCAGGCTCCAGGTCGCCGGCAGGACCGAGCCGAACGAGCTCGACTGGTCGGCGTGGGTACTGGTGTCCCAACGGCCCTGCACGCAGGGGATCACGAGGACCGGGACCCGCTCCAGGATGTCGGCGAGGTAGAGGGCGCTTTCCATCACCTTCCGCGCCTCCTCGTCCTCGGCACCCTCGACCCCGGCGGCGAGCAGTCCGCGCCCGTGATCGCGATAGTGGTCGGCGATCACCTTCTTCTTCGCGGCGTCGGTGACGACCACGAAGTGGGGGCCGGCGCGGCCGGCCCCGACCGGCGCCTGGAGCGCCAGCTCGATGCACTCCTTCAACACCTCCGGATCCACCTCCCGGTCGAGGTCGAGGCGCCTCCTGACCGCGCGGGTGGTGGTGAGGATCTCGTCGACCGGTGCCATCCCGGGGCTCGGATCGTGAACCTCCGGCGTGCCGAGCGCACCCTGCGTGGACACCCCGTAGGTCTCGATCATCCGCACGGTGTCCTCGACCAACGCCGCCCACTGGGGTGAGGCGGTCGAGGCCTCGAAGGCGTCGCGGTCGTCCCACTCGATCTCGACCGCGCGGTAGAACGCCGGCGGCCCACCCAACCCGTCGGGTGTCCTGGTCAACGCCGCGCGGCGCACCCCGGGACAGGCCAGGGCGAGGGGGATGTGGGTGTCCTGGTACTCGCGCTCGAACTCGTCCTGCCGCTCCGCCGAGGGAGCGGTCCAATAAGAGATCAGCTTGTACACGGCTGCACCTTTCTCGCTTAGCGCGCGGCCGCCTCTCCGACGGAGGCGAGACACGCGTCGACGACATCGTTGGTCCCGGGGTAATAGGCGTCCTCGAGCTGGGGCGGGAAGGGAACCGGGGCGAACTGCGAGGTCACCCGTCGAACCGGCGCCTTCAGGTGGTCGAACCTGCGCTCGGCGACCAGGGCGGCGATCTCGGCGCCGCCGCCGAACGGCCGCACGGCGTCGTGGACGACCACCAGCCGGCCGGTCTTCGCCACCGACCCGAGGATCGTCTCCTCGTCGAGCGGCGCCAGCGAGCGCAGGTCGACGACCTCGGCATCGACGCCCCGCGAGTCGAGCGCCTCGGCAGCCTCGAGGGCACGCGGCGTGGCACCCCCCCAACTGACGATCGTCACGTCGCCGCCTTCCCGGGGCACCGCGGCGGCGCCGATCGGGACCAGCGTCTCCTCCTCCGGCACCTCCCCCCGGCTCGCCCACAGCTGCAGGCTCTCGATGAACACCACCGGGTTGGGATCACGGACGGCAGCCTTCAGGAGCCCCTTCGCGTCGGCGGGATTGGAGGGCCAGACCACCTTCAGCCCGGGGATGTGGGCGACCCATGACTCGAGGCTCTGGCCGTGCTGGGGACCGGTGTTTTTGCCCGCCCCGCACATCGTGCGCATCACCATCGGCACCTCGAACGCACCGCCCGACACCGAACGCACCTTGGCGGCGTGGTTGACCAACTGGTCGGCGGCGAGGGTGAGGAAGTCGAGGAACATGATCTCCACGATCACCCGCAGCCCGACCATCGAGCCGCCGGTCGCCAGCCCGATCAGGGTCGACTCGCTGATCGGCGTATCCCGCACCCGGGTCGGGCCGAAGCGGTCGTAGAGACCCTTGGTGGCGATGTAGGGCCCGCCGGGCCTGCCGACGTCCTCGCCGATCAGCACCACGGACTCGTCGCGCTCCATCTCCTCGGCCATCGCCTCGTTGATCGCCCGCCAGTATTTGAGCTCCTTCATCGCTTCGCTCCTCAGCTTGCGTAGACGTCGGCCAACAACAGATCGGGTGAGGCGGGCTGCCCGCCGGCGGCCCGGTCGGCGGCCTCGGCGATCCGCCGGTTCGCCGCCTCGCGGATCTCCTCGAGCCGCTCGCCCTCGCCGCCGGCCGCGAGGCGCTCACCGAGCAGGGCGATCGGGTCGGCGGCCTTGCCCGCGGCGACCTCCTCGGGATCGCGATAGCTCTCCGGGTCGCCAACGTAGTGACCGCTCCACCGGTAGGTCATGCACTCGAGCAGCGTCGGGCCCTCGCCCGCCCGCGCCCTCGCCACCGCGGCGTCGGCCGCCTCCCTGACCGCCACGGCGTCGTTGCCGTCGATCTCCTCCGCCGCCAGGTCGTGGGCGGCGGCGATGGCCCGGATGCTGCCGCTGATGTGCTCGCGGACGTGGGTCATCTCCGCGTACTGGTTGTTCTCACAGCAGAAGACCATCGGCAGCTTCCACAGCGCGGCGAGGTTCAGCGCCTCGTGCAGCGTGCCCTCGGCCGAGGCGCCCTCGCCGAAGAACGCGACCGCGACGGCCCCGGTCCCCAGGACCTGGGCACCGAAGGCGGCGCCGATCGCCATGCCGAAGCTGCCCCCGACGATCGCCGTCGCACCGAGGATGCCGCTGTCCGGGTCGGCGATGTGCATCGAGCCCGCGCGGCCTTTCGAGTAACCGTCGGCGTGGCCGAAGAGCTCCGCGAACATGCGCTCGGGATCGCCGCCCTTGGCGACGCAATGACCGTGGCCGCGGTGGGTGGTGGTGATGTGGTCGGTGGCGGCCAGCGCCGAGCACACCCCGGCAGCGACTGCCTCCTGGCCGAGGGAGAGGTGGAGGTTCCCGGCGAGGCGTCCCGCCCGCAGCAACCGCTCCCCTTCTTCCTCGAACGCACGGATCTCGCACATGAGCCGGTAGAGCTCGAGCGCGGTGTCGGTGTTCGACATTCAGTGTCCTTTCCGCGGCAACCGCACGGTCGCCTGGCCGTTTACGCAGATCTCACCGCGCTGATTGCGCTCCTCCAGCTCCAGCTCGAGCCGCAGCTCCGCCGCCGACTCGACGACCGCCGTGATCGTGCCGCCGACGGTCAGCCGGTCACCCGGCACGGCGATCGCCCGGTTGCGCCAACCGAGCGCGACGATCGCCGCGTCGGCGCCGAGGCACTCCCGCAGTGCCTGGGTGAGGAAGCAGGCGTGCAGGTGCGACTGCACGAGCACGTCCGGGTAACCCTCGACGCCCCGGGCATAGGTGAGGTCGTAGTGGATCCGGTGGGGGTTCCAGGTCACGGCGCTGAAGGCGAACAACTGCACGTTGGTCGGCTCCCGCACGATCTCCGGCAGCCCCACCCCCTCCCCCACCTCGATCGTCGCCCCGTCCGCCATCGACGTCACCTGCCGATCACGCTCTCGCGGCAGGTCAGCAGCAGGCCCTCGTCGTCGTCGCGGAATTCGGTGCGGATCACCAGCACGATCAGCGCGCCGCTCGATCCCGACTTGGCCGTCACGCTCTCCAGCGTCGGCAAGGCGCGAAAAGCCTGCCCGGCAAGCACCGGCCGGTGGAGCTCGAGTTCCTGCCCGCCGCCCATCAGGCGGAGCCCGTCGAGCGGCAGCCACCGCTCGCGGTCGACGCCGGTTCCATCGGGGCGCAGCTCCTCCAGGGCGGGACCGGCGTCCCAGTTGATCATCGCGGAGAGGAAGAGCGGCGGTGCCGGGACGCCGGCGTGGCCCGCGGCCGCCGCCGCGGCCTCGTCGAAGTAGATCGGCGAGCGCTCGCCCGAGGCGCGAGCGAAGCGTTCGACGTCGCGGCGCTCGACCACGCCGTGGATCGGCGGGCCGCTGCGGCCGACCAGGGCCTCGAGGCGCTCCGCGGCGCCGGCAAGCGAGGCGGACCCGGTCACGCGACCGTGGCCCCGCCCGCGCCCGCGACGCTCTGTCGCAGGGCCTTCTTTTCGACCTTGCCGATCGAGGTCACCGGCAGCTCGTCACGGATCGCGACGATCGATGGGACTTTGAAGCGCGCGAGGCGCTGCTCGCAGTGGGCGATCACGTCGTCCTCGCTCAACGTTGCCCCGGGCTCGGCGACGACGAACGCCATCACCGCCTCGTCGCGCACCGGGTCGGGGACGCCGATCACCGCCGCCAGCGCGACCCGCTCGTCTTCCAGCAGGACGCCCTCCACCTCGGTCGCCGAGACGTTCTCCCCGGCGCGCTTGATCATGTCCTTGGACCGGTCGACGAAGTAGAGGTAGCCGCGCTCGTCGAAATAGCCGTTGTCGCCGGTGTGCAACCAACCATCGACGATCGCCGCCGCGGTCGCGGTCGGGTCTTTGTAGTACTCCTTCATGATCGTCCGCCCGGGCACCCCGCGAACGACGATCTCACCGGCCTCGCCCGTCGGCCTCGACCTGCCCTCCTCGTCGACCACCCTCACCTCACGGCCGAACGCGGGTTGACCGATCGACGGCCAGCGCTTCTCGCCGTAGACCGGACACACGCTGACCTCGGTCATCGCCTCGCTGAGGCCATAGCCGTTCAGCAACTCCACCCCGAAGCGGCGCTCGAAGGCGTTCTTCTCCGCCTCCGGGACGTTGATCGCATAGCTCACCCGGCGCAGCCGGTGACCACGATCGAGGTCGCTCTCGGGCTGCGCCATGATCGTGCGCAGCAACATCGCCACGATGCTGATGTAGGTCGCCTCGTGTGCGCGCACCTGGTCCATGAATCGGCTCGCCGAGTACTCCTCGAGGAAGATCGACGTGGCGCCCAGCGTGAGCGACGCCAGCAGGGTGAAGGTCTGGGCGTTGACGTGGAAGAGCGGCAGCGCGCTCAGCAGGCGGTCGCGCTCGTCCAGGCGCAGCCAGTGGGTGGCCCGCTCCCCCGACCACAGCCAGTTGGCGTGGGTGAGGACCACGCCCTTGGGCAGCGCCGTGGTGCCCGAGGTGAAGATGATCTCGAGCGGGTCCTCCGAGTCGATCTCGGCGACCCCGACCGGCTCGCCGTCGAGCAGGCCGGCGAAGCTCGGCGCGCCCGGGCCGGCACCGTCGCCGGCCACCACCGTCGCGGCGAGGGCGGGCACCGCGGCGCGCACCTGGTCGAAGAGCGGCACGAACTCGGCGGTCGTGATCACCAGCCTGGCGTCCGACCAGTTGCTGACGTGGGTCATCTCGACGAGCGCGTTGGCGGTGTTCGCCGGGACCGCGACAGCGCCGAGATGGGCAAGGGCCAGCAGGCCGATCACCATCTCCGGCCGGTTCGCCATGCAGAGCACCACCTTGTCCCCGCGGCCGATGCCGAGCCCGGCGAGGCCGCCCGCGGCCCGCGCGACCGCGTCGCCCAGCTCGGCGTAGGTGTATTCGGTGACGCTGCCGTCGCGGCTTTCGAAGACGGAGGCGACCGCGTCCGGGTATCGGTCGATCCGTTCGGCGAGGAGGAGTGGAACCGTTCTGGGCCCGATGTGGTCCACGCGCCGCGTTCCTCAGTCGGTCGATTTGAGCCCGAGCATGCTGCGGGCGATCATCCAGCGGTGGATCTCCGAGGTGCCGTGGCCGATCCTCCAGACGCGGGCCTGGCGGTAGAGGCTCTGGACCGGCGACTCGCGCAGGTACCCCGACCCACCGAGGATCTGCAGGCAACGATCGGTGACCCGCTGCGCCATCTCGGCCGCATAAAGCTTCGCCGTGAACGCCTCCGTCCGCATCGGCTCGTTCGCGTCGGCCATCCAGGCGGCCTTGTGGACGAGCAGACGCGCGGCCTGCACCTCCACCTCGGAGTCGGCGAGCATGAACTGGATCGCCTGCCGCGAGGCGATCGGCTTGCCCCAGGTTTCACGGTCTTTTGCGTACTTGGTGGCGATATCGATCGACCTTTGGGCGAGGCCGAGCTGCAGGGCGGCGATCTTCAACCGGCCGTGGGTCAGCTGCTCGTCGGCGACCTTGAAGCCCCCGTGCAGCTGTCCGAGCAGATTCTCCTCGGGAACGTGGCAATCGGCAAACCGCAGTTCCCAGGGCGCCCACTGGTCGCCCATCGTCGGTAGCTGGCGGACCTTCTCGAATCCCGGCGCGTCCACGTCGACGAGGAAGCAGCTGACGCCGCGGGCGCCCGCGTCGGGCTTGGTCGAGGCGAAGACCATCAGGAAGTCGGCGTATTCGATCCAGCCGATGAATTTCTTGGTGCCGTTGATCACCCAGCCGTCTTCGGTCTTGGTCGCGGTGGTGGTGATGCCGGCGACGTCGGAGCCGGTCTCGGGCTCGGTGAACGCGTAGGCACTGTGCTTCTCACCGCTGATGATCGGGTGGAAGTACTTCTCTTTCTGCTTGTCGGTGCAGAGGTAGAGCGCCGGCTCCGGACTGCCGCCGAAGATGTCGCCGGGCAGCGGGCCGAACATGATCGGGCTCTTGTAGAGCTCCTCGGCGGCGAACGCGAGGGCGACCTGGCCGTACCCGCAGCCCCCGTACTCGGTCGGCGCCTCGAGCGCCCAGAGCCCGCGGTCCCGCGCCTTGACCTCCAGCTTGGCGCGCTCGGTGAAGTCGAGCCGCCCCTCGAGCAGGAACTTCTGCTCGATCGGGTTCAGCTCGTCCTCGACGAAGGCGCGGGTGCGCTCCGCCAGATCGAGTACCTCGGCCGACGGCGCGAAACTGATGCCGCCCTCAGCTGCAATCGTCGCGTTCACTGCTGCGTTCCTCCAGTCATGGTCCGGGACTCGTCAAGCAAGATGGGCATGCCGACCTCGGCGGTCTTGATCCCCTGCAGCGCGGTCAGCTCGAGCACCTGCATGACCTCCGCCGCGCTCGCCCCGTGTTCGAGCGCGTTGCGGATGTGGATCCGGATGCCGGGTTGGAAGAGGTGGGTGGTGGAGGCGTCGATCGCGATGTACACCAGCTCGCGCACCTTCGGCTCGAGCTCGCCGCCTTCGAACGGGACGGCGGAGAACCTGAAGTACGCCTCGAAGAAGTCGGGGTCGAGGGCCAGCACACCGTCCCAGAGCTCCGACCAGTAGCCACGTACCGCGACGAACTCTTCCTTCAGCGCCTTCTCCCGCGCGCTGACGGTGCGCTCGGGATCGAGCCCTTCGCCGCGCGCCGCGAGCTCCTCGAGCAGGATCGGGACGCCGACGGTGGTGGTGTGGACGCCGAGCACCGAGGTGAGCTCCAGCACCTCCGCCACCTCCTTCCGCGTCGCCCCCGCGGCCAGCGCGTCGACGATGTCGTCGCGGAGGTCGTCCGGCGCCAGGTGGGTGACCGCGGCGTCGAGCGAGACGCGGATCAGCGCCTTCGTCTTCGGGTCGAGCCGGTCGCTCTTCTCCGGCACCTCGGCCAGGCGCGCCGCCGCCTCGGCGTAGCCGGCGTCGACCTCCTCGACGCCGGCGGCGCGGAGGCGCTCGCGCCGGCTCACGTCGTCACCTCCGGCTCGAATTCGGCGAGCGGCTCGCCGATCTCGACCTCGACTTCTTCCGCGGCGAGCACGGCGACCAGGGTCCCGTTCACCGGCGCCTCCAGGTCGGAGCTGGCCTTGTCGGTCTCGACCACGACCACGGGTTCGCCCTCCTTGACCGACTCGCCGACGCCGATCAGCCACTCCTGGATGATCGCCGTGTCGATGCCGTTGCCAAGCTGAGGCATCTGCCAGGTGACGCGTCCCTCACTCACTGGGGCTCCTTTCTGTCAGCCACCGAGGATCGGGAGCATGCCCTTGCGGGCGAGCGACCGACGGCGGCGCTCCTTGGCCTCGGCGCTCATCATCGACGGCGTCCAGTCGAGGCCCCGGTCGTAGGTGACCGTGACCGAGCGGACGCCGGTCAGCGACCCGACCCGCCGCTCGATCTCGGTCCCGAAGTAGCCGAGCTGGTAGCAGGACGGCGAGGTGAGCCTCATATCGACCCGGACGTCGCCGTCCGGCGAGATCTCCATCGCCTTGATCAACCCCATCTCGTCGAGGCCCATCGGCGTCCCGGTGGCGACGCTGCAGGGATCGCCGATCTCATCGATGCGGGCGCGAATCCGCGCCCGCAGTCGCTCGGCCGAATCGGGATCGGGCTCGAGCTGCCGGACCGCCATCGCTCGCCTCAGGCCCGCGGGGCGATGATCGGGGGCTCGCTTCCGCCGCTGCCCGCGAGCACCTTGTCGGCGAGCGACGTGGTCGAGTAGGCAGGCAACAACCCTTCCGCCTGGCTGGCGGAGAACTCGTCACCGGCAATCTTCTGCTTCAAGGCATCGATGTCGAGCCCGTAGAGGCGCGCCGCGTTCTCACCGAGGATCTTCCGCTTGTGCTCCTCGGTGATCTGGGGCACCGGCCAGAACACACCCTCTTCGAGCAGGTCCTCGGGCATCTGGAAGTTCATGAACGCCTCCAGTTGGGGACGGGCGTGATAGTTCATCGCCCCGGTCGACCAGAGGATCCGGTCGATCGCCGCCTCGGTACCTACCGTGAGCAGTCCGGCAAAGATCTCGGCGAACACACGTGGCCGCAGGACGGCGAAGATCGCCACCGTCTCGAGATTGATCCAGATGTTCGGGTAACGCCCGAACAGCCAGGCGGTCTCCTCGGTGAACGAGATCCCACCGTGAACGATCTCGAAGGTGAGGTCCGGATACTGACTCGCCGCACCCTCGACGTCGCGAGGGTGAAAGGCGTCACCTGACGGCGCCGGGCCGAGTGGTAGTGACTTATGGATCGCCACGTTCTTCACACCCAACTCGCGTGCCCTCTCGTACAGCGGGAACGCAACCTTGGGGTCATCCATCTGCCACGGAACCACCTTGCCCTCGGTGTAGGAGACGGGATAGAGCTTCAGTCCCATCACCTTTCCCTGCACCGCTTCGATCCCGTGCTCCAACTGACCGAGGGGATCCTCACCCAGAGGATCGACCGCGACGTAGCTGCCGATGAAGCGGTCAGGGTACTTTTCCACGGCTTCGGCCGACTTCTGCAGACCTGACAGTCCGTCTTTGTAGAAGTAGATCGGAGTGTGGTGAAAGATGCCGATGTCGGTGTAGCTCTCCTTGAAGAGCATCGACGCCGTCTCCTCGACCTTCCAATCGCGCTTGGCCGCCTCGGCGTCGATCGCGTAGCCATCCGGCGCCGTCGCCAGGAGGTTGCCCAGGAAGTCGTTTACAGGCCCGGCGTACCGCGGATCGGCTTCGTTTGCCGTGGACATGTCGAACGCGTGTACGACTGAGTCGATGACGAAGATCCCGTCCTGCACTTTCCCTCCTCGGGTGGTTGGTGGGGTACCGCATGAATGATGCTAGGTCGACGCCTCCGGGCCCCGTGTCGCACTTTGCAACAGACCTCGAAAACCGGCCCTGCCGGGCCCGGCGAAGGGTGGGGGCCGTATAGACTCGGTGTCGATGGCACGTGTGGGTAAAGGCGGGCAGACGGTCAATACGGACACCGCGGATGTGATCGAGCGTACTGCCCTCTCGATGTTCTACGAGAAGGGGTACCACGGGACCTCGATCCGCGAGATCGCGGGCGGTGCCGGCATCAGCGTCCCCGGTCTCTTCCACCATTACGAAAGCAAGGCGCGGATCGTCGAGCGCATCCTCCACCGCGCCGTCGACGAGATGCAGCGCGACATCGACGAGGCGCTCGCCGAGGTCGGCCCGGCGCCGCGCGAACGGCTGACCGCCGGCTTCCGCGCCCTGGTCCTGGCCCACTGCGAACGACAGATGGACAGCTTCGTCGCCCAGAGCGAGCTGCGCAGCCTGGAGCCCGCCGCCGAGGGCGAGATCAGGAAGAAGCGCCGCGACGTCCAGCACGTCTTCGACGCCGCGGTCGAGGAGGGCGCACAGTCCAACGAATTCCACTGTGACCACCCCCACGAGGCGGCTCGAGCGATCGTCGCCCTGGGCACCTCCGTCGCCACCTGGTACCGCCACGGCAACGGGTACACGCCGGACGAGGTGGCCGACATCTACGTGGACATGGCGCTGCGCATCGCGGGCGCCGACCTCCCCGCCGGCGTGCCGCTCCCCGACTAGGGCGCCCGTCAGACGACCAGCGCCGCCGGTCGCTCCAGCAACGACGTGACCCGGGCGAGGAAGCCCGCGGCCTCGGCCCCGTAGAGGATCCGGTGGTCACAGGTGAGGGTGAGGTCCATCACCGACCGCGGCACGAAGCCGCCGTCAACCGGACGCATCCGTTCGCGCACCGCCCCGGCGGCGAGGATGCCGGCCTGCGGCGGATTGAGGACGGCGACGAAGCGGTCGACGCCGAACATGCCGAGGTTGGAGACGGTGAAGGTGCCGCCGGAGAGCTCGGCGGGAGCGATGGTCCCGGCCCGCACCTTCTCGGCGAGACCGCGCGCCTCGCCGGCGATCTCGCCGAGAGACTTGCGGTCGGCGCCGAAGACGGTGGGCACGATGAGGGCGTCAGGCGTGGCCACGGCCATCCCCACGTTCACCGCGGCGGCGAGTCGGAACTCGCCGTCGACGTAGGACCCGTTGACTTTCCGGAACTCCCGCAGGGCCAGCGCACAGGCCTTGACGATCATGTCGTTGATCGACGGGGCCGGGCCGTCGAGCGCGTCCTTCATCTCGGCCCGGAGCGCGAGCGCGCGGACCATGTCGACCTCGGTGGTGAGGGCGAAGTCCGGGGCGGTGGATTTCGACTCGACCATCCGGTCGGCGATCAGCCGCTGGATCTTCGTCAGGCCGACCCGCTCGGCCTCGGCGGGCGCCTGGTCGGCTGCGGCCGGCGGTGCCGCCGCGGCGGCCGGCGCAGCCTGAGCCTGGGCCGGGGGCGCCTCCGACGCCTCGGGGGCCGCCCCGCCCTCGGGGGCCGCCCCGCTCGCCGCCGCTTCGACGTCATAGCGGACGATCCGCCCGCGCGGCCCACTGCCCTCGATCGTCGTCAGGTCGAGGCCGAGCTCCGCCGCCATCCGCTTCGCCACGGGCGAGGCAAGCGGCCGGCCGCCGCCCTTCCTGGCGGCCGATTGCGGCGTTTGCTCAGCGGTGTCGGTCTGTCCGGACAAAGTCTCTCCTCTCGCTCCATGAGTCCCCAAGATCGGCCGCAGAGCGGCTCGTGGCGCGCAATATAGCATCCCGACCGAGCGCTCGGTCGGTAATTTGAATGACCCCCTTGACGCGGCGGGCAGACGTGGTTTAGTGTCCCCGACCGAGCGCTCGGTCGGGAGGGGACCCGACCGCGGGAAGGAGAATCATCAGTGCTTGACTCAACTGTCACCGATCGCTTTGCGGACCTTGATTCCGGCCCCCTTCAGGGCCTCGAGGCGACGCCGCCCCGCCCGGAGATCGCCGCGTCATGGCGTCGTTCGGAGCTGAGTGGCGTATCAGCCGAGACCGCCGGCCCGGTCCTCGGGCAGGTGACCACGGATGGACAGCTCGGACGCGCGGCGCGTCCGATCCTGGTTTCGCGCGAAGCAGCGATCCGCGATGCCGGCGGTTGCCTCTTCCTTACCGACAACGAGGCCCGCGTGATCTGGGTCTCGGCCGCCGACGTCGAGCTCGATTTTCGGATCCAGGAGGCCAACATCGAGCCGGGGTACTGCTTCGACGAGGCCCTCGCCGGTACGAACAGCGCGGCGGTCGCGCTGGAGACGAGCCGGCCGGTCGAGGTGGTCGGCGACGAGCACCTGTCCCCCGCGCTGCGGTCCCTGGGGTTCGCCGGCGCCCCGATCTCCCACCCGGCCCGCCGCCGTGTCGTCGGCACCCTGAACCTCGGCTATTGCGTCGAGCGACCCCAGCCGCTGGCGAAATCACTGCTCACGGAGATCGTCGCGAAGATCGAGCGGCGGCTCTATGAGGAGAGCGCGGCCGGCGAGGAGCGCCTGCTCGAGAGCTACCTGACCGGGCTGCGCGACTGCCGCCATCCGTTGATCTGCCTCAACTCCCACACGATCGTCTGCAACTCCGTCGCGGCGCGAACGCTCGGGACCGTCGACCAGGCGATGCTCTGGGAGCAGGCATCGGCGGCGATCAACGAACGCCGCGTCCAGGTCACCTCCGTCGACCTCGGCGACGCGCGGCGGATGGCCGCCAAGATCTCGCCGATCTACGACGATGGGCGCCCGGTCGGCGCCAAGATCGAGCTGCGCCCCCGCGCCGTCCCGGCGATCCGGACCGAGGAGCGCCGCGCAGTCGGCCTGCCGTCGCTCGCCGGGCAGAGCGAGGGCTGGCGCCGGATGGTCGGGGAAGCGCTGGCGGCCAGGGCCGGCAGCGGGCCGATGCTGCTCAGCGGCGAGCGCGGCACCGGCAAGCTGAGCGTCGCCCGCGCCCTGTTCGGCGAGTCGCGGCCGGCGGTGGTCGACGCGGCGCTGAGCGGCGTCGACGGCCCGCGCCGGTGGCTGGCCGAGCTCCGCACCCTGCTCCAAGGATCCGCCGACGTGCTGGTGATCACCCACCTGGAGGCGCTCGACGAGTTCACCCTGCGCACGCTCGGCGCGCTGATCGTCGATGCGCCGGACAGCGGGCCACGCGTGGTCGCAACCCTCAACCGCGAGCCGGCGACGCCCGCCCCCGACGTCCTCTCCTTCGTCGACTTCGGTCACGTGGTCCAGGTCCCGGCCCTGCGCGAACGCCTCGACGACCTGCCCGACCTGCTCGTCGCGCTCGGCTCGCGGACGGCCGGCGCCGGCGATCCGGTGCGCTGGATGCCGGACGCGGTGCAGACGCTCGCACGGCTCGAGTGGCCGAACAACCTCAACTCGCTCGCGACCGTGGTCAGGGACGTCGTCCGCGGGCTGTCGGTCCCCGTGGTCGATGCCCGCAACCTGCCCGCGACGATCCGCGCCGCCGCCTCACGCCGACCGCTCTCCCACCTGGAACAGCTGGAGTCGGCGGCGATCACCCAGGCGCTTCAGCAGTGCAGCGGCAACAAGCTGGAGGCGGCGAAGAAGCTCGGCATCGCCCGCTCCACCCTCTACCGCCGCATCAACAGCCTCGGCATCGATCTGACGACGTTCAACTACTAGGCGTTGGTGGGCCGAAAACTCAAGCGGAGCTTGAGTTTTCGGCCCACCAACACGGGCGTGTCACGGAAGGCCGGCGGCCGCCTGGGCCGCCGTCCCTACCCCCGCGCGCCGACCGAGGCGACGCCATCGTCGCCCTCGATCACCGGCCAGTGCGTCTGCGTCGCCCAGCACTCCATCGCCATCCCGAACGGGAGCTCCTTGGTCAGCAGTTCCCGCCAGGGTTGGACGAGGAGCGAGCGGGTGAGGCGACGGTGCGCGGCGTCGACCCGCATGAAGACGTCCCGGGCCAGCTCCCAGGCCCGCTCGTTCAGGCGGTCCGCCGGGACGACCTCGCCGACCAGGCCCAGGTTGAGCATCCGGTCCGCGGTCAGGGTCTCCCCGGTGAGCAGGAAGTGGTTGGCGCGCACCCGCCCGAGCAGCTCGCGGAAGATGATCTGCACGCCGTCGCCGGGCACGATGCCGACGCCGGTGTAGTGGCCGTCGGTCACCGTCGTCTCCGGCGTGCACAGCACCAGGTCGGCGAGGAAGGCGAGCTCGGGATGCAGGCTGATCGGGCCGTTCAGCGCGGTGATCACCGGGACGTCCAGGTTCAACAGGGCGAACGGCTCGTGCATGTGGTCCCGGTACCAGTACTCGTAGCCCTGCTGGAAGGTGAAGGACCTGGTGAACCCGAACCGCTCCCAGTCATCATCGTCGGCCTCGTTCAGGAAGGCATCGCCGGTGCCGGTGACGATCACGCACTCGACCTGCGGGTCGGCCCACACGTCGGCGAGCGCCGGCACCAGCGCCCGGTGGACGGCGAAGCCCCACCTGGCCGGGCCGCCGTCGCTGTGCAGGCGGAATTCGAGAATCCCGTCCTCGAGCCGCATGGCGAAGAACTCGGACCACTTCTCGGCATAGTCCTCGAACCGGGTCTCGTAGTACCGGGAGCGCTCGAGCGGTGCCATCAGGACCCCAACGGCTCCAGCTCGGTTTTCTCGATCGAATCCATCAGGCCGACGAGCTCCTCGCCGACGCTCTGGAAGTGCGGGGTCGCGCGGTGCTCCTCGAGCGCGCCGCGGTCCCGGTAGGCCTCGTACATGACGAAGACGCGCCGATCCTCCGGATCGCGGTAGGCGAGGTAGGCGTCGATCCCGGGCTCGGCCTGCGACGGGCCCATCAGGCCGGAGAGAATCTCGGCGGTGCGCTCTTCGGCACCGGGTTTGGTGGTGAAGCGGACAACCAACGCGAAGGACATCACTTACCTCCCACTTCGATCGGGGCCTGGTCAGGTGTTCCGGCGTCGCCGCCGTCGACGTAGCCGAGGCGATGGAGCGCCTGCTCCAGCGCGGCCAGGAAGCCGTCGACCTCGGCCTCGTCGATGACGGTGCTGAGGAAGAAGACGCCGGTGAAGGTCTGGTAGTAGCCGAGGTTGTCGAGCGCCAGGATCAGGTTCGCGACCTTCTCCCGATCGCCGGTCATGCGGCTCGGCAGGTCGACCACCGGGACGTCGGTCCAGTGCAGCCCGATCAGGTGGCCGAGGCCGGTCGCCTGCAACGGGATCCCATAACGGGCGCCGAGCGCGTTGATCCCGTCGCGCGCCCGATCGCCGAGCCTCGCCATCCGCTCGTGCGCCGCCGGCGTCAGCAGCCGGAGGCACTCCGCCCCGGCCGCCATCGCGATCTGGTTGCCGCCGAAGGTCGACATGATGCTGAGCGGCGCTTCGCCGCCGTGGGCATCGGGCTCCAGCAGGTCCATGATCTCGCGCCGGCCACCGACCGCCGAGCAGGGGATGCCGCCGCCGATGACCTTGGCCAGGGTGGTCAGGTCGGGCGTCATGTCGTAGTGGGCCTGGCCGCCGCCGAACGCGGCCGGGTAGGTCACCACCTCGTCGAAGACCAGGACGATCCCGAGCCGCTCGGTGACCTCGCGGAGCCGCTGGAGGAACTCCGACGTCGCGGGGATCATCCCGGCGGTGGTCAGCACCGGCTCGATCAGCACCGCGGCCAGGTCGGCGCCCTCCCGCTCGAGGATCGCGGCGGCGCCGTCGGGATCGTTGAAAGGGATCTCGACCACCTCGTCGGCGGCGTGCGCGGGCACCCCGATCGGCACCTGGTCGGCCGGGTCCCGCAGGGTCGAGGTCCCGACCACGAGGACGTCGGCGGTCCCGTGGTAGGCGCCTGCCGCCTTCGCCACCTTGGTCCGGCCGGTGTGGACCCGGGCGAGCCGGATCGCGCTCAGGTTGGCGTCGGTCCCGGAGGCGAAGAAGCGCACCTTGTCGATCGACGGGGTGCGCTCGCCGAGGAGCTCGGCGAGGCGGTAGGCGGCGTCCCACTCGGGCGCGCCGATCTGGACCGAGCGCTCCAGCTGGGCGTCGATCGCGGCGGCGATCCGCTCGTCGCAGTGACCGTGGATCAACACCCAGTCGCCGATCCGCAGGTCGACGTACTCGTTGCCGTCGACGTCCCAGAGCTTCGACCCCTTCGCGTGGTCGACGACGATCGGATGCGGGACGAAGTACCCCATGCCGCCACCATGGCCGGTCGGGATCAGCTCCTTGGTCCGCTCCCAGAGCTCCTTCGAGGTTGGCGTCCGCTCGCGCCAGAGCGCCACCTGGGTCGCGTCGAAATCCACCTCAGGCCCCCTGGCCGCCGAGGATGCGGCCTTCCGAGCGCTGCTCGACCGCCATCGGGGAGTGGCTGATGAAGCCGCCGTCGAGCGTCACCACCGAGCCGGAGATGTAGCTCGCCGCGTCGGAGGCGAGGAAGGCGACGGTCGGCGCGACGTCCTCGGGCCGACCCACCCCGGGCGTGTCGCAGTGGCGGGCGTACTGGTCGATCAGCTCCTGGCCCATGTCGAGCCCAGGGGAGCTGAGGATGAGGCCGGGGGCGATCGCGTTGCAACGGATGCCCTGCTTGCCGAACTGCGCCGAGACCGAGCGGACCAGCTGGTTGACGGCGGCCTTGGCCGCGCCGTAGACGGTCAGGTTCAGCTCGCCCATCATCCCCGAGATCGACGAGGTGCAGATGATGCTGCCGCCGCCCGTGCGGAGCATCGCCGGGATCGCGTGCTTGCAGCTCAGCAGGGTGCCGAGGACGATCGTCTCGAACTCGGTCCGCCAGAGGTCGACGCTCACCTCGGTGATCTGCGGGTCGCCCGGATCGGCGAGGATCCGCAGGTCGGCGGCCTGGCTGTGGAGGATGTCGAGCCGGCCGAACTCCGCCAGCGCCGCCTCGACCAGGGCTTCGACCTGACCCTCGTCGCGGACGTCGGTGGGCACCGCGAGCGCCGCCCGCCCTTCGTCGCGCAGCTCCACCGCCCGCGCCTGCGACTCCTCACCGTCGATGTCGGCGAGGACCACCGACGCGCCCAGCGAGGACATCAGCCGCGCGCTCGCCGCCCCCTGGCCGCGGGCATCCCCGGCGCCGGTGATGATCGCCACCTTGCCGTCGAGCTGAATCATCCTGCCTCCTCCGTAGCGGCCGCGGACCCGGGTCCGGTGAGGCCGATTTCACGAGCCTTGATCTGGAGCGCCAGGTAGCGCGCGTAGATCCGCGCCATCACCAGCGGGCCGCCCATGAACCAGAAGCCAGGATGGCCGGAGTCACGCCAGAGCGTGTTGATCTCTCCCTCCTGGTCGAGGTCCCAGACCGGCTTGACGCGATCGCCGAGCTCGTCGCCGAAGAGCCGGCGGGCGGTGTCGCGCATGTTCGAGAAGCCGGTGGCCATGACGACCAGGTCGGCCTCCAACACGCGGCCATCGGCGAAGCGCACCCCGGCGGCGGTGAGGCCGTCGATCCCCACCCCCTGGGCCACCGCGATCTTGCCCTCGGCGATCAGTCGCGAGCAGCCGACGTCGATGTAGTAGCCGCCGCCGCGCCGCAGCGCCCGCGACATCAGGCCGCCGCCGTCGTCGCCCATGTCGGTCTTGAAGCCGACCCGCTCGAGCGCCGCGAGCAGGTCCCGGTCGAGCTCGGCGATCGCCGCGGTCTGCGCCTTCGCGAACTCGACCACGAGCGGGAACGGGAACGAGGCGTTGAGGAGGTCGGCTTCTTCGAGGTCGGGACCGTCCTCCGAGTAGAGGCCGCCGAAGAGCACCGGGATGCCGTTGGCCTGGCTCATCACGTAGGTCGAGGAGCGCTGCACCAGGGTCACCTCGGCGCCCTCGCGCTGCAGGTCCTGGGCGATGTCGTGGCCGCTGTTGCAGGCGCCGACGACCACCGCCCGCCGGCCGCGCCACCGCTCCCCGCCCCGGTAGCCGCTCGAGTGCATCAGCTCGCCGCGGAAGTCGTCGGCGCCGGGCAGCTCGGGCATCCGCGGCTCACCCAGCGCGCCGGTGGCGAGGATCACGTGGGCGGGACGGACGGTGCGCTTCGACCCGTCGGCGCGGACGACGTCGACCTGCCAGCGCCCGGCGCCGTCGTCGTAGGCGCTGTCGGCAAGCTCGCAACCGGTCCAGACGTTCAGCTCCATCGCCGCGGCGTAGTGCTCGAGCCAGTCGCCGAGCTTGTCCTTCGGCGTGTAGACCGGCCACGAATCGGGGAACGGAAGGTAGGCGAGGTGGTCGGCCCAGACCGGATCGTGGAGCACCAGGGAGCGGTATCGGTTGCGCCAGTTGTCGCCGACGCGCTCGTTCTTCTCGATCACCAGGGTGGGGACGCCGAGCAGCTCGAGGCTCGCCGCGACCGAGAGGCCACCCTGGCCCGAGCCGACGACCAGGACCTCCGGCTCGGCCTCGGCGAACTCCTCCTGGCGCGCCCGCGCCGCCGCCCAGTTCTCGCCCTCGCGCCGGCCGCCGCGGGGCTCGGCGATCGGGCGGCGCGCCCCGCGCACCATCTCGTGGCCCTTCAGCTCGTGCATCGTGGTGAGCACGTTCCACGCCTTCCAGCCCCCCGGCGCGCCCTCGTCGGGCACCAGCCGGCCGACGCCACGACACCGCGCGACCGGCGTCTCGAAGTCGAAGATGAGCTCGATCCAGGCCGTCTCCTCGGTCGGGAACGAGAGCTTCGGCGTGCGGCCGGGAGCCGGCGCGAGCCCACTCACCTCCGCTCCGGCGAGCAGCTCGGCGACCTGGGTCGAGATCGTTTCGATGCCGTGGAAGGTCCGCAGGTCCAAGCTCAACGCGAGCAGGTCCCGCCACCAGGAGTCGGCGAGGAAGGCGTCCTCCGCCGCCGCCGGGTCCCCGGTTCCGAGGAAGCGACCGAGCGCGTCCAGCCACTCGGTCGCGACCGCGGTCACCTCCTCGTGCCCGAGGTCGCGGGGCGCCGTGTCGAGACCGGCGTCGCTCATCTCGAAGGCGGGATTTCGTCGGCGAACACCGGCTCGCTGTTGACCCCGGGCAGGATCATGTGGCCGCCGTCCACCGGGATCGCCACGCCGGTCACGTCTTTCGACTCGGGCGAGACGAGGTAGAGGACGGTGCCGCTGACGCTCTCCGGCGGCATCACCCCGCGTCCGGCGAGCGCGTGCCAGTAGTGGCCGCCCCGCAGGTGGTCCTCGCGGGTGCCCTCGGGGCTGCCGGTCGTCATTTCGTAGGCGCCCGGCCAGTCGGTCATCTTGGTGTCGATGAAGCCGGGGCAGACGGCGTTGACGCGGATCCCGTAGGGGGCGTATTCGAGCGCCGCGCTGCGCATGATCCCAAGCGCCGCGTGCTTGGAGGCGACGTAGTGGACGTAGTTGAGCGAGCCCTCGAGCCCGTTCACCGACGAGGTGATGACGATCGCGCCGTCCCGCCGTTCCATCATGTGCGGGACCGCCGCCTTCAAGGTGCGCCAGACGCCGCCCGCGTTGACGTCCATCATGTCGCCCCACATCTCCTCGGTCACCTCGTGCAGCGGGGCGCGGCTCCAGATGCCGGCGTTGGCGACGAGATAGTCGATGTGGCCGAGCTTCTCCAAGGTCTCGGCGACGGCGGCATCGAGCTGCTCCTGTGAGCGCACGTCGGCCTGGATCGCGACCGCCTTGCGGCCGACCTCTTCGATCAGCCCGACCGTCTCGACCAGATCGTCTTCGCGCGCCATCTCGAAGGGGACGGTCGAGATCTGACCGAGGATGTCCACGACCGCGATGTCGGCGCCCTCGCGGGCCAGTGCCAGCGCATGCGATCGGCCCTGCCCGCGGGCGCCCCCCGTGATGAACGCAACTCCACCGTCCAGCCTTCCCATCCTTCGGCTCCCTTCGATCGACTTGCAGGTCTCGCCGACGATCCGCCCCCGGATCCCGGCCCCCGAAAAGGTAGTGGCGGGCGCCGGGCAGGTTGATGTCGCGAATCGCTACAGCGGGCCGATCGCCCGCCGCGGCGCCGGCCGGGCCCGCTGTCCTCTATTGCGACATCGCACGGCGCCGGGAAGGGCGGAGAATCGCCAGGGCGCCGCGCGGCGTCTCCTCCGACCATGGACGCCCCCATCCCCACACCCCTGGCAGGCCGCACCGCGGTCGTCACCGGGGCGTCGAGCGGGATCGGGGCGGCCGTGGCCCGATCCCTCCACGACGCCGGCGCCGACGTCGCCCTGCTGGCCCGGCGCGAGGCGACGATCGGCGCGCTGGCCGACGAGCTCACCGCGGCCGGGCCGGCGCGGGCGCTTGCCATCCCCGGCGACGTGACCGAGCGCGAGTCGGTGCTCGCCGCCGCCGCCCGGGTCGAGGCGGAGCTGGGCGGTGCCGACGTGCTCGTCAACGGGGCAGGCGAGGCGTTCTTCGGACCGTTCGCGAGCGAGCGCGCGGCGGAGACGCGGCAGCTGATCGAGGTCAACCTGATCGGCGCGATGACCGCCACCGAATGCTTCCTCGACCAGCTGCGCGACGGCGGCGGCGACATCGTCAACCTCTCCTCGATCGGCGGGCGCCAGGCGCGCAAAGGGGCCTCCGTCTACAACGCCTCGAAGTGGGGGCTCAACGGCTTCTCGGAGGCGATGCGCCAGGAACTGCTCCCGGACGTTCGCGTCCTGGTGGTCGAGCCGGGCGCGGTCGACACGCCGATCGTCGACCGGTCGAGCCACGAGGAGAGCAAGGAGGCGTTCCGCTCGCTGTACGGGAAAGACGAGATGCTGAGACCCGAGGACGTCGCCGAGGTGATCCTCTTCGCGCTGTTGCGGCCGCCTCACGTCGCCATCAACGAGGTGCTGCTGAGGCCCGCCACCCAGTTGGCGTAGCGCTCGGCGGCACCGAGATCGAGAGCAGAAGGGAGTCGGATATGGGTCGGGTCGACGGGAAGGTGGCGCTGGTGACCGGGGCGGCGCGGGGACAAGGCCGCAGCCACGCGGTCCTGCTCGCGGAGGAAGGCGCCGACGTGATCGCGCTCGACCTCTGCGGTGAGATCGCCGGGGTCGGCTATCCGGCGGCGAGCGAGGAGGACCTGGCCGAGACGGCGCAGCAGGTCGAGGCCGCCGGCCGCCGCTGCTTCAGCCGCGTGGCCGACGTTCGTGACGCGGAGGTGATGGGGGCGGTTGTCGCCGCCGGGGTCGCGGAGCTCGGCCGCCTCGACATCATCGCCGCCAACGCCGGCATCGGCAGCTCGCCGGTCCCGGCGGTCGAGCTCGAGCCGAGCCTCTGGAGCCAGATGATCGACACCACCCTGACCGGCGCCTGGAACACCTGCCGGGCCGGGGCGCCGTTCATCGTCGAGGGCGGCCGCGGCGGCGCGATCGTCATCACCAGCTCGGCGGCGGCGCTCCAGGCCTACGCGAACATCGCCCACTACGTGTCGGCGAAGCACGGGCTCGTCGGCCTGACCCGGACCCTGGCGGTCGAGCTGGGACCACACTCGATCCGCGTCAACAACCTGGCGCCGACCCAGGTCGCCACGCCGATGATCCTGAACGACGAGACCTACAAGCTCTTCGTCCCCGACAAAGACCACCCGACCCGCGACGACTTCGCCGCGGTCTCCCAACAGATGCACCTCCTCCCCACCCCCTGGGTCGAGCCGATCGACGTCTCCCGCGCCCTCCTCTTCCTCGTCTCCGACGACGCCCGTTTCATCACCGCGATCACGCTGCCCGTAGACGCCGGGGTAACCCAGCACTAGATGATTGGCCCAGGGCACGGGGCGGGAGGCCGGCGCCTGGGAAAGGGATGGGTCTCCGGAGTGTCGCCCGTGGGGGAAAGGGATGCAGCCATCTCGAGCTGTCGCCCGTGGGGCAAGGGATGCGGAGCCTCTCAAGCTGCCGCCGCGGGAAGGGCCCCTTCCCCCTCGAGCTGTCGCCCGTGGGGGAAGGGCTCTGGCCCCCTCAAGCTGTCGCCCCTTGCGGAAAGGGATGCAGCCGTCTCGTCCACGGCCCTGGCAGGCTGTGGCCGTGGCCGAGACGGCCGGGGGTGCGGGGAGCGGGCGGGGGAAGCACGGAAGGCCCCCGCGGGAGGATGCGGGCGAGCGTGAGGCGGATCCCTCACGGGTCTCCCACGGATCCCCCCGATCCCGGCGTCCGAGGCCGGAGGGTGCCACGGATCCCCCCGATCCCGGCCCCCCGGGGCCGGGAGGTGTGACGGGACCGTCACGGAAGGGAGACCCCGTCACGGAGACGTAGGGAACTCCACGCCTCCTCCCGTGTTGTCCAACCGTCACGGACGCGCTGCGTGGGTTTTCCACCGTATAGGGGGGTCAAAGCAC
>JAFDWO010000059.1 GCA_018268415.1 Actinomycetota bacterium | reverse complement strand
TCCCTGTGTCGTCTTTTTCACGACCCCCTCCCGTCCCTGTGCCCGCCTTCCCCACGACCCCCTCCCGTCCCGGGCGCCTCATGGCGCTCACAGCCTGCCAGGAGCGCCATGAGGCGCCCGGGACCGTCTCGGACGGGCGGGGGGGTCGGGGTCGCGTCCGTCCCATCTCGACGACCCCGTCCCTTCCGCTGTTCCTTATGGTCCCCTGGGGACCATAAGGAACAGCGGAGCGGTCCCGGGGAGGGTGGCGCGGCGCCGCGCCGCAACTCGGACGGCGGTGACCGCCCGGGCCACGTCCGTCTTCCGTCGCACCCCCGTGTTGATGGGCCGAAAACTCAAGCTCTGCTTGAGTTTTCGGCCCATCAACACGTCAGTCGACCGCCGGGGCCCGGAGCACGCCCGTCCCCCGCACCGCCCCACCGCAGGGGCGGCCCGGCCCGGCCGTGGAATCAACCGCTTAGCGCTTGCGGTAGGAGATCACCGGGGGGACGATCGCGCGGATCTCGGCGAGGAGGCGGGCGGAGAGGTCGGCGGGGTCCTCGTCGGGGCGGGGCCGGCCGCCGGCGGGGTCGAAGAAGTGAACCTTGATCCGGGGGCGGCGGGGGAAGCCGGTGAGGTCGGCCGTGCCGGACACGGCGACGCAGCTGACGTGGGCCTCGGGGACTTCGAGGGCCAGGCGGCCGACGCCGCTGCGGGCCCGCATCACCCTGCCCCGCGAGCGCGTGCCCTCGGGGAAGACGCCGACGCAGGCGCCGGCGCGGAGCGCCTCGATCGCGTTGGCGAGCGCCTGGGCGTCTCCCGCGCCACGGACGATCGGGATCTGCCCCATGCCGTTGAGCACCGGCGCCAGTCCCTTCACGTCCCACAGCTGCGATTTCGCCAGGGCCCGGATCATCCGTCGCTTGCGCGCGGCGAACCCGATCATCACCGGATCCCAGTGGCTGTCATGGTTGCCGACCAGAAGCAGCGGGCCGCTCGCGGGCAGGGTCTCGACGCCACTCACCTCGAGCCGCGCCCAACGGGCGACCGGAAGGTTGATGGCCATCGCGATGCGGTAGGTGGTGGTGGGCTCGCGCATGCCGAGGCCGGCAAGAGTAGTGGCTGGGCGGTTCTTAGGACGTTGCCCTGGGAATCCGCAATTTACGAATTAGAGTGTCGACTGTGTCGCAACAACCGTTCGAGTTGATCATGTGACAAACGACCGCTGCTCTCCGGCTTCGGCCATTAGCCTCGGGCGCCCATGAGCCCGGTCGACACCGCCCCGATCGACGCCGCCGCCGCGCGCTCCGGGCTCGTCGCCCGTGCCCTCGCCAGGGCCGCGACGGCCCACGCGGGACAGACCCGCAACGGCAGCGGCGGCCTCCCCTACATCGAGCACCCGCGGATGGTCGCCGCGACACTCGCCGAGCGCGGCTACCCGGACGAGATCCTCGCCGCCGCGCTCCTGCACGACGTGGTCGAGGATTCCGACGCCACGGTGGCGGACCTGCGCGCCGAATTCGGCGAGGAGATCGCCGGCCTCGTCGCCGTCCTCTCCGACGACGAATCGATCCGGTCCTACCGCGATCGCAAGGACGAGCACCGCGCCCGGGTGGTCGACGCCGACGGTGGCGCCCTGGCGATCTACGGCGCCGACAAGCTGGTCAACATGACGACGCTGCACGCGGCGATCGAGGCGGAAGGCATCAAGGTCGCCGACGAGTACGACGTGCCGCTCGACCTCAAGCTGGCGGTCTGGGAAGACGACGCGGCGATGCTGAACTCCACCGCGCCGGAGCTCTCGCTGCTCGCCCCGCTGGCGACCGCGATCAGCCGTCTCGCGGCGGACCTAGAAGCGGCAGACCCTCGTCTCTGTACTTGAGTCGGCGCCGCAGCGGAAGCACGGCCCAGAGCACGACGAACATCACCAGCACCAGCAGCGTCGTCACCACCGTGGTCGCGACGGTGCCGAAGAGGACGTTGGTGACCAGCATGATCGCGCAGGTCATCGCCAGCGCCAGCGTGGCCAGCCCGGCGATCGCCAGCCGGTTGGCGATGAAGACCAGCCGGTGCCGCTGCTGATAACGGAAGGTCAACCGGTGGTAGGCCGACGGGGCGATCAGGAGCGCCGCCGAGAGCGCCGTCAGCAGCAGCGTCGCGAAGTAGGCCTTTTTGTCGAACTCGCTGATCGCGGTGAAGTGCTGCTGGAACGGCACCGCGAGCAGAAAGGCGAACAGCACCTGCACGCCGGGCAGCGCCACCCGCAGCTCCTGCAGGAGCTCGCCGAGGTTGCGGTCGAGGCGCTCCTCCTCGGTCTCGTTTCGCCCCGAGGGTCGTTCAGGCATAGGGGCAACATATGCCTGGCGGCGCGGCGGCGACATACGATGCCGCGATGGGACGGCTGGCCGTCATCCTCGGCTCCAACGCGCTCGGCCCCGGCGGCGGGGAGATCGCCGCGGCGGCGGCCGAGCACGGCGCGGCGGTCGTGCAGCGACACGGGGACGCAGGCGAGTTCGTCCTCCCCCATCAGATCGACCACGTCGCCAACCTGAAGCCGCTGGTGGAGCAAGGGTGCGACCGGGTGCTGGGGGTCGCGTCGGTCGGCAGCCTGCGCACCGACCTTCCGGTCGGCTCCTTGGTCTGCCCCGACGACTTCATCGCCCTCCAGGTCTCCACCTCGATCTTCGCCGACGCCCGCGCCCACTCCACCCCCGGCTTCGCCGCCCACTGGCGCGCCGAGCTGCTGGCGGCCTGGGCCGAAGGCGGCGAGGTGCCGGTCGACGGCGGCGTCTACTGGCAGACGCTCGGGCCGCGCTTCGAGACCCCGGCCGAGATCCGGATGATCGCCCCGCACGCCGACGTGGTCGGGATGACGATCGCCTCCGAGTGCGTGATCGCGCGCGAGCTCGGGCTCGAGTACGCGGCGATCTGCGTGGTCGACAACCTCGCCAACGGGCTCGCCGCGGGCGAGTTGAGCGTGGCCGAGATGGAAGCCGACCGGATCGTCAACGCGACCCGCCTGCGTGACGGGCTCGCCGGCGTCCTGCCGCGGCTCGGCGTGATCGGGCGATGAGCGAGCCGCCGGCCGACGGGACGCTCGTCGTCACCGACGCGCTCCTCGACGGCGAGCGGGTCGGCCTGCGCTGCGGACCCGACGGGACGATCGCGGCGCTCGGGCCCGACGTCGACGCCGTCCCCGGCGAGGAGACGCTCGACGCCGCCGGCGCGATCCTCGTCCCGCCGCTCGTCAACGGCCACACCCACGCTGCGATGACGCTCTTCCGCGGCTCCGGCGGCGACCTGCCGCTGATGCCCTGGCTGGAGGAGCGGATCTGGCCGGTCGAGGCACGGCTCGAGCCCGAGGACGTCTACTGGGGCGCCCGACTCGCCTGCCTGGAGATGGTCCGCTCCGGCGCGACCCGCTTCTGGGACATGTACTGGCATCCGGAGGCGACCGCGCAGGCGGCGGCCGACGCGGGCGTGCGGGCGACGATCGGCGCACCCTTCTTCGACAAGGGCCGCGAGGTGGCGGCGATGCGCGAAGGCGCGATCGAGCACCTCGACGCGCTGAGCGCCTTCGGCGGCGGCGCGGTCTCCCCGGCGCTCGCCCCCCACTCGATCTACATGGTCAGCGAGGACTCGCTGCGCTTCCTCGCCGAGCTCTCGACCGAGCGCGACGCGCCGGTCCAGATTCACCTGTCGGAGACGAAGCCCGAGGTCGACGACTGCATCGGCGAACACGGCCGCCGCCCCGCCGCCTATCTCGACGACCTCGGCCTGCTCACCGAGCGCACCGTGCTCGCCCACGGCGTCTGGCTCGACGACGAAGAGCTCGACCTGATCGCGGCGCGGGGGGCGACCGTCGTCTCCAACCCGGCGGCGAACATGAAGCTGGCGGTCGGCAAGGTCTTCGACTACCCCTCGGCGCGTGCCGCCGGGGTCCGGGTCGGACTCGGAACCGACGGGGCGGGCTCCAACGACTCGCTCGACCCGCTCGCCGAACTGAAGCTCTTCGCCCTCGCCCAGCGCCACGCGGCGGCGGACGCCACTGCGATCACGGTCGCCGACGCCTGGGCCGTCGCGACCGGGGCGAAGGCCCCCCTGCTCGGCGCCACCCCGCTCGAGGTAGGAGCGCCGGCCGACTTCGTCCTGCTCGACCCAGCGGCCCCTGAGCTTGCGGTCGGTGACCTGACCGCCGACCTCGTCTACGCCGTCGACCGCACCGCGGTCGACACGGTCGTCGTCGCCGGCCACGTCCTGATGCGCGGCGGCATCCAGCCGGAGCGCGACGAAGTCGTCGCCAAGACGGCCGAGCGGGCGCGCCGACTGCGCGTTTAGGGGATCGCGGCCGGCGCCCCGCGCCCCGGCCGGCGCCGCGAGCCCTGCCGAGGGGGAAGCCGTCGCCGCGCGGCCGACGGGCGGCCCCGACAGGCCGAAGCCGCCCACCAGCCGCCGGGTCGCAGGGGAGTCACAGAGATGCGCGGGTCGGGGCACGAAGGCGTGAGGATCGGGGACGAAGTCGCGAGAGAGGCGTGACGGCCCCGTGCGCCTCGCAGGCCCCGTCACGGTGAGTTCGCACTTTGCCGTAACCCGTACGGCAAAGTGCGAACGCGTTGTGACGATCCGACCGCCGGGTCGCGGAACGGGGCCCCATCCCCCTTCCGCTGTTCCTTATGGTCCTGTGGGGACCATAAGGAACAGCGGGGCGATATCCGGGGACGGAGGGATGCACGGAAGCGTGACTTCTCTTCCCTTCCGTGATCCTTCCTGGGGATTCGTACGCCTTCTGTGACGCCTCCCTGAGGTGGCGTGGGCCAGCCTCGCAAGGAATTCGCCCTTCGGGCTCACACCCCGCCTGCGGCGGGTCATGAGGTGAGGGGAGCGCGCACACCGGTGCGTGACCCGAACCGAACGACCGAGGACGCCGCGAGGCGCCCCACGCCGCCTCAGGCCTGGCCAATCGCTGCAAACGCATTGGTTTTTATTAAGATCCATCAGCGTGTTTAATTGCGACCCACAACCGCTTAGTCAAAGGGGGGCGCTGTACTTCCAGGTGGGAAATGACCGGGGCGGCGAGCCGACCTGGTGGCTCTACGGGGATAACCACAGGATGGTCGCCTGGGCAGGAGAGGCCTTCGCCAGTCGGGGGAACGCGGAGCGCGCCGCTCAGGCGTTCAAGGCCGGTGCATCCACCGCTCGCTACGACGTCTACACGGACACGGGCGGTCAGTGGCGCCGGCGGGCCTGGCGGTCGAGTGACAAGGTCGCCGCGTCCGGGGAGGCCTTCGACAGCAAATCGAACGCGGAGCGCGCCGCGGACAACGTTCGCGACAACGCGGGCGGCGCCACCGGCCCCTGACGGCGGCCCGGGCCGGCCGCGCTTCCCGCCCCACGCGCCGTTCAGGTACTGCCGCGCCAAAACTGAGTGAATCCGCCCCCACCGGGTATAAGGTCGCCCCAGTGCCCGCCGCCGAGGCGACCGAACAGTCCCAGGGCGGAGCTTCCTCCGTCAGCTACCAGGGCGCGACCAAGCGCTACGACGACGCGAGCGCCCCCGCCGTCGACCACCTCGACCTGGAGGTGGAGGCCGGCGAGATCTGCGTTCTCGTGGGCCCGTCGGGCTGTGGCAAGACGACCTCGATGCGGATGGTCAACCGGACCGTCGAGCTGACCGAGGGCGACATCCTGGTCGGCGGCGAGTCGGTCAAGCGCAAGGACGGCCCCCGGCTGCGCCGCGAAATCGGTTACGTGATCCAGCAGATCGGCCTCTTCCCCCATCGCACGATCGCCCAGAACATCGCCACCGTCCCCCAGCTGCTCGGCTGGGACAAAGATCGGATCCGCGCCCGCACGGCCGAGCTGCTCGAGCTGGTCGGCATCGACCCCGAGCTCAGCGATCGCTACCCGGCCCAGCTGTCCGGCGGCCAGCAACAACGCATCGGCGTCGCCCGCGCCCTTGCGGCGGACCCGCCGGTGATGCTGATGGACGAGCCCTTCGGCGCGATCGACCCGATCAACCGCGAGCGCCTCCAGAACGAGTTCCTCCGCCTCCAGGCAGACATCCGCAAGACGATCCTCTTCGTCACCCACGACATCGACGAGGCGATCAAGATGGGCGACCGGATCGCGATCATGCACGAGCACGGCAAGGTCGAGCAGTACGCAACCCCGGCCGAGATCCTGATGGCCCCCGCCAACGAGTTCGTCGAGGACTTCGTCGGCGCCGACCGGGCGCTGAAGCGCCTCTCGCTGATGCGGGTCCGTGACATCAACCTCTGGAAAGCGCCGCTCGCCCGAGCCGGCCGGCCGACCTCGGAGGTGCGTGCCGAGCTCGACCGCCCCGACGTCGAAGTCCCCTACGCGCTCCTGGTCGACGACCGCGAACGCCCGCGGGGCTGGCTGACGGCGCGCGACCTTGCCGGCGACACCGTCCCGGCCACCGCCGACGCGCCGCTCGGGCCGGTGCTGGAAACCGGCGACGTGATGCGCGACGCGCTCGCCGACCTGCTCCAGGGCGAGTCGATGTACGCGCCGGTGACCGACCACAACGGTGCCGTCGTCGGCATCCTCTCGGTCGAGATCATCTCCGAGTTCCTCGGCTCGCCGGAGGCGAAGACCGACGAGCACGCGGCCGTGGAGCGCCCCCGTGACTAGCCTCGCGGCGACGCCACTGGCGGCCGTGGGCGAAGTCGGCAAGGGCTTCATCCACGAACGCACCGGGGAAACGCTGCCCTGCCAGGCGCGCCCCAACCACCTGTTCTGCTGGGACTGGGCAACGGAAAACATCCACCGTTACGGCACCCCGACGCTGCAACAGTTCGAACTGACCGTGATCTCGGTGCTGATCGGCTTCGCGATCGCCTTCGTCCTCGCCCTGCTCGCCCGCCGCTTCCGCCTGCTGCAGTGGCCGCTCCTCGCCGGCACCGGCATCCTCTTCGCGATCCCCAGCGTCGCCTTCTTCCTGCTGCTGCTGCCGATCACCGGCCGCGGGCGGGAGACCGCGATCATCGCCCTCAGCGCCTACACCCTGCAGATCATCTACCGCAACGTGATGCAGGGCCTCGCCAACGTGCCCGAGTCCGCCAAGCAGGCGGCCCGCGGAATGGGCCTGACCGACCGCCAGATCCTCTGGAAGGTGGAGCTGCCGCTGGCGATCCCCGAGATCATCGGCGGCCTGCGGATCGCCACGGTGAGCACGGTCGCGATCGCCACCCTCGCGGTCTTCGCCCACGCGGGCGGGCTCGGCACGCAGATCTACTCGGAAGCGAACCTCACCTTCCCGACCGCGATCATCCTCGCCGGCGGCATCGCGATGCTGATGGCGCTGGCGTTCGACGTCGTGTTCCTCACCGTGCAGCGGTTCGCAACCCCCTGGCGCCGGGTGGAGGCGGTCTGATGAACGTGCTGGCGGCCCTCCCCCACCCCGTCTTCGCCGGCTTCACCGGCGCCTTCGAATTCATCTTCTCCAAGCAGGAATCGAGCGTCACCGGCGGCAAGAAGGTCGGCGGGATCGAACAGGTCCTCGAACTCGCCTGGACCCAGACCTACGTCTCACTGTTGGCCCTGGCCCTGGCATTCGTGATCGCGGTGCCGGTCGGCCTCTACTTCGGTCACCGGGGGACCGGCGAACTGCTCGCGGTCGGAATCGGTAACGCCGGGCGGGCGGTCCCCGAGCTGGCGCTGATCGCCTTCATCGCCGCGATCATCGGGGTCGGCATCCCGGTGCTGACGATCGCGCTGGCGGTGCTCGGCATCCCACCGATCCTCACCAACACCTTCGTCGGCGTCCGGCAGGCCGACCGCTCGGCGGTGACCGCGGCGCGCGGGGTCGGCATGACCGAGTTCGAGATCCTGCGCAAGGTAGAGCTGCCGATGGCGGTGCCGGGAATCATGACCGGCGTGCGCGGCTCGACCGTGAACATCGTCGCCACGGCGACGATCGCGCCGCTCGTCGGCGTCGTCACCCTCGGCGACTTCATCCTCGGCGAAAACGTCTACGGCACCAACGGGGTGCTGGCGGGCGCGATCTGCACCGCGATCCTCGCCCTTCTCTTCGAGTTCGCCTTGGCAGGGTTGCAGCGGCGACTCACCTCCAAGGGCCTGCGCCTGCAGGCCCAGTGATCCGCACGTCACACCACAACACACCACAAGGAGGCACGCAGTGAGGTTCAACAACTACAAGCCGTTGATGGCACTGGCAATGCTGATCGCGGCGCTCTCCCTCGCGGTCGGTATCTCGGCCTGCGGCGGCGGCTCGGACACCACCTCGGAAGCGACGGAAGCGGAATCGCCCGGCAAGGAAGAAGCGGGCGAAGAAGCGGGCGCGGAAGGCGAAGAAGCCGCCGGCGGCGCGGAAGCGATCACGTCGAATCCGGAAAACGCCAAAGTCAGCCTGACGATCGGCTCGAAGAACTTCCCCGAACAGGAAATCCTCGGCGAAATCTATACGCAGGCCCTGCGGGCGGCCGGCTACAAAGCGACGAGTGACCTCAGCCTCGGCTCCGAAACCGTGGCGCTGAAGACGCTCAAGGCGGGGCAGATCTCCGGTTACCCGGAGTACGCGTCGACCGCACTGACCTCGTTCTTCGGTCTGGAACCGGAAGAAGTCCCGTCCGACGCCACCGAAGCGTGGGAAAAAGCCAACGCCGAACTCGAAAAGGAAGGCCTCGAGGCGTTCGAACCCACCCCGTTCGCCAGCGCCAACGCGGTCGGCCTACTCAAGACGACGGCGGAAAAGTACAACCTGAAGACCATCTCCGACCTCGAAGGCGTGAGTGAAAAACTCAGCCTCTACGGGTCACCCGAGTGCCGCCAGCGGATCGACTGCCTGGCCGGACTCGAAAAACTGTACGGGCTGAAATTCAAGGAATTCAAACCCGTCGACATCAGCCTCCGTTACACGGTGCTGGAAAAGGGCCAGGCGGATCTCTCGATCCTCTTCACCACCGACCCGCAGCTGTCGGCGGAGAGTGAAAAGTTCGTGATCCTGGAAGACGACAAGCACGTGTTCCCGGCCGGCAACGTCATCTTCCTGACCAAGAAGAAGACCGCCGAAGAAGCCGGTCCGGACTACGAAAAGACCATCCTGAACGTCCAGAAGGGTCTCACCCTGGAAGTGATGCAGGAGCTGGACGCCCGGGTCGAACTCGAAAAACAGACCCCGAAGGAAGCCGCCGCCGCCTACCTGGAATCGGCCGGCTACGTCAAATAGGTCGGCCCCGCCGATCTAGACGGATGCCTCGAGCGGGTGGGCCTCAGCGCTCGCCCGCTCGGCCATCCGGGTGAAGATCACGCGCGCGGCCCAGGCGGCGCTGAGGCCGGAGATGCCCGCGAGCACCAGGGTCAGCCGCGGGTCGTAGGCTTCCGCCAGCCAGCCGGTCAGCGGGCCGCCGATCGGCGTCGAGCCGAGGAAGACGATCGAGAAAAGGGCCATCACCCGGCCGCGCATCTCGGCCGAGACAGCGAGTTGGATCGTCGAGTTGATCGAGGAGACGAAGATCACCGCGGCGCCACCGAGCGCGGCGAGGACGATCGCCTCGAGGACCAGATCGGGCATCACCGCCGCAAGCAGGGAGGCGACGCCGAAGGCGAGCGAGGCGGCGGCGATCACTGCACCGCCGGTCTGGCCGCGGTGGCCGTTGACCAGCGCGGCCGTGATCGAGCCCACCCCCATCGCCGAGACGAGCACCGCGTAGGACGCCGCGTCGCCGCCGAAGCTGAACCTGGTGAGCAGCGGCAGGGCGACCTGGAAGTTGAAGCCGAGCGTGCCGACGAGCGCCATCAGCGCCAGCGGCACCGCCAGTTCGGGGTTCCGGCGGACGTGGCGGAGGCCCGCGCGGATCGCGCCCGGCTTGCGGGTCGCGGGCGGCGGCGCCTGCAGCGCCCGCGGGTTCATCGACCAGAGCGCGGCGAGCATCGCGACGAAGGTCAGCAGGTTGATACCGAAGCAGGGGACGACGCCGACGGTCGCGATCAGGATTCCGGCCATCGCGGGCCCGACGATGCGGGCCGTCTCGATGATCACGCTGTTGAGGCTGACCGCGTTGACGAGGCGGTCCGGGCCGACCATCTCGATCACGAAGCTCTGGCGGGTCGGGTTGTCGACGCTGTTGACCGCGCCGAAGAGAAACACTGCGATGTAGATCATCCACGGTTGGGCGACGCCGAAGGCCGTGACGGCGAAGAGGCCGGCGGCCGGGATCATCATCAGCGTCTGGGTGACGAGGAGGAGGCGGCGCTTCGGCAGCCGGTCGGCGAGCAGGCCGCCGTAGGCGCCGAAGAGGAGCATCGGCAGGAACTGCAGGGCGGTGGTCAGGCCGACCGCGAAGCCGGAGTTGGTCAGGCTAAGCACCAGCCACAGCGCGGTGACGTTCTGCATCCAGTTCCCGGAGAGGGAGATCACCTGGCCGACGAAGTAACGACGGTAGTTGGGTACCTCGAGGGAGTTGAACGAGCGGCGCAGGGCGGTCGTCAACCCTGCTCATCCTCCCGCATGCGATCCAGCAGCTCGGCCGCCCGGGCGAGGATCACGACCTCCTCGGGGTCGAGCTTGCGCAGGCGGCGGGCCAGGTAGGCGCTCTTGCGCCTGCGCAGGCGCGCGAGGCGCTCGCGCCCGGCGTCGTTCACGGCGACCAGGGAGCTGCGGCCGTCGGCCGGATCGGGGGTGCGCTCGATCAGCCCCTCCCGCTCGAGACAGGCGAGGGTCCGCGTCATCGTCGGACGCTTGACCCGCTCGATCGCGGCGAGCTCGCTCGGGGTGAGCGGACCGGAGCGGCTGATGCTGGCGAGCACCGCGGTCTGGGTCGGGCTCAGGCCGCTCTCCCCCGCCGCCTCCTGGCGTAGCGCGCGCGAGGTGCGCACGATCGCGTTCCGCAAGCGGGCGGCGGTGTCGGTGAGGTCGGTGTCGGGGGTTCTGGCTGCCACGGGAAAGTTAGCCTTAATAATTAGCTTAGCAAACTACTTTCCTCGGGCCGGCAAGGTCTATGGTGGGCGAGGTGACCGACGCCGCCGAAGCTCGCGACAAACGCTGGATCGCCCTGATCCTGCTCTGCGTCGCCCAGTTCGTCGTCGTCCTCGATGCATCGATCGTCAACGTCGCCCTGCCGACGATCAAGGACGCGCTCAACTTCTCCGAGGGCAGCCTGCCCTGGGTGGTGAACGCCTACGTGCTGACCTTCGGCGGCTTCCTGCTGCTGGGCGGACGGCTAGCCGACCTGCTCGGCCGGCGGCGGCTCTTCATGGCGGGTCTGGTCCTCTTCGCGCTCGCCTCCCTGGCCGGCGGCCTCGCCGCGAGCTCGGGCCAGCTGATCGCGGCGCGAGCGGTACAGGGACTGGGCGGCGCGATCCTCTCCCCGGCGGCGCTCTCGATCGTCGCCGTCACCTTCAAAGACGGCGCCGAGCGCAACAAAGCGCTCGGGGTCTGGGGCGCGGTGGCGGGATCCGGCGGGGCGGCCGGGGTGCTCCTCGGCGGCGTCCTCACCGAATACGTCGGCTGGGAATGGGTGCTCTGGGTGAACGTGCCGATCGGCATCGCCGCCGCGGCGATCGCCCCGGCCCTGATCGCGGAGACGAAAGCGGAAACCGACACGCGGCACTTCGACATCGCCGGCGCGACCACCATCACGCTCGGCCTCTCGGCCCTCGTCTTCGCCCTGCTCGACGCCGAATCGGCGGGATGGGGCTCCTTCCAGACGATCGGCACGATCGTCGCCGCGCTGCTCCTGCTCGCCGCGTTCGTCGCGATCGAGCTGCGTTCGCGGGCGCCGCTCGTCCCCTTCTCGATCTTCCGCGTCCGCACCGTCACCGGCGCCAACGTGGTCGGCATCCTGGTCGGCGCCAGCCTCTTCTCGATGTTCTATTTCATCTCGCTCTACATGCAGCAGATCCTCGGGTACAGCCCGATCAAGGCCGGTGTCTCCTACCTGCCGCTGGCGGTCACGATCATCCTCTCGGCCGGGATCGCGTCAGGCCTGGTCACCAGGGTCGGCTTCAAGCCGATCCTCGCGATCGGCATGGCTTGCATCGCGCTCGGCCTCCTCTGGTTCACCCAGATCAACGTCGACGGCACCTTCCTCGGCGACATCCTCGGCCCCTCGCTCCTCGCCGCGCTCGGCCTCGGCTTCGCCTTCGTCCCGGTGACGATCGCCGCCGTCTCGGGCATCGAAGACCGCGAGCAAGGCCTCGCCTCCGGCTTGATCAACACCTCCCAACAGGTCGGCGGCGCCCTCGGCCTCGCGATCCTCGCGGCCGTCGCCAACTCAGTCGTCGGTTCGACCGAAACCCCGGACACCCTGGTCGAAGGCTTCCAGGCCGCCTTCGCGGTCGGCGCCGGCTTCGCCATCCTCGGCCTGCTCGCCACCCTCGTCCTGGTCCGCACCTCCGACAGCCGCGCCCACGTCGCACTGGGCAAAGACGGAGCGGCCACCGCCGAGGCGGATTAAGCCCCTGGACGCGCGGCTGGAGGTAGACAACTTCGACCGGCAGATCGCGTGCGATCCGCAAGTGGTCCCGGTCGCAGGTGACCAGCGTCCAGCTCGGACTGCCGCCGTCGCGGCGACCCAAAGATCGTTCTCGCTCAGCGCCACTCCGGAGGCGCGAGCGGCGGTAGAAAGTCGAGCCCACTCGTTCAGGTGCGGATCATCAATCAAGAGGGGCTGATAGCGCGCGAGCTTTCGTTCGGCGCGCGACACCCTCCGACTTCCCCCAGCCCGCCTTCAGATAGCCCGCCCGAACCTCGGCAACGGTCACGACGCTGATCGCTCTCGGTACTGCCGAAGCGTCTCGTCTTTTCGCTGCTCCTTCGCCCTCGCCCGTCCACGGAACCACACCCACCGCCCGACTTCAAGCGATGTCACAGAGTTGGCACAGAGAGGGGCCAAGGTGGCACTTGTCGAATTGGGCGGGGTGGACTCGGTCACAAAGCAGACACCCATCTACAAGCCCGGGATGGACGAGCGCAGCACGCGGGTCGCCGAACGCATGGCGACGCCGATGCTTGTCGCCGCGGCGCTGGTCATCCCCAGCGTGGCGCTGTCGGAGTCGCATCCGGGCGGGGCGCTGGGGACGATCGCCCTGGCGCTCAACTGGATCACCTACCTCGCCTTCCTCGCCGAGCTGCTGGTGATGCTCGCAGTCGTCCCCGACCGTCGGACCTGGCTCCGGCACAACCCGCTCGACCTGGTGATCTGCATCCTCACCCCACCGATCCTGCCCGCCGGTCTGCAGAGCCTGCGGGCCCTCCGCCTCCTGCGCCTGGTGCGGCTGCTGCGGCTCGCCCAGCTCTCCCGCGAGGTCTTCTCCCTGCGTGGCCTCCGCTATTCCGCCTTGCTCGCCCTGCTGACCGTCATCGGCGGCGGCGCCGTCTTCGGTGCCTTCGAGAAGCACTCCCAGGACCTCACCTTCTGGCAGACCACCTACTGGGCGATCACCACGATGACCACGCTCGGCTCGAACATCTACCCGACCACGACCGGCGGCCAGATCGTCTCCACCTGCATCCTGCTGATCGGCATCGCCTTCGTCGCCCTCCTCACCGGCGGCTTCGCCCAACGCTTCCTCGCCCCCGACCTGACCCAGATCGAGGAAGAGCTGGGCGACGGCGAGATCCCCCCGGAGGAGCTCGCGCTGCGCGAACTGCGCAACGTCCAGGAACAGCTCCAGTCGCTCCAGTTGGCCGTCGAGGCGCTCGCCCGCCAGCGCGAACGCGCCGAGGTCGCCTCCGGGCGGACCGGCCCCGGCTAGAGCCCCGGCACCAGCGCGTCGACGATCGTCCCCTGCTCGAGCCCGGCGATCACCTCGGCCGTGCGGGTCATGTCCTCGATCATGCCGTCATCGGCGAGCTCGATGATCCGGTCGCGCGGTCCGATCGCCGCCAAGGCGCTCCGCACCTCCCCCCCCGGCAGGACGATCGGCACGGCCACCGTGGCGGCACCGATCTCCGACTCCTCGTCGCAGATCGCGTAGCCGCGTTCACGAATCCGCACCATCTCCGACTCGAAGTCCTCCTCGTCGACTATCGAGTTCTCGGTCAACCGTGCCATGCCACCGCCGGCGGCGACCAGCCGTTCCCGCTGCGCCGGGGGGACGTTGGCGAGGATCGCCTTCCCCGACCCGGCCACGTTCGGCGCCATCGGCTGCCCGAGCGGCACCGTCACCGTCATCCGGTTGGCGTCGACGGTCGGCAGCGAGCGCACGCAGATGATCGCGTCGTCGACCACCGAGGCGAGGAAGAAGCACTCGCGCCAGCGGTCGCGCAGCGCCGTCATCCCCGCTTCGATCGAGGCGCCGCGGCCGATCTGGGTCACCATCCCGGCAAGCTGCACCAGCCCCGGACCGACGCTGTAGCGACGGGTCAGCGGGTCACGCTGGACCAGCTCGTCCTCGGCCAAAGCCGCCAGCAACCGGTGACACGTCGCCGCCGGCAGCGAGGTGGCGTTGGCGATCTCGACGAGCCCCCCGCCGTCGGGCCGCCGAGCCACCTCCTCGAGGATGGAGACGGTACGGCTGATTATCTGCATCGGCGGCGCTCGGACACTCGGGCAAGGGCGCTTGACTAGCTTTCGTCGGCAGCTTCCTCCGCGATCTTAGCTTCCAGTTCCTGCATCACGCCGGGATCACGCAGCGTCGTCACGTCCCCCAGCGCCCGACCCTCGGCGATGTCTCGCAGCAGGCGGCGCATGATCTTGCCGGAGCGGGTCTTGGGCAGGTCGTCGGCCCAGACGATCCGCTTCGGGCGGGCAAATTTGCCGATCCGGGTCGCGACCGTGTCGCGGATCCCCTCCTCGACCTCCTCCGAGGGCTCGTTCCCGCCCCGCAGGGTGACGAAGGCACAGATCGCCTGGCCGGTGTCCTCGTCGGACTGTCCGATCACCGCCGCCTCCGCGACGTCGGGGTGCGCAACGATCGCCGACTCGACTTCCGCGGTCGAGAGCCGGTGGCCGGAGACGTTGACGACGTCGTCGATCCTGCCGATCACCCAGAAGTAGCCGTCGCGATCACGGCGCGCCGCGTCGCCGACAAGGTAGCGGTCCCGCCCGAACCTCGAGAAGTAGGTCTCGACGAACCGGTCATCCTCCTTGTAGAGAGTGCGGAGCATGCTCGGCCAGGGTTGCTCCAGCATCAGCAGCCCCTGACCTTCCTCAACCGGCTTCCCCTCCCGCTCGTCGACGACCTCGGCCGAGACACCCGGGAAGGCGGTGGTAGCCGACCCCGGCTTCGTCACCGTGATGCCGGGCAGCGGCGTGATCATGATCGCGCCGGTCTCCGTCTGCCACCAGGTGTCGACGATCGGGCAGCGCCCTCCCCCGATCACCTGGTGGTACCAGAGCCACGCCTTCGGGTTGATCGGCTCGCCGACGGTGCCGAGCAGTCGCAGCGAGGAGAGGTCGTACTTCTCCGGGATCTCGGCGCCCCATTTGATGAAGGTGCGGATCGCGGTCGGGGCCGCGTAGATGATCGTCGCCTTGTAGTCCTGGGCGATCTCCCACCAGATGCCCTGGTGGGGATAGTCCGGCGCCCCCTCCCACATCACCGAGGTGGCGCCGTTGGCCAGCGGCCCGTAGACGATGTAGGAGTGGCCGGTGACCCAGCCGACGTCCGCGGCACACCACCAGATGTCCTCGTCGGGCTTCAGGTCGAAGACGTACTTATGCGTGGCGGTAACCCCGGTCAGGTAGCCGCCGGTGGTGTGGAGGATGCCCTTGGGCTTGGCCGTCGACCCGCTCGTGTAGAGGATGAAGAGCGGGTGCTCGGCCTCCATCGGCTCGGCCGGACACTCCGGGTCGGCGGCCTCCATCACCTCGTCGTAGAAGACGTCACGACCCTCGGTCATCGGACACTCGATCCCGGTCGAGCGGACGACGACGATCGTCGCCAGCGAGCCGACGCCCCCCATCTGCTCGTCGACCTGCTCCTTGATCGGGGCGGTTTTCCCTTTGCGCCGCGCCCCGTCGACGGTGATCAAAGCCTTCGCCTCGGCGAATTCCATCCGCTCGCGCACCGCCTCCGCGCTGAAGCCACCGAAGACGACGTTGTGGACGGCGCCGATCCGGGCGCAGGCCAACATCGACACGGCGACCTCGGGGATCATCGGCAGGTAGATCCCGACCACGTCGCCCTTGCGCACGCCGAGTCCCTTCAGCGCGTTGGCCAGACGCTGCACGTCCCGGTAGAGGTCGGCGTAGGTGATGTCGCGCCGCTCGCCCTGCTCGCCGCGCCAGTGGTAGGCGACCCGCTCGCCGCGACCGGCGGCGACGTGGCGGTCCAGGCACTGGGCCGACGCGTTGATCCGCCCGTCCTCGAACCACTTGTAGAAGGGCGGGTCGGAGTCGTTCAGGCCGGCGGTCGGCTCGACGTCCCAGTCGAGCAGTTTCTTGGAGCGCTCCGTCCACCACCCCACGGGGTCGGTGGCCGCCTCCTCGTAGATGGCCGGGTCCGACCAGTTCGCGCTCGCGCTGAACCCGGCGGGCGGCGGGAACTTCTCGATCTCCAACATGCGCTCGAGCTCACGCTCGATGCTCGAGTCGGCTCCCGCCGCTCCTGCGTCGGTTGACATCGCGATCCCCTCTCCGTCTGCCTATCTGCCCAGCGGGAATACGGGCAACACCGATTTACGGAAGGTGGAGTTGATCACCGCCGCAAACGACGCGTACCAGGCGGCGGCCGCAGTCAGGATGCCCGCCCAACCACCGACTTCCACCAGTCCCTTCGATTCGTTCGATTCGCCGATCCCGAGGAGGAAGAAGGTGATCGCCAGCAGGATGAAGACGAGCGCGACGGCGGCGGTCGTCCGCAGGCTGGCGAAGAACATGTAGGTGGTGAAGATCCCCCACGCGATCAGGAATAGCCCGACCGCGGCGGCAGCGTGTTCGGCCGGGATGTCTTTGGCGAAGAAGGTGACGAAAGCCCAGAAGGACACCCAGAACGCCCCGTAGGAGGTGAAGGCGACCGCGCCGAACGTGTTGCCCGTGCGGAACTCCCACATCCCGGCCGCGAACTGGGCGAGCCCGCCGTAGGCAAGCGCCACGCCGAGGACCACCGGCTCACCGGCTTTGCTGACCAGCCCGGCGTTGAACATGCTGAGGACGAAGGTCGTCAAGGCGAATCCGGCAAGCCCCAGCGGTCCCGGATCGGCCGGAGACCAGCCGTCGCGGCTCGACTCGACCGGTTCGTCGGCAATCGGTGGCCGGACCCTCGGCACAGATGCAGACTCCATGGATGCTCCTTCCCTCGATGGGTAATCCCAACCCAGTGAAGTACCCGCAAGTGGAAAGTTGCAATCCGCTCGATGTTGACGGCCGAAAAGCTCCCTACGTCAGCGCTTCTAGGCCCGTCGACGCAGGGTCAGACCGTGAAGACGAGGAGGCAGAAGAGGCCCGCACAGATGCAGTAGACGCCGAACGGGCTGAGGCGGTTCGTCTCGAAATAACGGAGCAGGAACTTGACCGCGGCCCACGTGGTGAGGGCGGCGGCGATCGCCCCGACCAGGGCCTGGCCGCGGACGCCGTTCCCGGTCGGGCCGAGGAGCTCGGGCAGCTTCAGCAGGCCCGCTGCGCCGATGATCGGCGTCGCCAGCAGGAAGGCGTAACGGGCGGCGTCCTCGTTGGAAAGGCCGGCGAGGAGGCCGCCGCCCATCGTCACACCGGAGCGCGAGATGCCCGGGATCAGCGCCAGTGCCTGTGCCGAGCCGATCCCGAGAGCCTGGCGGAAGCCCATCTTGGCGATCCGCACGTCACCGTCCCCCTCCCCGTCCCCGGGGCGTGGCGGCCGGCGCCGGAAGCGCTCCACCGCGAGCAGCAGGACGCCGTTGACGGTGAGGAAGATCGCCGCCGAGGTGGGCGAGGCGAACAAGGTGCGCAGCTTGTGCTCGAGCGCGAGGCCGAGGATCCCGGCCGGGATCGTGCCGACGATGAGCACCCAGGCCAGGCGCGCGTCGAGGTCGCGCGGCGTCGCCCGCCCTTTCACCGAACGGAGGAAGCCGAACCAGATCCGCTTCCAGTCCTCGAAGAAGTAGATGAAGAGGACCAGCGCCGTCGCGCAGTGGGTGGCGACCAGGAAGGAGAGGAAGTAATCGTCGTTCTGGTGGATGTCCCAGCCGAGCAGCTTCGGCAGCAGCACCGCGTGGCCGAGGCTGGAGACGGGGAACGGCTCCGAGAGCCCCTGCAAGGCTCCGAGGACGATCGCCTGCAGGTAAGAGATCGGTTCCAAGGCTCGGCGAGCCTACCGGGGCCGCCTACAGACCAGGCGGATGGCGGACGATGAACCCTTCCGGGCTGTCCACCGGCGAGCTGTGCCAGCGCGGGCCTGGGCCACCGACCGTGTCGAAGGCGAGCCCGGCGATGATCATCCAGGCGTGTTCGGCGTTGGCGTACACGGTGATCCACCGGCCGGGGCCGGCTTCGCCCCAGGTCTCCAGGCCGGTCGAGTCGAGCGGGCTTTCCAACAGTCCGCCGCCGTGCAGGGCGTAGGAGACGGCGCCCGAGCAGTCGTAGCCCGACGATTCGAAGGAGCCGTGGCCCCCGCCCCAGATGTACGGGGTCATCGCGATCGCGTTCGCCGCGGCGATCGCACCCTTCACCTGTTCCGGCGCCGATTCGGGGGCGCTCGCTTCCGATTCGGAGATGAAGCCCGCCGATTCGCCGGCGTTCAGCGGCGCCGGGAATTCGCCCGCCGCTTCGGAGACCACGCCGGAGGCCGCCGACGCTTCCGCCGCCGCCTGGGCGCGCTGGGCCGCGATCTGTTCGGAGATCGAGGCGAGGTTGTCGCTCAGCGCCTGTTCTTTCGACTCGAGCGCGTTCATCGTTTCGCGGCGCTGGGCCTGCGCCGCCTTCAGTTCGGCGAAGCGCGCCTCGGCCGCTTCCTTGGCGGCGACGACTTCGGCCTCCGTGGCCGCGATCGAGTCACGCGCACCCTGGATCCGTTCGCGGGTCGAGGTCAGCCGACCGACCGCGTCGCGCACTTCGTTGCGCAGCGACTTGACCCGGCCGACCACCGCGTTGTCGTAGCTCTGGATCCGGTTCAGGTATTCGGTCTGTGCCGCCATCGACGACCAGTCTTCGGATTCGAGGATCGCGTTGAGGACGTTCGGCGAACCGGACTCGTAGATCGCGATCAGCCGTTCGCGCAGCGCGCCGAGGGCGCGGTTCAGCTGCCCGCGGACTTCGACCAGGTGTTCGCGTTCTTCGCGCAGCGCCTTGGTCGCGGCTTCAAGTTCTTCTTCCTTGGCTGCCAGCTGCGCCTCGACCGCTTCCTGCTTCTGCCGCAAGGCGGAGACTTCGCCGATCATCGTGTCGATTTCGGCATTTTCGGCGGCGATCGTGCCGGCGAGCGCACTGGTGTTCGCTTCGACTTCGTTCAGCTTCGACTGGGTCGCGTCACGTTTTTCCTGCAGGGTGGCGGCAGGGGCCGTTGCCTGGAGCAGCAGCGCCGACGTGCAGAGCGCCGCCAGGAGGACGGCGCCGAGGCTGAGCGCACGACGACGGTGGGCGCGACGGGGATCGGTGTGGTTGGAGGGGGTCCGCATCGAGATCGGGTCGAGTGGTGAAACACAGGAACTCGACCGCGGTCGCGCAGGCTAGCGAAGAGACTCCGCCGCACCCCCCAGTTGCCCATAATTTGCAATCTACGTTGCAGAACAGGCGCGTTTGCAGGACTTTTGAAACCTATGTAGAGGGCGACGGGGCGGCGCTTCCGCCCCGTCACACCCTTTGCGTCCCGATGCTCAGCCGAGCAGCTTCGCCTTCGCCTGGTCGAACTCCTCCTGGCTGAGCGCGCCTTTTTCGCGCAATTCGTTCAGTTTGTGGAGCTCGTCTGCGGGCGAGGTGTGAGCCTGTTCCCGCACGTATTCGTCGAAATGTTTTTTCGCGTCGCTCTGGGCTTTGATCGCCCGATCGCGCATCCCCGAGCCGCGGGCGATCAGGTAGACCAGCCCGGTCAGGAAGGGGATGAATACGAGGAAGAGGATCCAGATCGCCTTCGCCCACCCGGACATTTCGTGGTCGCGGAAGAGGTCGGTGATGATCGTGAAGAGGATCCAGATCCAGACCACGAAGAGGAAGATCTCGGCTACTACAAGGAGCAGTTCGCCGAAAGTTATGTCTGCGAGGGGCACTTGATTTCCTTTCGAAATCGGTTGGGACGCAACCCCGTTATCGGCGGCTGCTTAACCCAGCTTTACCGATTGCTGCGGACGCTGCAGGACCGATGGCGCGTTGATTTTCGGGATTCCAGGGACCCGACGGATGAAGCCGGCCCATCCGCCCCGGCCGGCGCCCGGGAAGGGATGGGGCCTCGGGAAGCTGTCGCCCGAGGGGAAAGGGATGCGGCCGTCCCGTCCACGGCCCGGGCAGGCTGTGGCCGTGGCCGGGACGGCCGGGTATGGAGGCGACGGTGGAAGGCCGGCGGGAGGCTCGGGAGAGCGCCATAGGTCCGTCACGGGAGTACCACGGAGACTCACGGGAGTGCCACGGCTCCGTCACCGAGGTCCGACCTCGTGACGGAGACGTCGGGAACTCCACACTTCCTCCCGTGTTGTCCAACAGTCACCGACGCGCTGCATGAGTTGACCGTGCCAGGGCACGGTCAACTCATGCAGCGGCCCGGAGCCCTGCGTGGATCACCCGGCCCATGGCACGG
>JAFDWO010000058.1 GCA_018268415.1 Actinomycetota bacterium | reverse complement strand
TGAGGGGGGACACAGGGATGGGAGGAGGTCGGACCTCCGTGACGGGTCCGTGCGGGAGAGGCCACACCTGGCCCCGATCGGTGACGAGGATGCCGGGAACGTCACCCTTTCCGCAACCTTCGGTCCGTTCCCGGGCCCGAAAAGAGGGCCCGGGAACGCGCTGCGTGCTTTGACCCCCCTATACGGTGGAAAACCCACGCAGCGCGTCCGTGACGGTTGGACAACACGGGAGGAGGCGTGGAGTTCCCTACGTCTCCGTGACGAGGTTCCGGTTCGGTGGCGGATCCGTCACGGATCCGTGGCGCTCCCGTGGGTTTCACGTGGGCCTTCCTCCACCGCTTTCATACCCGGCCGTCTCGGCCACGGCCACAGCCTGCCCGGGCCGTGGACGAGACGGCCGCATCCCTTTCCGCCATGGGCGACAGCTCGAGGGGGCCGGGCCCTTTCGCCTGCGGGCGGCAGCTCGAGGGGGCCGGGGTCCTTTCGGGGCGGCAGCTCACCCAGGCCCCATCCCTCCCCGGGCGCCAGCTTCACCAGGCCCCATCCCTCCCCGGGCGACGGCTTGAGAGGGGCCGGGGCCCTTCCCGGGCGCCGGCTTGAAGCGGCGGTGGCCTTCCCCCGCCCCCATCCTTTCCCCGGGCGACAGCTTCATGGGCCCGATCCCTTTCCCCGGCGCCGGGCTACCCGGCCCGTTACTTCCCCGGCGACAGCTTCAGGGGCGCATCCCTTTCCTCGGCGCCACTTGAAAGGGCCCCATCCCTTCCCGGGCGCCGGCTTCCCGAGGCTCATCTTTCCCGGGGACGTCGGCTTGAGGGCGGTCGCGGCGCTCGCCCGGGGAGAACCGCGCCGTGGGCCGTTTCTCTAGGCGACGCGGCGGGCGCCGATCAGGTGTTCGCCCCAGTAGCCGGTGGTGATCGGGTGTTCCATCACGCCATGGGTCGTTGCCGAGATCGCCGTTTCCGGGCCGGTGGCGATGCCGACGTGCGAGGCGCCCGCGCCGGCGGTGTCGAAGAAGACGAGGTCGCCTGCCTGGATTTCGGTGAGGGGGACTTCCGTGCCGACTTCGAACTGGGCGTAGCTGGTGCGGGGCAGGGTGATCCCCGCCTGGCCGAAGGCGTAGGTGGTCAACCCGGAGCAGTCGTAGGCGGAGGGGCCGTTGCCGCCCGAGGCGTAGGCGGCGCCGATGGCGCCGCGGGCGGCTTCGATCGCGGGCAGGACGTTGGCCGGGGCGGGGGTCGCCGCGGTCACCGTGGTGCTCGGCGTCCGGACCGGGATCCGCAGGAGGGCGAGGACGCGGGGGTGCGGGCGCCCGTCGGCGGTGAGGTGGTGCCGGGCCTGGAAGCGGCGCAGCGCGGCGCGGGTGCGCGGGCCGAGGACGCCGTCGGCCGGGGCGACCCGGAGCTTCAGCTGTAGGCGCTTGACCTGCGCCCGGGTGAGCTTCGCCACCGGTTCCGCGGTTGCGGTGCTCGTCGGGGCTCCGGCGGCCGGAGCTTCCGTGGCCGGAGCTTCCGTGGTCGCGGGGGGAGCAGCAGTTTCGGTGGTGGTCGGGGCGATCGACGCGGCGCCGCCTGTCACCGCGGCGGCGGCGGAAGTCACGCTCGCCGGCGCCAGGAGCAGCACGACCGCGGCGGCGAGGAGCGCCACGGATCGGCGACCGCCCCGGCCGCCTCGCCGGGCACTCGTCTGGGGATTCATCTGACCTCGTTCCATTCGTTGACGTGCCTGCGAGGTGAGCTGACGGGCTCGCGCTCAACGTGCGCTACGTCGTGGAAGACGATTCGCCCCAGGCCGATCGGCCGGTGGTTCCCCCGCTCCCCGGTTTCCGTGAACCGAGGACTAGGCAGACGCGGAACTCAAGCACATCGGGCCGACGTCGTCCAGCCCGCGGCCCCGCCGAGGCCGGATTCAGGGGGCGACGATCGTGATGATCGTGCTCACGTCGGTCAGCTTGAGCACTTTGTTCACGCCCGCGTGCCGGCTCGGCAGCAGGCGCAGCGATTCGCGGTCGGTGCGCGCTTCGGCGAGGCGGTAGAGGAGCGCGATGCCGCTGGAGTCGATCAGCTCGAGCTCGCTCAGGTCGAGGACCAGGATCGCACTCGGTTCCTGGAGCACCGGCTCGAGGGCGTCCCAGACGGCGGGCGCCGCGGCGAGGTCCAATTCACCGGCCAGGGAGAGAACGACGACGTTGTCTCCGTATCTGGTCCGTTCGATGGTCAGCGGTCCTTCGAACCGCTCTTCGATCTGGGCAAGCATGGGCATCTCCCGTCCTGCTGGCACCGCTGGGGCGATCTCCGTCGACTGTAGCTCAGTCGACCTCTCGTCGATAGGGGGTAGCCTGCGGGCCACATAGACAAATCCCGGGGGGTCCCTGCCGAGGGGCTGAGATGGCGCTTCCTAGCGCCACCACCCGACGAACCTGATCCGGCTCATACCGGCGAAGGGAGCAGATATGACGCAGATGAACCTCGCCCGCAAGGGCACCATTTCACCGGCGATGGAGCGGGTCGCCGAGCGCGAGGGGCTCGGCCCCGAGGCTGTGCGCGACGAGGTGGCGCGGGGGCGGATGGTGATCCCCGCAAACGTCCACCACGGGCGGCTCGACCCGATGGCGATCGGCCGCGCCGCGCGGGTGAAGATCAACGCCAATATCGGGTCCTCGCCGACCACCTCGGGGACCGCGGAGGAGGTGGAGAAGTTGGCGTTGGCGCAGCGGTGGGGCGCCGACACGGTGATGGACCTCTCGACCGGGAAGCGGATCGACGCGACGCGCGAGGCGATCGTCGCCGCCGCCTCGGTGCCGATCGGCACGGTGCCGATCTACCAGGCGCTGGAGCGCGTCGACCGCATCGAGGACCTAAGCGCCGCGGTGCTGCTGGAGGTGATCGAGCACCAGGCGCGCCAGGGTGTCGACTACATGACGATCCACGCGGGCGTGCTGCTCGCCCACCTGCCGCTGTGCCGGCGGCGGGTGACCGGGATCGTCTCGCGCGGCGGCGGCATCCTCGCCCGCTGGATGGTCGAGCACGAGCGCGAGAACCCGCTCTACGAGGTCTTCGACGAGGTTCTGGCGATCTGCCGTGAGCATGACGTGACGATCTCCCTCGGCGACGGACTGCGGCCGGGATCGATCGCCGATGCCTCCGACGCGGCGCAGTTCGCCGAGCTACGGATGCTGGGGAAGCTGACCGAGCGCGCCTGGGAGCACGACGTCCAGGTGATGGTCGAGGGGCCCGGCCACGTGCCGCTCGACCAGCTCGAGCGCAATGTGCGCAAACAGCAGCGCCTTTGTCACGAAGCGCCCTTCTACACGCTCGGCCCGCTGGTCACCGACATCGCGCCCGGGTACGACCACATCACCTCGGCCATCGGCGCCGCCGTGGTCGGCTGGCACGGCACCTCGATGCTCTGTTACGTGACCCCGAAGGAGCACCTCGGCCTGCCCGATGCCGCGGACGTCAAGCAGGGCCTGATCGCCTACCGGATCGCCGCCCATGCGGCCGACCTGGCCCGTGGAAACCGCGGGGCGGCGGCCTGGGACCGCGAGCTCTCCGAAGCCCGCTTCGGCTTCGACTGGAACCGCCAGTTCGAGCTCGCCCTCGATCCCGAGACGGCGCGCCGTATGCACGACGAGACCCTTGCCGACGATTATTTCAAGACCGCCGAGTTCTGCTCGATGTGTGGGCCGAAGTACTGCCCGATGCACAACTTCCGCGAGGTCGACTGGGAGCGGCTGGAGCGGGTGGCATCGTCCACTGCGTGAGCGGATCCGCGGAATGGCGGGCCGGGGCCGCGCCCTCGCGCCCCCGGCCCGCGGCCCCGGCCCGCGGCGTTACTCCTCGCCGAAGCCCGCGGTGATCGCGCTGACGTAGCGGGCGGCGGAGCGGCGGACGGCGTCGTGGGCGTCGGAGGCGACGACTTTGCCGAACCAGGCACCGTAGATACGGTCGAAGTCCCACGGCTCGAGGGCGGCGGCCATCGCCTCGACCTTCGCGGCGGGGAGGGGGATGAGGTTCGGGTAGGAGCGCATGAAGCTGACCCAGCGACGATCGGGCACTACCTGGAGGATGTCGCCGGAGAGGATGGCGCCGCGGCCGCCGGCGCCGGCGGGCCAGTGGAGGACGGTGCCGCCCGCGAAGTGGCCGCCGAGGCGGAGCAGGGTGAGGCCGCCGAAGAGGTCGAGGCGCTTGCCGTCCCAGAACTCGATCGCGTCGTCGGGGCGGGTCACCCAGCGGCGGTCGGCGGCCGGGAGGTGGATCGGCGCGTCGAAGACGCGGCTCCAGTCGACCATCGTCGTGTAGTAGTGCGGGTGGGAGATCGCGATCGCGTCGATGCCGCCGCGCGCCCGCACCGCCTCGACCACCTCCTCGTCGAACGGCGCGAGGCAGTCCCAGAGCAGGTTGCCCTCCGCGGTCTCCAGCAGGAGCGCCCGCTGGCTGATCGCGAACCCGGGCGTCGAGCCGATCCCGGTGAGCCCCGGCTCTTCCGCGCGGACGTCGGCCCGCTGCGCGGCCCGCAGCTCCGCGAGCGTCGTCCACTGTTGTCCGTCCCAGCCGACGTACTGGCGCTCGTCGGCACAGATCGCGCACTCCGCGGGCGGCTCGGCCGACGGCGGGTACTGGGCGCCGCAGGTGGCGCAGATGAACGCGGTAAGGCCCTCGTCGCGCGATTCCTCCATGACTCCATCGTGGCAAAGCCGCGCGTCGGCGCGCCAAGGCGGGGAGCGTGTTAGGGTGCCCTAACTCGTGGGACGGTACATCGGACCAGTAGAGAAGTTGGAGCGGCGCGAGGGCGTCTCGCTCGACCTCAAGGGCAGGCGCGCGCTGCTCGGCAAGACCTCGCTGGAGCGGCGCGGCCCGGTTCCGCCCGGGCAGCACGGAGCCCGTCGCCGGCGCGGCGAGAGCGTCTACGGCCGCCAGCTGCGCGAGTCCCAGAAGCTGAAAATCGCCTACGGGGTGCGCGAGCGCCAGATGCGGCGGCTGGTCGACCGGGCGCGGCGCAGCCACGAGACGACCGCGGGAGAGGCACTGCTGGAGTCGCTCGAGCGGCGCCTCGACAACGTCGTCTTCCGGCTCGGCCTCGCCGCGACCCGGCGCCAGGCGCGTCAGTTCGTCGTCCACGGGCACGTCCTCGTGGACGGGCGGCGCCTCGACATCCCCTCGGCGCGCGTGCCCGACGGCGCGTCGATCGCCCTGCGGGCGGGTTCGCCGGTGGCGCCCGCGGCCCGCGAGGCGGCCGCCGACCGCGCCCGGGTCCCGGCCTGGCTCGAGGCCGACCACGAAGGGCTGAGCGGCCGCGTCCTGCGCGCGCCGCGGCGCGACGAGATCGCGATGCCGGTCACCGAGCAGCTCGTCATCGAGCGGTACGCGCGCCGCTGATGCCCTGCGCGCGACGCACCGGCGAGGGGGCGCTGCTGGAGTCGACGCTGCTCGCCCTCGGGCCGGTCAACGTGGCCCGCGCCCGCCACGACCTGCGGACGCTGGCCGGCCTCTTGCCGACCGGGGTCGAGGAGCCGCTGGAGCAGCTGCGCGCGCTCGGCGATCAGGTCGCCGCCTCCTTCACGACGCCGGCCCCGGACGCGGCGCCCGACGCCGCGCACCTCGACGTCGGGCGGGCGCTGCTCGAGCGCCACGGCGACGAGCTGGTCGTCGCCGCGCTCGTCGCCGCCGTTGGGCAGGGAGTCGGCTGGGATGTCGCCGTCGTCGCCTCGGAGCGGCGCGCGCTCGTCGGCCACCGTGGCTGCGGCGGGCCGCTGGCGCTCTCGATCGCCCACGAGGGGCGGATGCTCGACGCGAACGACCTGCGTGAGGGCCCCGACCTCCGCTGGCGCTGTCCGCGCGAGGTCGCCGCGCTGATCGCCGACCGCGCCACCTGAGACCACCGTCGGGCCGGTTAGGCTCGGTGCATGCGGGTGACCATGCTCGACGGCGGGCACTTCACCTCGGCCGCCGGGATCTGGCGGCGCGGGGAGGACATGGGGCGCCGGGTGCGCTATCCGGTCCCGGCCTACCTGATCGAGGTCGGGGAGGAGCGGATCCTCGTCGACACCGGCCTCAATCCGGACGCGGCCGCCGACGCCACGCGGCACTACGAGGGTTCCGAGGCGATCGGGTACTTCGAGCTCGAGCAGGAGGAGGCGATCGACCGTCAGGTCGACCTCGACTCGCTGACCATGGTCGTGCTCACCCACCTGCACTTCGACCACGCCGGGGGCCTGGCGCTGTTGCCGTCGACGTTGCCGATCGTCGTCCAGCGGCGGGAGTGGAAGGCCGGGAGCGACCCCGAGGCGATCGCCCGTAACTTCTTCCAGCCCCGTGACTACGAGGGGGTCGACGACCGGGTGGTCCTCGTCGACGGCGATCACGATCTGCTCGGCGACGGCTCGGTCGAGCTCCTCCTGACGCCGGGCCACACCCCCGGCCACCAGTCGGTCCGCGTCGGCGTGGGGTTGATCATCGGCGGGGATGTCACCCACTTCGCCGTCGGGCTCGACGACGGCCGGTTGCCGATCTTCGGTGACGACCTCGAGGTCCAGCTCGCCTCCGCCGAGCGCCTGCGCGGGTACCGCGACGGGGGCGTCGCGGTCCGTCCCGGTCACGACCCGGAGGTGCTGGTACCGGGTCCGGTCGCGGTCGGCTGACCGAGGGCCGGATGAGGCTCGGGGTCGCGGCGGCGCTGGTCGACGGGGAGCTGGTCGACGGTGACGTCGAGGTCGTCGACGGGCGCATCGCGGCGGTCGGCGTCGGCGCGCCCGGCGGGTCGAGGATCGCGGCGCCGGGCTTGGTCGACCTGCAGGTGAACGGCTTCGCGGGTGTCGACTTCGCGGCGCCGGGGGAAGACGGTTACGCGGTCGCCGGGGCGGCGCTCCTCGCTGCCGGCGTGACCGCCTTCCAACCGACGATCGTCACCGCCGCGCTCGACGCGATGCTTGCCGCGCTTGCCGCGATGCCGCCGGCCGACCTGGGTTCGCCGGTCGCCTCGCCGTCGGCGGGGGGCACCCGCCCCGGCGTGGGCGGCGCCCCGGACGGCTCGCCGGGCGGGACGGTCCCGGCGCCGAGGCTGATCGGCGCGCACCTGGAGGGGCCCTTCATCTCGCCCGCCCGACCCGGCGCCCACGACGCGCGCGCGATCCGCCCGCCCGACCTCGCCGTGATGGACGCCCTGCTCGCGGGCGGCGCGGTGTCCCAGGTGACGCTCGCCCCCGAGCTGCCCGGGGCGGCGGTGCTGATCGACGCGCTCCTCGCCCGCGGCGTCACCATCTCCTGTGGCCATACGGACGCCGACGCGGCCACGGCTCACCGCGCCTTCGAGCATGGTGCGAGCGCCGTCACCCACCTCTTCAACGCGATGCGCCGCCCGGCCCCACGCGACCCCGGCATCGCCTTCGCCGCCCTCGGCCGGGAGGACGTCTTCGTCACCCTGATCGTCGACGGTCGTCACCTCGCCGACGACACGGTCCGCGCCGTCTGGCGCGCCGCCGGCGATCGCCTCGTCCTGATCAGCGATGCCGTCGCCGCGGCCGGTGCCCCCGACGGCGACTACACCCTCGGCGGGGCCGTCCCGATCCACGCGGAGGGCGGCACCGTCCGCACCGCCGACGGCTCCCTCGCGGGCTCGACCCTCTCGATGCTCGTGGCCGTCCGCAACGCCCACGCCCTCGGCATTCCCCTGGCGACCGCCCTCCGCGCCGCCACCGAAGCCCCCGCCCGCATGGCCCGTCGCCCCGACCTGGGTCACCTGCGACCCGGCGCCCGCGCCGACCTCGTCGTCCTCGACGACGCCCTCGAGCTCCACCAGGTCCTGCTCGACGGCGCAATCTGCGGCTAGCCTCGGAGGCACCCCGGCGCCGGCGCTCGGCGCCGGGGTGCCTCCGGACACGCCCTCCTTGGGTCCTAGGGCCCGGTGAAGGTCCCCGAGTAGCAGGGACCGCCACCGCATTCGTCGCTGTGGAGGATCGCTCCGTCGAAGAAGTCGGAGACGAGCTGCTGCTCGGCCGCGGTGGCCCGGGGCAGCCCGTGCGGATCTTCGCCGACGCGGTTGGGGAGGTTTTCGTAGGGCGGCGGTTCGGTGCCGATCGTGCCGCTCGGACCGGCCGGTTCCGGCCGCACCGGCCCGCCGTCCCAGTAGTAGGCGGCCGAGCCGGTGTACGGGTAGCGGCTGATCGTCGGCACGTTCCAGAGCACTTCGGTGTTCGGCCAGCGGCCCGGGAAGAGCACCGGGCGGTGCGCCGCGGCGCCGATCGTCCGCGCCTCGACGTCGGCCTGGTAGTTGGTCACCTGGTGGTCGCCGAAGGTGATGTCGAGGAGGACCTGGTGGCGCGGCGTGTCGGGCAGCGGGTTCCCGGTCATGCGGCTCGCGTAGCCGTCCGGCTCGCCCCGGTCCCAGAGCATCTGCATCAGGTCGAGGATCAGCGGCCGCGCCGTTTCGTTCGGGTAGGAGCCGTAGAGGAACTGGGCGAACTGGTCGAAGTCGACGGACCTCGGCAGGAGCGTGGAGTAGTTCATCGCCGGCACCCCGAGCGAGGCGCGCGTGAAGTCCGGCGACACCGCGGTCAGGGCGCCGCCCATGATCCCGCCCTGGCTGTTGCCGTTGTAGAACAGTTCGTGCGTGTTCAACACCGAAGGCGTGAGCAAGGTGCCGTCCTGGTGGAAGGCCGCGTCGGTGGTGAAGCCGCTCGGGCTGATCATCGCCCGGCCGAGATAGAGCTCGTCGAGGAGCCCCTGTTGCAGGCGGTCGGGGATCGCCGGGAAGGCGGAGACGTTCTGGAGCGCCGCGAGGGTCGGGCCGACGTCGGATTCCGACATCCCGATCTCATCGGTCGCGCACTGGACGATGTCGTGGTTCTCCGACAGTTCCCGCTGAGGGCTCGAGCCGACCTCCGACCCGGTGCCGAACAGGCCGTGCCCGTAGAGGGAGGGGCGCGCCGACCCGCCCGGTCCGGTGACCGCCGACGCGGGCACGATGCAGTCGAAGTTCGCCGTCCAGGTCCCGTTCTGGATCGGTTCTTCGTTCGCGTTCAGGTGCATCAGACCACCCGGGCCGCAGTCGGGGAAGAGGTAACAGGGGACCTCGAACGTCCCTTTCACGCGGCGCGCGATCTGTTCGGGAGCCGGTTCGTTTTCGACGCTCGTCACGGTGAAGCTGGGCGAGGCGCCCTGCGGGATCCCGTCGGCGAGGTTCGTGTCTCCCAGCCGGGCGAAGGCGGCGTTCCGCATCGCGAGCTCGCGCCCGGTGGTGTTCTGCGTGCTCGCGACGGTGAAGTCCCAGGCCAGGTAGAGGTCGTGGCGGCCGATCCCGGCCTTCCTCAGCGTCCAGAAGATGCTTTCGAAGCGCGGCCGTTGTGCGTTGATCTGAGGCTGTTCGGAGCGGACCTTGTCGCGGTAGTAGCGGAAGGCGATCGGCGCTTCGACTTCTTCTCCGGCGGCGTTGTGGAGGTCACGCAGGGCGACGACGTAGCGGTGGCCAGGAGTGAAGTTGACCGCCGGGTGGATCTCGAGGACCGCTTTCGCCGGGTTGGCGGCGGTCGAGTCGATCTCGGTCCAGATCGGCCAACGCCTGCCGGTCTGGGTGTCGATGACGACCACTGGCGCGTTCCGTTCGGTGTAGCCGGCGAGGTGGTTGATCGGCGTCGCGCCGGTGGCGGCAACGTCGGCCGCCGTCTCGATCCCGGGCACCTTGAGCAGGATCACCGAGCCGGGGCTGAACCCGTCGCTCTGGTTGTAAGGGGCCGCTTCGATTCCTTCGCCGAGCACGTTGGCGGGCATCCCGGCGTCCTTGAAGTCGACCCGCCGGCCGGTGGCGCTCGTGGGGTCGGCGACCGTGTAGTAGTTGTCGGGGAAGGGCAGCATGCAGAGTTCGTTGCCCGGATCGGCGATGAAGTCGCAGCTTTCGGCTTCGCCCATGTCGATCGGCGGCAGTTTTTCCGGCAGCGGGTGCCCGCCGCCGGGGTGATGGTGAGGGGGATGGTGGTGGCCGTCGCGGTGGTGCGATCCGGCGGTCGCCGACCCGGCCAGGCACAGCGCGGCGACCAGGCATGCCGTGGACGCGGCGACGAAGGTGAAACGACTCCTCACGATTCCCTCCTCAGGTTCCGGGGGTCGGCCCCCGTGCCGAGCTCCCACGCCCGACGCCCGACCTTCCCAAGACCGCCACCCACCATACGTCCGCGCGGCGTGCCCGCGCAAGGGTGAGGCGGCCGCGCCGCGTCGCGGCTACCTGCCGAAAAGGTCGCAGACCGCTTCGGTCTGCACCTGGCGCAGCTGGGCGAGCAGCTTGCCCTTCGGCGCCGGGATGTTCAGCGACATGGTCACCGCGGCGCTGCCGTCGGCGGTTGCGGCGGCGAACTGGGTGTAGCCCGGGAAGTTGCCGGTGTGACCGTAGACCGTCCCGCACTTCGTCTGATAGCGGAAGAGCGCCAGGCCGGCCGAGTTCTTGCCCGGTCCCGGCGGACTCGATTCGCCCCCCGGCCACCAGCGCATCTGCTGTTCCTGCTCGGCCTTGTCGAAGAACTTGAGGCCGAGGTCGGCCCGGATGAAGGCGTTGAGATTTTGCGGCGTAGAGATGATCGCGCCCGATGCCCACGCGCCGGAGGGATTGAGGAATTCAGACCTATCCTGGGGCGCCGCGCCGGGCGTCGTTTCATACCCGTGGATGAACGGCGACGGAATCTTGATCTTCGTCGGCAGGGAGGTCTGGGTCAGCTTCGCCGGCCCGAGGACGATCTTCTGCAGCGCGCTCGTGTAGCTCTCCTTGGTCACCGCTTCGACCATCAGCCCGACGATGATGTTGTCGGTGTTCGAGTACTCGTACTTGGTCTCGGGCTTGAACACCAGCGGATCATCTTCCACCCAGCTGATCACGGTCTTCGGCGCGACGTAGGCGCGCGGCTTCGTCACCGCCTGTTCTTCGAAGCCCTTCGCCTTCGTGTAGTCGGGGACGCCGCTGGTGTGGTTGAGGAGCTCGCGCAGGGTCACCTTGCCCCAAGCCTTGGGCAGCGTCGGCAGCACCTTTTCGATCGTGTCGTCGAGGCTCAACTGCCCGGACCGCACGAGGTTGAGGGCCACCGCGCCGCTGAAGGCCTTGGCGACGCTGGCGATCCGCATGTGGTCGGTGGCGCGCGGCGCCGCCTTCTTGGCCACGTCGGCCTGGCCGGTGCTGAGCGTGGTCAGCTTGCCGTTGCGGTGGAGCGTGGCGATCGCTCCGGGCGGGCCGCCCGGAGCCGCGACCAGCGCTTCGAGGCCCTTCAGGACCTGGGCGTCGGTCGTCTTCGCCGCCGCGGAGCCCGCGCCGAGAGCGAGGACGAGGCAGGCGGTGATGGCCAGGACGGGGAGCGAGCGGAGGGGGCGCATCGCCGCATCCTAAGCGGCACGTAGTGGGCCGGCCAGGGGGTTCAGGTCCCCCGGGAGGGGGGCCTGGGACGTGCTTCAGCTATCGAAGCCGAGCCCGAGCCGGTCGAGCAGCCCGAGCCAGATGCCGCGCCTCCCGTCGCGTCGGTCGGCGGCGGCGAGGCGGTTGCGCGTCAGCTGGATCACGGCGCTGCGCAGGGGCCCGGGCGGAAAGGGGAGCGGCTTGCGGCGCACGTAGCGGCTTCGGGTCGCCTCCGTGTCGCGACCGTCGACGAGGTCGAGCGCGACCCGCGCGCCGGCAACCCTGCGAGCCAGAACGGCCGCCCTCCGCGTCCGCGTAAGCCGCCCGCTCGTCATCCGTGACCGGAGCGAGAGGCCAAGGCGTAGGCATCCCTCCTTATATCCGATGTTGACGGGCCGAAAACTCAAGCCAGGCTTGAGTTTTCGGCCCGTCAACACGGGGCTGTTGAGGAACGTTTACGAGCTAAGTCGATATTCTTGATAGGCTTAGACAAGAATGTTGAACGCGAGCCCGATCCGGACCATCGACGTGCACCAGCACCTGCTCGGCGAGGCGCTGGTCGAGGCGCTCGCGCGGCGGACGGAGCCTCCGATGCTGGTCCGGCGCCGGGACGGCTGGACCTTCAGGCTCGCCGCCGAGCCCGACAGCGTCCTCACCTTCGCGGCCACCGACGTCGAGTCGCGCCGCGCGGAGCTGGGGGAGGACGGGATCGACGGGGCCCTGGTCGCGCTCTCGACCGCGCTTGGGATCGAGACGCTGCCCGCCGAGGATGCGGTCGCGCTGATCGAGGCCCACCACCACGGCATCGAGGTGCTGCCGCCGGAGTTCGGCGGCTGGGGTGCGGTGCCGTTGGCCGGGCCGGAGCTCGATCCCACCACCGTGGACGCGGCCATCGACCGCGGCTGCGTCGGGATCTCGCTGCCTGCCGCGGCGTTGGTCGACCCCGCGGCGGTCGCGCGATTGGGGCCGCTGCTCGTCCGCCTCGAGCTGCGGGGCGCGCCGCTCTTCATCCACCCGGGACCGGTGGGCGGCGTCCCGACCCCCGACGCCGCCCACCTCCCGCACTGGTGGCCCGCGCTCACCGATTACGTCGCCCAGATGCAGGCGGCCTGGTTCGCCTTCCTGCATGCCGGACGCCGCGCCCACCCGCGGCTGCGCGTGCTCTTCGCGATGCTCGCCGGGGGCGCGCCGCTGCAGCTCGAGCGCTACTCCGCCCGCCGTGGCGTCCCCGCGCCGGATCCCGACCCGCTCGTCTTCTACGACACCTCCTCCTACGGCCCGCGGATGATCGCCGCCGTCGCCGAGGTGGTCGGCACGGCGCAGCTCGTCTACGGGTCCGACCGCCCCGTCGTCGACCCGCGCCGGCCGCGGCTCGACCCCGACCTCCGCCGCGCGCTCGTCGCCACCAACCCGTCCCGACTCTTGAACCCCGACCCGAAAGGAGCCCTCGCGTGACCACGAATCACGAGGACATCGTGCGGCCGTACGGCCGCGATCTCACCGGTGCCGAGCTGGAGGTCGTCGCCGTCCAGTTCGCCGCGCGCCCGGAGCTCTGGTCGGAACACGTCTCCCACGATCCGCATCACCGGACCTACGCGCAACTCTCACGTGATGAGCACCTCGACGTCTGGCTCCTCTGCTGGTCGCGCGACCATGACACCGGCTTCCACGACCACGACCTCTCGGCCGGAGCGGTGGCGGTCGCCGTGGGCACCGTGCGCGAGGATCGGCTGGCGCTGGGTCGCCCGGTCGACGAGCCGCTCAGTCGGGTCGCCGCCGCGGGGACCTCGTTCAGCTTTACCGCCTCCGACATCCACCGGGTGCTGCACGCGGGGGAGGGCCCGGCGGTGACGATCCACGCCTACTCGCCGCCGCTGGTGCGGATGGGCAGCTACATGGTCGAGCCGAGCGGTCGGTTGCTCCGTCATCCGGTCAGCTACGAGGACGAGCTCCGCCAGCTCGACCCGTCCGAGGTGACCCGGGCCGCGGCGAGCTGAGCCGCGGCCGGGTCGGCCGGCAACCCGGTTCGGGTAGCTTTCAGCGCGATGACCGACGAGCGCCGCCCGATCCTCATCGCCTACGACGGCTCCGATTGTGCGGCGGGGGCGATCGACAAGGTCGCCGAGGAGTTCGGTCCCCGGAAGGTGATCGTCCTGGTCGTCTCCGAGGAGCTCGAACGGGTGCCCTTCATCGCCACCGCCGGCGTGCCGGTCGAGGCGGAGACGATGGAACTGCTGACCGACGCGGCGCAGAAAGGCGCGCAGGCGACCGCCGACAAGGGGGCTGAACGTGCCCGTGGGCTCGGCCTCGACGCCACCACCGCGATCTACCAGGGCGGTCCGGTGTGGAGCGCGATCGTCGAGGCGGCCGAGGAGCACGACGCGGCGCTGATCGCGCTCGGCGCCCGCGGCCTCTCCGGCGTCAAACGCCTGGTGTTGGGCAGCGTCTCCAGCGCCGTCGCCCAACACAGCGACCGCAGCGTCCTCATCGTCCACGGCAGCTGAGCAGGTCGCGCCGCCCGCGCGGCGGGGCGACGATGCGCCGGGCCGTCGAGCCGACGGCACCTCCCTGCAACGATCTGCGGGTGAACGACCAGCCCCCGCACCGCAAGCGCATCGGTTTCCTCAGCTTCGGCCACTGGTCGCGGGCGCCCGGTTCGCAGACGCGGACCGCTGCCGACAGCCTGCGCCAGACCGTTGAGCTGGCGGTCGCCGCCGAGGAGATCGGCATCGACGGCGCCTTCGTCCGCGTCCACCACTTCCAGCGCCAGCTCGCCTCGCCGTTCCCACTGCTCGCCGCGATCGGGGTGGCGACGCGCCGCATCGAGATCGGCACCGGCGTGATCGACATGCGCTACGAGGCGCCGCTCTACATGGCCGAGGACGCCGCGGCCGCCGACCTCCTCGCCGGTGGGCGCCTCCAGCTCGGCATCAGCCGCGGCTCGCCGGAGCCGGCGCTGCACGGGGCGCGCGCCTTCGGTCACGTTCCCGCCGAGGGCGAAAGCGACGCCGACCTCGCCCGTCGCCACACCGAGGAATTTCGGGCCGCGATCGCCGGCGAGCCGGTCGTCCAGGCCGACGCGGCGATGGCGGGCGGCATCGGCCGGCTGCCGATCCAGCCCCTCTCCGAGGGCCTGCCCGACCGCATCTGGTGGGGCGCCGGCACCCGCGAGACCGGCGTCTGGACCGCCCGCCAGGGCATGAACCTGATGAGCTCGACCCTGCTCACCGAGGACACCGGCGTCCCCTTCGACCAGTTGCAGGCCGAACAGATCTGGATGTACCTGGAAGCCTGGCGCGAGGCGGGCTGGGAGCGGCGCCCCCGCATCTCGGTCAGCCGCAGCGTGATCCCGATCGTCAGCGACATGGACGACGCCTACTTCGGCGGCGAGGCCGGCGGCGGCGACACGGTCGGCTATCTGGACGGCGGCCTCGCCCGCTTCGGCAAGTCCTACACGGGCGAGCCCGACCGGATCGCCGCCGAACTCGCCGAGGACGCCGCCGTCGCCCTCGCCGACACCGTCCTGATGACGGTCCCGAACCAGCTCGGCGTCGACTACAACGCCGAGCTCCTGCGCAACATCGCCGAGCACGTCGCCCCCGCGATCGGCTGGAGCCCGGCGACGGCTGACGTTTAGGGTCGATCGCTCGCTGAGTTGGGGGCGCCATGGCGCCCCCAACTCAGCGAGCGTCGGAGCCCGTCGCGCCCCCCGCGGCGTTCGGGAGGGCTCGGCCTGCCGTGTCGGGCGCGCGTGTGAAAGCCTCCGCGGTCGATGCCCGCCGAGCGCAACCTCCCCACCCCCGAGGCCGAGGAGATCCTCGCCCTCGCCCGCACCGTGGCGCGCGAGGAGCTGGCGCCCCGGGCGGCGGCGGCCGAGGAGGAGGGGACCTTCCCCCGC
>JAFDWO010000057.1 GCA_018268415.1 Actinomycetota bacterium | reverse complement strand
GCTCCCCCCGCCCGCTCCCCGCACCCCCGGCCGTCTCGGCCACGGCCACAGCCTGCCAGGGCCGTGGACGAGACGGCCGCATCCCTTTCCCTCCCGGGCGACAGCTTCAGGGGGCTGGGGCCCTTCCGCCATGGGCGCCAGCCTCCTCGGGCCGCGTCCCTTTCCTCCATGGGCGACAGCTTCCTGAGACCTCATCCCTTCCCGGCGCCGGCGTCCGGGGCCCGGCGTCACTGGGCCTCCGTCCCTGTCCAGGTCCCCGCCGGCCTCGGAATCAGCCCGCGGGCCCGACTCGCTCGGGCCGGCGGGCCGGCTCGAGCACGACCAGTGGGATCTCGCGGTCGGTTCGGGCTCGGTAGTCCTCGTAGCCCGGCCAGACGGCGACGGCCAGGTCCCAGAGGTGCGGTCGCTCCTCCGTCGTCGCGACTCGGGCGCGCACCCGCCGCCGCTCCGGGCCGACCTGCACGTAGGTGATCGGGTTGACGCGCAGGTTGTGGAACCAGGCGGGGTGCTTCGGGAAGCCGCCCTTGGAGGCGACGACGACGAGGTTCTCTCCGTCCGGGACGTAGAGGAGTGGGGTGGTGCGCAGGGCGGCGCTCCTGGCGCCGACGTGGTCGAGCAGGAGCAGCCGCCCCCGGCCACCCGGGACCCGCGCGCCGAGGCGCCCGCCCGTCCTGCGGTAGAGGGCGGTGTGGGCGCCTGCCAGCCGGTTGGTGACCGGCCAGAGCTGGTCGGCGTAGCGCAGGTAGCAGGGCTCGGCGTGCTCGCCGGCCGCGCCCCGCCTCAGGTGTACATCCCCCCGAACATCCCGCCGGTCACGTTCAGCACCTGCCCGTGCACGTAGTCGGCCAGCGGCGAGGCGAGGAAGATCACCGGGCCGGCGGCCTCGGCCGGGGTGGCCGGGCGCCCCAACGGGATCACCGCGGAGGCCATCGCCCGCATCTGCTCGGGGATCCCCAGCTCCACCTTCTCGCCGGTCGGCGTGGTGATCTCCCCGCCCTCCTCCTTGGCGGCGGTGAGGCGAGTCTCGACGAAGCCGTAGGCGACCGCGTTGACGTTGATCTTGAACTGGCCCCACTCCTTGGCCAGGGTCTTGGTGATCCCCACCACCCCGGCCTTGCCGGCGGCGTAGTTGACCTGGCCCGGGTTGCCCATCATCCCGGTGGTGGAGGAGGTGTTGATCAGCTTGCGGAAGACCTCGACGCCCTCCTCGCGCTCGGCCTTGGCCGCCTCGCGCCAGTGCGGGGCCAGGGCCCGGGCGACCCGGAAGGGGACGACCGTGTGGATATCGAGCATCGCCTGGAACTGCTCGTCGGTGACCTTGTGGGCGACCCCGTCCCAGGTATAGCCGGCGTTGTTGACGACGATGTCCACCTGACCGAACGCCTCGACCCCGGTGGCGACCAGCTCGTCGCAGGCACCCTCCTTGGTCAGGTCGCCGGCGAAGACCGCGGTCTCGCCATCGATCTCCGAGGCGGCCTGTCCCGCGGCGTCGGCGTCGAGGTCGTTGATCAGCACCCGCGCCCCCTCCGCCGCCATCAGCTCGGCGGTCGCCCGCCCGATCCCGCGTGCCGAGCCGGTCACGATCGCCGCCCTGCCGTCCAGAAGTCCCATGATTCCCCTCTCCTAGCTCGTGAAGTCGGTCGCGGAGGCTACACGGACCGGCGCAATCCTGGCCCGCCGGCCAGTGCAGGGCGCGGGGCGGGCGCGCCGTCAGAAGGTCGTCCTTGTTGCGGTGGACGCCCAAGCATGAGATTAATTCCGGCCGTGTCCGACGTCTTCTCGATCTTCCTGCTGGCGCTGCTGGCGATGTTCAATCCGACGCTGCTGGCGGCGGTGACGATCATGATGCTGCTGCCCGACCCGAAGCGCCTGGTCACGGGCTACCTCCTCGGCGCCTACCTCACCAGCATCGGCCTCGGCCTCGCGATCGTCTTCTCGCTGAACGGCGACGGCGGGGTGGAATCGGGCAAAAAGACCCTCAGCCCGGTCGAGGACCTCGTCCTCGGTGCGATCTTCGCGATCGTCGGCTGGGCTCTGCTGTCGGGGCGGATGGCGCAGATGAAAGAGGGCCGCAGGCGGCGCCACGAAGAAAAGCACGGCCCGAAGGAGGAAAAGGAATCGCTCCCCGAACGGCTTCTGGGCCGCGGTTCGATGCGGATCACCTTCGCCGTCGGCGCCGTTCTCACCCTGCCCGGAGCCTCTTACCTGGTGGCCCTCAACAAGATGGCGAACCTCGATTGGCCGGCGACCTCCACGGCCCTCGCCGTGATCATCTTCTGCCTGATCCAGCAGATGCTCCTCGAGCTGCCCCTGGTCGGCTTCTACCTCGCCCCGAAATGGACCGAAGGGGCAGTTGTCCGCTTCCGCACCTGGATCTCCCACAACGCGTCCCGGACGGGCGGCTACATCGCCTTGGTCCTCGGCTGCCTGCTGATCCTCAGGGGCGCCGGCTACCTGATCCTGGGCTGACGCCGCGGCCTCAGCGGGCGATCCGCCTCAACTCCTTGGGCCGGAGGAGGGCGACCAGCGTCGACCCGTCGGCCACCGCGATCCCACCCTTCTTCAGCGCCGCCTTGGCTCCCGTCAACCGCCCGACCTCGGCGGAGAAGTCCGGCTCATGTCCGACCAGCAAGACGTGTCCGCGCCCTGCGGCCAGCTCGAGCGCGTCGAAGCGACCACCCCGGAGCGCCGCCGTCACCTCGACCTCGATCCCGAGCGCCTCGCAGGCCAGGCGCGCCGTCTCCAGCGCCCGCACCTTCGGCGAGGCGAGGCAGGCGTCGACCTCCGCGCCGAGCGCCCGCAGCGCCAGCCCGGCGTCCCGCGCCTGCCGTTCGCCCTTCTCGGTGAGGCGCCGAGCCGCGTCGTCTCCGGTCCCGACCTCCGCCTCGCCGTGTCGCAGCAGGTAGATCACGGCCTTAGGTTAGGGCCGGCCTCACGACATGTCGTCGTCGGCATATCGAACGCCTGCCTGGCGGGAGCACCGGCAACGGGCCCATCGGAAACTTCGACCCGAGCGGGCACCGCCCGCACGCCGGTGTCTTCGACGATTTCCGCATTCACGAAGCCAATTGCAAATTCTTTGTAACGCACCCGCAAATCTGGTCGCAACGGGGGTACGGTCGACGCATGGAACGGACGAGGTGGACGGACGAGCGCGTCGACGACATGGTGCGGAGCGTGGATCGCCGGTTTGACGAGGTCGACCGACGCTTCGATCGCGTCGAAGGAGACATCAAAGACCTTCGATCGCTCAATTGGTGGCTCTGGGCGACCACGATCTTCTGCATCGTCGGCCTCTTCGTGACGGTCCTGCTCCGGACCTGACGGAGCGGGGGCCTACAGCCCGTAGCTCCGCCCGATCACGTCGAGCATCACCTCGTCGGTGCCGGCGCCGATCCGGTTGAGGCGAACGTCCCGGTAGGCGCGCTCGACCTCGTACTCCTTCATGTAGCCATAGCCGCCGAAGATCTGGATCGTGTCGTCGGCGACCTCGCAGGCGACCCGCGAGGCGTTGAGCTTCGCCATCGTGATCTCGCGCACCGGGTACTCGCCGTTGGCGAAGCGCCAGGCGGTCGCGTAGGTCAGTGCCTTGGCGGCCTCGGTCTTCGTCGCCATCTCCGCGATCTTGTGACGAAGGGCCTGGAACTTGCCGATCGGCCGGCCGAAGGCTTCCCGCTCCTTCGCATACTCGATCGCCTTCTCGATCATCCGTTCTGCTCCCGCGTGACAACCCGCGGCGGCGACCAGGCGCTCGCCCTGGAGCTCCCAGGCGATGTGGTAGAAGCCCTTGCCTTCTTCGCCGAGGATCGAGTCAGCCGGGACGCGAACGTCTTCGAAGGCCAGTTCGCCGGTGTCGGAGGCGTGCATTCCCATCTTCTCCAGCTCCGCCGAGACGCTGAACCCGGGTACGAGGTTGCCGTCCTCGTCCTTGAGGTCGATGACGAAGAGCGTGATGCCGGCGTGGCGCTCCTCCGGGTCGGTCTTGCAGACGAGCACGATGAAGTCGGCGCGCGGCCCATTGGTGATGAACGTCTTCGAGCCGTTGATGACGAATTCGTCACCGTCGCGTATCGCGGTCGTGCGGATCCCGGCGACATCAGAGCCGGCGCCCGGCTCGGTGATTCCCAGGGCGCCCACCTTCTGCCCCTTCAGCCCCGGCTCGAGATAACGCTTCTTCTGCGCCTCGGTGCCCAGCAGGTGGATCGGCGGCAGCACCATGTCGGACTGCACCGCGAAGGCCATGTTGGTCCCGCCCGAGCCCGAGTAGCTCATGCACTCGGCCCGCACCAGCGAGTAGTAATAATCGCCGCCCTGGCCGCCGTACTCCTCGGGGAAGCAGAGGCCGAGGAAGCCGAGCTCGCCCGCCCGTTCCATCGCCGAGGTCGGCCAGTAGGTCTCCTCCCACTCGTTGCGGTGGGGGTAGAGCTCGTTTTTCACCCAGGCCTGCATCGACTCACGCAGGTCTTCGTGCTCCTGGCTGAAGATGAAGTGCTTGCGCCCCGCCGCGTGGTCGGGCTTGATGACGCTGGAGCCGTCTGAGGTCGCGGTCGCCACGGTTATCTCCTCTGGTCGGTTGACCGGGGCGCTCCCGTGCCCGCCCCGAAGGCGAGTGGACAGTAGCACTTCCTACTTTCGATCAAGCCCGGCCGGAAGGAGACGCCGGGGGACCGAGCGAGGATCGCGGTGGCGCCGGGCGGTCCCTATCCTGGGGCGCCATGGTCCGCGTCCGCCGGCTCGCCGTGCTCCTCGCCGCGAGCGCCACACTCACGCTCGCCGGCGCCGCGAGCGCCGACAAGGGCCGTCCGAGCTGCGACGGCAGGCGGGCGACGATCGTCGGGACCGCGGGTGCCGACCGCATCGTCGGCACCAAGGCGCCCGACGTGATTGTCAGCGGCCCGGGCAACGACGTCATCTACGGCCTCGGGGGCAACGACCGCATCTGTGCCGGTGCAGGCGCCGACCGCGTCTTCGGCGGCAAGGGCAGCGACCGGATCTTCGCCGAAGGCGGCAACGACCACGTCAAGGGCGAAACCGGCAACGAGTTCATCAGCGGCGGCGCCGGCGACGACGTCCTCAACGAAAACGCGGGCGATGGCACGATCGAGGGCGGGCCGGGCAACGACACGATTCTGGGTGAACGCGGAAACGACACTCTGTCCGGCGGCCCCGGCGACGACCGGATCATCGGCGGCATCGGCTTCGACATCCTCGCCGGAGGCCCTGGCAACGACACGCTCACGCCCGAAAAGGGCCACGACTCCGTCGACGGCGGGCCTGGGTCCGACACCGTCGACTACGCGACCGAACCGGCCGGCGTGGTCGTCGACCTGGCCCGGCACAAGAGCCTCGAATCGGCGGGCCACGACTCGCTGGTCTCGATCGAGAACGTGATCGGCTCGCCCTTCGCCGACAAGTTGATCGGCGACCCCGGCGACAACGTCCTGATCGGCGGTCCGGGCGTGGACCGGCTGCGGGGCGGCGGCGGTCACGACACGCTCACGCAGTAAGTAGAACTTCCTACTTTCGATAACGCGCTATCGTGTCGCCCGCGATGGGTCTCGCGAGCTTCGACAAGGTCCGCTACGAGGTTGCCGACGGCGTCGCCACGGTGACGCTGAACGATCCCGAGAAGCGCAACATGCTCTCCCGGCAGATGCTGGCCGAGCTGGTCGCCGCGATGGAGCTCGCCCGCGACTCCGAGGAGGTTCGCGCGGTCGTCCTCACGGGCGCGGGGGAGAAGGTCTTCTGCGCGGGGGCCGACCTCGGCGGATTCGCCGCCGACGCGTCGCTGATCGAGAAGCATTACGCCTCCGACCTCTTCCTCGGCTTCTTCCGGTTGATGCCGAAGCTCGGCAAGCCGTCGCTCTGCGCCGCCAACGGTCACGTGATGGCGGGCGGCCTCGGGATCGCGCTCTCCTGCGACCTGGTGATCGCCAAGGAGGGCATCTCCTTCGCCACGCCGGAGATCAACGTCGGCGCCTTCCCGTACATGATCATGGCGCTGATCTACCGTGACGTTCCGCGCAAGAAGGTCAACGAGATGATGCTTCTCGGCGACCGGATGAGCGCCGCCGACGCGGCCACCTTCGGCCTCGCCAACAAGGTCGTCCCCGCGGCCGAGTTCGACGCCGCCGTCGCCGACTGGGCCGGCCGCCTCGCCTCCAAGTCACCGCTGCTGATGAAGCTCGGCCACGACGCGATGTACCGGCAGGCCGACATGCCGGTCGACGACGCGCTCGAGTTCCTGCGCTCGCAGCTCTCCCTCACCTTCACCACCGAGGACATCCGCGAGGGCGTCGCCGCCTTCTTCGAGAAGCGCGAGCCGAAATGGGAGGGGCGCTGATGGCGCCGACGACCGCCGGGCGGGCCGAGCGGCCCTGCTGATGCCCCCCGATCCGGAGACCGAGAACCCGCACCTCCTGCCCGGCACGGCATCGCTCGCCGACCTCACCGAGCAACTGCACCGGCGCCGCGAGGCGGCGCTCCGCGGCGGCGGCGAGGAGAAGATCGCCAAGCAGCACGAGCGTGGCAAGCTGACCGCCCGCGAGCGCATCGACCTCCTTGTCGACGCGGGCACCTTCGTCGAGCTCGGCCTGCACGGCCGCCCGCACTTCGCCCAGCGCGCGATGGACGGCGTCGAGGCGCCTGCCGACGGCGTCGTCACCGGCTGGGGCGACGTCGATGGCCGTCCGTGCTGTATCGCCGCCTACGACTTCACCGTGATGGCCGGCTCGATGGGGATGACCGGCGAGCTCAAGGTCGGTCGCCTGCGCGAGATCGCGTTGCAGAAGCGTCTGCCTTTCGTCTGGTTGCTCGACTCGGCAGGCGCCCGCATCCAAGAGGCGGCGGGCTCGCTCTTCGCCGGCTCCGGCTCGCTCTTCCGGGAGGAGGTCGAAATGTCGGGCGTTGTGCCGATGGTCGCGGCGATGATGGGTCCCTGCGCGGCGGGCACCGCCTACATCCCGGCGCTCTCGGACTTCGTTCCGATGGTCGCCGGCCAGGGCGCGATGGCCTTGGCCGGTCCGCACCTGGTCAAGGCGGTGACCGGCGAGGAGATCTCGATGGAGGAGCTCGGCGGCGCCCGTGTCCACACCCGCGTCAGCGGCGTCGGCGACCTCGAAGTGAAGGACGACGTGGAGTGCATCGCCGCGGTCAAGACCTACCTCTCGTTCTTCCCGCCGAGCTGGGAAGAGAAGCCGCCGGTCGCGTCGAGCACCGACCCGGATGACCGGATGTCGGAGAAGCTCCTCGAGATCGTCCCGGACTCCTCGCGGAAGCCCTACGACATGTACGAGGTGATCGCCGAGATCGTCGACGACGGCGAGTACTTCGACCTGAAGCCGAAGTTCGCCAAGAGCGTGATCACCTGCTTCGCGCGCTTCGGCGGCCGGCCGGTCGGGATCGTCGCCAACCAGCCGAAGCACCTGGCCGGGATCCTCGACAACGACTCGGCCGACAAGGCCGCCCGGTTCATCAACCTTTGCGATGCCTTCAACGTCCCGCTGGTCTTCCTCCAGGACGTGCCCGGCTTCATGGTCGGCTCGAAGGTCGAGCACGCCGGGATCATCCGCCACGGCGCCAAGATGCTCTACGCGGTCAGTCGGGCGACGGTGCCGAAGGTGACCGTGATCGTCCGCAAGGCCTACGGCGCGGGCTACTACGTGATGTGTGGGAAGGCGTACGAGCCGGACCTGATCGTCGCCTGGCCGGGCGCGGAGATCTCGGTGATGGGCGCCGAGGGCGCGGTCAACATCATCGGCCGGTCCGCGATCGAGGCAGCCGACGATCCGGAGGCGACCCGTGAGGCGATGCTGGACGCGGTGCGCCAGAGCATCGACCCCTACATCTCGGCGGGCAACGCGATGATCGACGACGTGATCGATCCGCGCGAGACCCGTCCCACGATCGTCAAGGCACTGCGCATGGCCCGTGACAAACACGTGACGAAGCCGCCGAAACGACACGGCGTCATGCCGGTCTAGGAGGACGCGATGAGCCGCTACGAGGACCCGGTGATCATCAGCTGCTCGATCAGCGGGGTGATCGCCAACCGGGATCAGTGCCCGGCGATCCCCTACACGCCGGAGGAGTACGCGGCCGAGGCGCGGCGGGCGGTCGAGGAGGGGGCGTCCCAGATCCACATTCACGCGCGCAAGCCCGACGGCACGCCTTCTTACGAGGTCGAGGACTTCAGGGCGATCACCGCGGCGATCCGTGGGGCGGTCGACGACGTGATCATCAACTACTCGACCGGGGCGATCGGGGTCCCGATCGAGAAGCGCCTCGCCTACCTGCGCGAGTGCCGGCCCGAAGTGGCGGCGCTCAACATGAGCTCGATGAACTACGCGAAGTACTCGCGGCGGCGTAAGGACTTCGTCTTCAAGGCGGTCTTCGAGAACAGCTTCGACACGATTACCGAGTTCCTCACCGCGATGCGGGACCTCGGCATCAAGCCCGAGCACGAGTGCTTCGACGCCGGCCACGTCGCCAACCTCGACCCGCTGCTGGACATGGGCCTGCTCGCGCCGCCGCTGCAGATCTCCCTGGTGATGGGGGTGACCGGCGGCATCCGCCCGACGCCACGCAACGTCACCGCGATGTCGGACCAGATCCCCGCTGGTCCGGAGGGCCCGAACCAGTGGCAGGTCATCGGCATCTCCCGCGATCAATGGAAGCTGCTCGCCTCCGCGCTGGTCCTCGGCGGCAACGTCCGCGCCGGGGTCGAGGACAACCTCTACCTGCCCGACGGCACGATGGCGCGGTCGAACGGCGACCTGATCGGCAAGGCCCGCCAGATGGCGGAAGACGTCGGCCGCCGGCCGGCCACCGTCGCCGAGGCGCGCGAGCTCCTCGGCATCGTCGCCGGCGACGCCGCGACAGCCTAGGCGCTCGCCGATGGCGACCGACGCGACCGAGACCGGTGAGCTCCTGCGGATGCGGGAGCTGGCCGAGGCGAGCGGCGTTCCCGCGCCGACGATCAAGCATTACCTGCGCGAGGGCCTCCTGCCGGGCGGCGTGAAGACGAGCCGCAACATGGCGTACTACCCGCCCGAGCTCGTCGACCGGATCCGCCTGATCAAGCGCCTGCAGGAGGAGCGTTTCATGCCTCTCAAGGCGATCAAGGGGGTGCTCGACGACGGCACCGACCGCGCCGAGGCGCTGCTCGAGCTGGAGGACCGGATCCTCGACCGCGCCCTCGCCGGCGAGCGCGCCCGCACCAGCGCCACCGAGGTACGCGAGCGCTATGGCGTTCCCCAGGAGGTGCTCAACCGGCTTGCCGAGATCGGCGTCCTCACCCCGACGAGGCGCGGCTACTCGCCTTCCGACGTGACGATCATCGAGGCGATCGGCCGCTTCCGTGCGGGCGGCTACGACGAGCAGATCGGCTTCACCGTCTACGACACCCTGCGCTACAAGACCGCGCTGGAGGCCCTGGTCCGGGAGGAGGTCGACATGGTGATGAACCGCCTCGCCGGCGAGGTGCCGCCGGAGCGGGTCGTCGAGATGCTCGAGGCGGGCGCCCAGCCGCTGAAGGACCTGATCGCGTCGCTCCACACCAAGCTCCTGGTCGCCGAGCTCGAACGCCGCCGCGCCTGACGGCCGGAGCGGGGCTGGGTTCGCGGGTCTCGCGGCCGGGCTCCTATACTGACCCTGATTGACTCGTCAATCAGGGTGCCTTTCCCTGCCAAAGCGCCCGTAAAACGCACCAATGCGCGTCGCCGCCGTACAGCTCAACTCTAACGCCGACAAGGCCCGCAACCTCGCCGCCGCCGAGGCGCTGGTCCGTGCCGCGGCCGCCGCCGGTGCCGAGCTCGTCGCGCTCCCGGAGAAGTGGAACCTGCTGGCCGCCGGCGAGGAGCTGGCCGCGGGCGCCGAGCCGCTCGACGGTCCGAGCCTCACCGCCGCCCGCGGTTGGGCGCGGACGCTCGGCATCCACCTGCTGGCGGGCTCGATCTCCGAGCGGGCCGGGGCGGACGAGAAGCCGTTCAACGCGTCGGTCCTGATCGGCGCCGACGGGGAGGACATCGCGGTCTACCGCAAGATCCACATGTTCGACGTCGACGCGGGCGGTGTCGCCTATCGCGAGTCGGCCCACGAGCAGCCCGGCGCGGAGATCGTCACCGCGGCGGTCGGCGGGCTCACCGCCGGGCTCACCGTCTGTTACGACCTCCGCTTTCCGGAGCTGCTCCGGATCCTTGCCGTGCGCGGTGCCCGCCTGATCACCGTCCCTGCCGCTTTCACCAGTGCCACCGGGCGCGACCACTGGGAGGTGCTGTTGCGCGCCCGCGCGATCGAGAACGCGGTGTTCGTCCTCGCCCCCGGCCAGGTCGGCAAGGCGCCGCCGCACTACGACAGCTACGGCCGGTCGATGATCGTCGACCCCTGGGGTGTGGTGCTGGCGACCGCGCCCGACGAGGAGTGCTTCATCGCCGCCGACCTCGACCTCGCCGCCCAGGACCGGGTGCGCGCCTCGCTGCCGGCCCTCGCCAACCGCCGACCGGAGGTCTACGCCTGATGGAGCAGCGCGCCGCCCACCGGTCCGGGGCCGTCGACAAACGCCGGCAGATCCTCGACGCGGCGGTCACGGTCTTCGCCCGCCAGGGCTTCCACGCCACCCGCGTCTCCGACATCGCCGACGAGGCGGGCGTCGCCTACGGCCTCGTCTACCACTACTTCAACTCCAAGGATCAGGTGCTGAACGAACTCTTCCTCGAGCGTTGGTCGCTGCTGCTCGCGGCGATCGAGGAGGCCGAACGCACCCCGGGCTCCCACCGCGAGAAGCTCGGCGCCGTTGCCGGCTTCATCTTCGAGTCCTACCGCCATGACCCGGAGCTGATGAAGGTGATCATCGTCGAGGTGACGCGGGCCGCGAACTCCTTCGGCCGCACCCACCTGGAGGAGATCCGCCGCGCCTACGAAGGGATCGCGAAGATCGTCGCGGACGGCCAGGCGGCGGGTGAGTTCCGCTCCGACGTCGCCCCCCGCTTCGCCTCGCAGGCCTTCTACGGCGCGGTCGAGCAGCTCCTCACCGAGTGGATCTTCGACGACGTGCAGGTCGCCGACAGTCGTTTCGAGGAAGCGAGGAACCTTTTGGTGACGACGATCTGCGACGGCCTGGAGCCGCGCTGACTAGGGTTTGGCCCTCACCGCTAGGGGAAAGGTCGTACGAGTGGACAACGAGTTGGTAAAGAGGCTGGTCTGGAGCGGACTGCTGGCGGCCACCGGTGCCCTGGCCAGCATCGCCGCCGCCCGGATCGCCGCCGTCGTCTTCCGCCGCATCTACGGTGAGGACCCGCCGGAGTAACCCGCCGGACCGAAAGGGAGAACAGATGCCCGACAGCCAGACGCCACCAACCCAGTCGCAGACGCCGCCCTCGGCGGTGCCGCCGAGTGAGCCGAAGGACGAGCGCAAGCTCGGCGAGCTCGTCTTCGACGTCTCCGAAGGGATCTCCGGCCTCGTCCGCGAGGAGATCGAGCTCGCCAAGGCCGAGGTTTCCGAGAAGGCGGGGAAGATCGCCGGCGGCGCGGCGGTCGGGATCGCTGCCGGCACCTTCGCCTTCCTGGCCCTGATCCTCGTCATGGAGGGGATCGCCTGGCTGCTGAACGAAGAGGTCTTCAACGGCAAGACGTGGCCCGGCTTCTTCATCGAGGCCGCCGTCTTCCTGCTGATCGCCGCCCTCGCCGCTCTCATCGCCTACAAAGCGGTGAAGGCCGGCTCGCCGCCGGTGCCCAACCAGGCGATCGAAGAGGCCAAGCTCACCAAGGAGATGCTGTCGAAGGAGGACAAATGAGCGTCGATCCGAAACCGGCGGCGTCGACCGCGGGCAAGCCCGGCCGCTCGGCTGACGAGATCCGCCGCGACATCGACATCCAGCGCCGGCAGCTGGGCACGAACGTCGAAGCCCTGCGCGGCAAAGTCACCGAAGTGACCGACTGGCGCCGCCAGGTCGAGGAGCACAAACAGCAGCTGATCATCGGCGCCGCCGCGGTCGGGTTCCTGATCGGGATCAAGCTTATGCGCGGCCGGCGGCGGCGCAAGCGGGGGTACTGAGCACCCCCGTCCGAGATGGTCGCCGGGAGGCCTAGGCCTCCACGGCGCCGGCAAGGGCACGCACCGCGCCGACGATCGCCTCGCGCGCCGCCATCGGCGCGATCAGGCCGTCGGGGCCGATGTCGTTGCGCGCGAGCGGTAGCCGCACGCACGCCTCCTCGACGATCCGGGCGCCGGTGTAGCCGAGCACCTTGCGGAGGCTCTCGTGGGCATCGGCGCCGCCGCTCGGCGCGGCGGCGCCGGAGACGTTGATCCAGGCGATCGGCATCCCGTAGGTCTGGCCGCCCCCGACGGTCCAGTCGAGGAGGTTCTTGAACGAGCCCGGTAGCGCCCCCGCGTACTCCGGGGTCGAGAGGAGGAGTGCGTCGGCCTCCGCCAGCGCCGACCGCATTGCGGCCACCTCCTGGTCGAGGCCGACCCCATCGGGCGGGTCGTCGTCGGGGTTGAAGTGGGGGAGGCGTCCCATCCCGCCGTAGATCGTCGCCTCGACCCCGTCGGGTGCCAGCGCCGCCGCCGTCCGCAGCGTCGCCGAGTTGGTCGAGCCGCCGCGCAGGCTGCCCGAGATCAGCAGCAGCCTCGCCATCGCCGGCGGGTGCTCAGTTCGCTTCGAGGAGGGCCCAGGACACGGCACCGACCCCGATCAGGCCGGGCCCGACGTGGGCGCCGATCACCGGCCCGATCTCAGAGATGAAGGCGGGCTCACAACCGAAGATCTCCCGCAGGTCGGGTTCCAGGATCGCCACCGTCTCGGGGTCCTGGATGTGCTGGATGACCCACGCGTCGGCGCCCGATTCGTGGAGCTGGCGGGCGTAGCCGCGGATCCGCTCCAGGGAACGGGCACGGGTTCGGACCCGTTCGACCGGGACGATCTCGCGGTCGATGGTGAGGATCGGCTTGATCTTCAGCGCGCTCCCGATCCAGGCGCTGGCGCCGCCGATCCGGCCGCCCTTGCGCAGGTACTCGAGCGTGTCGACCGCAAACCACATGCGGAGCGTCTCGCGGACCTCCTTGGCCCGGGCGATCGCCTCGGTCGGCCCGCCACCCGCTTCGATCGCGGCGGCCGCGGCGAGGACGCAGAGCCCGGTCGCCCCGCAGGCCATTTCGGAGTCGTACAGGTGGATCCGCTCGCCACCCTTGCCCTCGTCGATCAATCGGGTGCGGGCCTGGTTGGCGGCCTCGAACGTCCCCGAGATCGCCGCGGACAGGTGAATCGAGACGATCTCCTTGCCCTGGTCGAGCAACGGCTGCCAGGCGTCGATGAAGTCGCCGAGCGATGGCTGCGAGGTGGTCGCGCCGCCGCTCGACTGCCGCAGGCGGCTGTAGAAGTCGTCGTAGTCGGTGACCTGCAGCTCGGCTTCCTGCTGTCCGTCGACCGACACGTAGAGGCTGACCACCCCGATCCCCTTGGCGGCGATCATCTCGGGAGGCAGGTATTGGCAGCTGTCGCAGACGACGGCGGTCTCGCTGGTGGCGGTCACCGCCGTCGATTCTGCCAAACGCGGAGCTGGATCAGCTTCGCCGCGCGACGTGGATGATCTTCTGATCCCGCTCCTCGTCCCAGGTGTCGGCGAGGAACAACTCCCCTTCGGCTTCCCGCTGTCCCAGGGCGGCGACCGGTTGGAGGCCGGCGTTCAGCATCGTCCGTTGCACCTCCGGCACCGAGTAATGGCGCTCGCGGTGGGTGTGGGGGGCGACGCCCTCGCCCGAGACATCCGCCTCGTAGACCCCGCCGCGTTCCCCGCGTCCCTCCCAGTGCCAGCGGGGATCGCGAACCAGGCCGGTGTTCGGTTCGAAGGACGAGCGGAACAGCAGCAGGGTGTTGCAGTCGAAGACGAGCAGGCCGTCGGCGGCGAGGTTCGCGCCCATCGCTTCGAGGGCGCTCTGCAGGTCGCCGTCGCCGACCAGGTAGTTGACCGGGTCATTCAACGCCCAGATCAGCTGGAACTCACCGTAGGTCGGCAGCCGCGTCATGTCGGCGACGTCCAGCGTGATCGGCTCCCCGGCGTGTTTCTCTCTCGCCTTCGCGATCATCGCGGGGGAGATGTCGCAGCCGGTGATCTCCCAGCCCCGGCGGAGCATCGGCGCGAAGGCGCGCCCGGTCCCGCAGGCGACGTCGAGGAGCTTGCCCGTCGCCAGCCCCTCGCGCTCCAGGCGCGGCAGCAGGACGCTGAACCACGACTCGTAGTCGTTCTGGGCGTTGAAATCGTCGTAGATCGGAGCGAACGCGTCGTAGGCGATCTGGGCGTGGTCGGTGGTCTCCATGTCGCCGACGCTAGCGCCTCGCCCGTGCATTGCGCGAGCAGGTTTACCCGTTCAGACGTATTCCTTCCGCAGTTTGCGTCGGCCGCCGGAGCCGCCCACCCGCCCCGCTACACTTTGTGAAGTGACTGACACGCCAAACGAAGCGATCACCCTTTCCGACAAAGCCGTCGCCAAGATCGGCGAGTTGCTGGCAGGCCAGGAGGACACCGGCCAGGCCCTGCGCGTCGCCGTGCGCGGCGGTGGCTGCTCCGGCTTCCAATACGCGCTCGCCTTCGACCAGGCCAAGGCCGACGACCACGTCTTCACCGTCGACGGAGTCTCCGTCGTCGTCGACAAGGTCTCGATGCAGTTTGTCTTTGGCTCCGAGGTTGACTACGTCGAAGGCCTGCAAGGGGCGGGGTTTCAAGTCAACAACCCCAACGTGGTTGCAGCGTGTGGGTGTGGCTCGTCTTTCCAGGTGAAAGACGACGCCCCCGCGGTCGCCTAGACCGCACGCCCCGGCGCTCTCTGTCCCCGACCTGCTCGGTCGCGATCCGGGAGGCGAACGCCTGGGTGGTCGATCCCCAGGGTTTGGGCTGTGGAAGCTGCCGCCCGCCGCAGGGTTTTGGTCCTTATGGGACCAAAACCCTTCAGCGGTGGGTTTGGCAAGGGACGGAGCCCCTCAAGCTGACGCCCGGAGGGAAAGGGATGCGGCCGTCTCGAGCTGTCGCTCGGGGAGGGATGGGACCTCTTGAAGCTGCCGCCCGGGAAGGCCCCGGCCCTCTCAAGCTGTCGCCCACAGGGCGAAAGGGATGCGGCCCCCTCGAGCTGTCGCCCGGCGGGAAAAGGATGCGGCCCCCTCGAGCTGGCGCCCGTAGGCGAAAGGGCCCGGTCCCTCGAGCCGGCGCCCGCAGGCAAAAGGGCCCCGGCCCCCTCGAGCTGCCGCCCATGGCGGAAAGGGATGCGGCCGTCTCGTCCACGGCCCTGGCAGGCTGTGGCCGTGGCCGAGACGGCCGGGTATGAAAGCGGTGGAGGAAGGCCCACGGGAAACCCACGGGAGCGCCACGGATCCGTGACGGGACCGTCACGGAAGGGAGACCCCTTCACGAAGACGTGGGGAACCCCACGCCTCCTCCCGTGTTGTCCAACGCTCACGGACGCGTTCCGTACCTTGACCCTGCCATGGCAGGGTCAAGGTACGGAACGCGTTCCCGGGCCTTCCTTTCGGGCCCG
>JAFDWO010000056.1 GCA_018268415.1 Actinomycetota bacterium | reverse complement strand
CGCCCTCCGCACCTCGGACCGCAACGGCCCCGAACCACGTCCGTCTTCCGTCACACCCCCGTGTTGATGGGCCGAAAACTCAAGCCATGCTTGAGTTTTCGGCCCATCAACACCTCGGACGGCCGCCGGGGCGGGACACCTGGCCGTCCCGCCGGGGCCACCTCGACCCGCCGCCAAAGCCCCCGGCCCGGGCCCCGCCCTACTCGAGCTCCCCGATCCTTTCCTCGACCGCGGCGACCAAGGCACCGGAGCCGACCAGCTCCTCGGCGGCAGCGAGCTCGGGGGCGAGCCAGCGGTCGTGGCCGAAGCCGGGGGCCGCGGTGCGCAGGGAGTCGCGGGCGGCAGCGGTGCCGGCGGCCGGCTCGAGCGGCTCGCGCAGCTCCAGGCCGCGGACGGCGCAGGTGATCTCGACGGCGAGGATCCGCCGCAGGTTGGCCAGCGAGGCGCGCAGCTTGCGGGCCGCGCTCCAGGCCATCGAGACGTGGTCCTCCTGGGAGGCGCTGGTCGAAAGCGTGTCGGAGCTGGCGGGGACGGCGAGGCGACGGTTCTCGGCGACCATCGCCGCCTGGGTGTACTGGCCGATCATCAGCCCCGAGTCGACCCCGGCGTCCTCGGCGAGGAACGGCGGCAGGCCCATCGAGCGGACCGGGTCGAGCAGGCGGTCGGTGCGGCGCTCGGCGATCGCGCCGACGTCGGCCGCGGCGATCGCCAGGAGATCACAGGCGAGCCCGAGCGGCGCGCCGTGGAAGTTGCCGCAGGACTCGACCCGGCCGTCGGGCAGCACCATCGGGTTGTCGATCGCCGAGACCAGCTCGTAGCCGGCCGTCTCGCCGGCCTGGCGGACCGCATCACGGGCGGCGCCGTTGACCTGCGGGGTGCAGCGCAACGAGTAGGCGTCCTGGACCCGCGGGTCGCCGTGGCGGTGGCTGGCGACGACGGCGGACCCCTCGAGCAGCCGCCGTAGGTTGGCGGCGCTGTGGGCCTGCCCGGGCTGCGGCCGCAGCGCCACGAGGTCCGCGGCGAAGGCCCGGTCGGTGCCGAGCAGCGCCTCGACGCTGAGCGCGGCAGCGACGTCGGCGGCCTTCAGCAGCAGGTCGAAGTCGTGCAGCGCCATCACCAGCATCCCGAGGATCCCGTCGGTGCCGTTGATCAGCGCCAGGCCCTCCTTCGCGGTCGGCTCGAGCGGCTCGATCCTGGCGGCGCGGAGCGCCTCGCCGGTGGCGATCCGCTCGCCGCCCTCGCCGTAGACCTCCCCCTCGCCGATCAGGGCAAGGGCGCAGTGCGCCAGCGGCGCCAGGTCACCGCTGGCGCCGAGGGAGCCGTGCTCCGGCACGACCGGGGTGAGCCCGGCGTTCAGCAGCTCGACGATCTTCGCGGCGACCACCGGCCGTACGCCGGAGAAGCCGAGGGCGAGGCTGCGCGCCCGCAGCAGCATCATCGCCCGCACCACCTCGACCTCGACCGGCGCGCCCATCCCCGCCGCGTGCGAGCGGATCAGGGACTTCTGCAGCTGGTCGCGTTTGTCGGCGGGGATCGCAGTCGTCGCCAGCGCCCCCAGCCCGGTCGAGACTCCATAGGCGGGCTCGTCCGAGCCGACCAATCCGGCGACCACCCGGGCGGTCGCCTCCATCGCCTCGTCGGCCGCCTTCGTGAGGGCGACCGACTCGCCGCCACGCGCGACGGCAAGCACCTGCGCGGCGGTAACTCCCTTGTTCCCGATCTCGATGCTCAAAGTCCTCTCCCAGATCCTCGTCCCGAAGTTTTGTACTGCCTTACTTCGACCCTACCAGGCACGCCAGCACGGTGTGACCGGTTGCGCGCGGCATTTTCAGATGACTGCAAAATTTTTGCTTTATCGAGCCGGATATATGAAGAATTTGTGGCGCGCCGCCGCCCGAAGGCGAGGTCAGACTTGCCTCTTCCAAGATTTGTGGCTATAAACTTCGTCCCAGGAGAGAGACACGGGCGACGACCTGCGCGCGATCGTCCGCAACCACCAGCGAAGGGACCCCATGACCGCATCCGACCCGCCTGCGCCCACCGACATCGAGCTCGCGTTCCCGACGCTCGGCCGCACCCTGCGGGCCAAGCTGACGACCGACTCGAGCCCGGACCTGCGGGCCGCTTTTCTCGACGCGCTTCCATTCGAATCGATCTTCTCGCACACGATGTCATCCGGCTACGGCCTCTACGCGCCGACCCGGATCGTCGGCAACTTCGACTCCGAGTTCACCCTCCTCTCCGAGCTCCCGGTCGGCGCGGTCGCCCTCTGCACCGACAGCTACAAGACCCTCGGCCTCTACTACGGCGAGATCACCGAGCCGCTGCCCGAGACCCTGCCGCTGGCCTACGTCTGGCCCGAGGACATCGAGGACCTGCGCTTCGTCGGCGAAGAGATCTGGCGCTCCAACTACATGACCCACGAACCGGTGATCGTCCAGGTGCGAACCGCCGGCGCCGACCGGGAGGCAGGCCGATGAGCGTCGACCGTCTGCTGACCGAGCTGGAGGCCGAGACCGACCGCATCTGGCTCGAGGAACCGCAGGAGATCAAAGCGATGCGGCTCGGCGTCTTCAACTCCGGCGCCGGCTCCTACGACCAGTACTTCTCCAACCTGGTCTTCATCAACGGCGACATGCGGGCGCTGTCGACCTGGATCACCCCCTCGGTCATCCTCAACGCGATCGACGACGAGACCTTCGACCTCGCCCAGTGCCAGAAGCTCTTCGCCTGGACCAACCTCGTGTTCGTCGACTTCCTCGCCTACTGCGGATTCACCACCTACGCCGAGTTCGCCCAGCGGATCGTTGCCGCCGCCGACGAAATCGAGTCGAAGGACCGGTTCCGGGAGGTGATCCAGGCCTGGTATCGCTACGCCAACCGGATGTACCTGTGGGTCCACCAGGTCTTCCCGTGGGGCCTCGGTACCGCCTTCCCGAAGCTCTCCGAGGCCGACCTCGAGTTCATCGGCGAGGCCCGCGCCCAGGACGACGTCGACCGGTACTTCGAACGGCACGGGCCGGCGAACCTGCCCGACCTGAAGCCCCCGTTCCCACAGGACGGCGAGCGGTGAGCGAGCGCCCCACAGCCTCCCCCACCCTGCGCTACGGGCCGCCGAACGCCCAGGAGCAGCCGCGTTACGCGGGCATCCGCACCTTCGCCCGCTGCCCCCACAACACCGACTGGCCGGGCGCCGACGTGGCGGTGCTCGGGATCCCCTTCGACACCGCCACCAGCTATCGCACCGGCACCCGCTTCGGGCCGGCCGCGATCCGTGACCAGAGCCAGCTGATCCGGCCGTGGCACGCCGAGCTGGGCCTCGACGTGTTCGCCCGCCTCTCGGTGATCGACGGCGGCGACCTGACGATCACGCCGGGGAACGCGGAGCGGACGGCGGCGCAGATCGAGGCGGGGCTCGAGCCGGTGCTCGCGGCGGGAACGGTGCCGCTCGTGCTCGGGGGCGATCACTCGATCGTCCTCGGCGAGCTGCGCGCCCAGGCCCGCGCCCGCGGACCGGTCGGGCTCGTCCTGCTCGACGCCCACGCCGACACCTGGGACTCCTACTACGGCGAGCGTTATTTCCACGGTACGCCGATCCGCCGCGCCCTCGAGGAGGGCCTGGTCGACCCGGCGCGCTCGGTCCTCGCCGGGATGCGGGGCCCGCTCTACAGCGACGCCGACCTCGCCGAACCGCGCGACTGGGGCTTCGAGGTGATCACCTGCGAGGAGCTGCGCGGGCTCGCGCCTGCCGATTACGCGGCCCGCGTCCACGCCCGGGTCGGCACCGGCCCCGCCCACTTCTCCTTCGACATCGACGTCCTCGACCCGGCCTTCGCGCCGGCCACCGGGACGCCGGAGATCATGGGACTCGACCCGCATCAGGCGGTCTCCCTCATCCACGCCCTCGAGGGCGTGGACTGGTGCGGCTTCGACGTGGTCGAGGTCTCGCCCCCCTACGACGGCCCGGGCCAGGTGACGGCGCTCCACGGCGCCTCGATCGCCTACGAGTTCCTCGCCCTGCTGGCGCGGGAGAAGCAGGGATGAGCGCCGCGGGCGAGCCGCGCACCGAGGCGACGGTCGAACAGCTGGTCTCGGCCGGTGCCGACCTGCGCGTCAAGCGCGCCCGTCACCCCGGTCGGTGGCTCGGCGCCCTGCTGATCGCCGTCCTCGTCGCCGTCCTCGTCCGCAGCGTCGTCACCAACGAAAACTTCCAGTGGGACGTCGTCGGCGAATACATCTTCGACGAAGGCATCCTCTCGGGCCTCGTCACGACCCTCTGGCTGACCGTCGTCGCGATGCTGATCGGGATCGTGCTCTCGGTGATCCTGGCGGTGATGCGCCTCTCGCCGAACCCGCTGGTGTCCGGCGCCAGCGGGTTCTACCTGTGGTTCTTCCGTGGCACCCCGGTCCTCGTCCAGCTGATCTTCTGGTACAACCTCGCCGCCCTCTTCCCGACCATCTCGCTCGGCATCCCGTTCGGGCCGTCGTTCATCCACGGCTCGTCCAACGCGATCATCACTCCTTACGTCGCGGCGATCCTCGGGCTCGGGCTGAACGAGGCCGCCTACATGGCCGAGATCGTCCGCGCGGGCATCCTCTCGGTCGACAAGGGCCAGGACGACGCGGCGCGGGCCCTGGGGATGAAACGGAGCCGGGCGATGCGACGGGTGATCCTGCCGCAGGCGATGCGCTTCATCATCCCGCCGACCGGCAACGAGACGATCGGGATGCTGAAGACGACCTCGCTGGTCAGCGTGATCGCGCTGTCTGACCTCCTCTACTCCGCCCAGGCGATCTACTCGCGCAACTACGAGACGATCCCGCTGCTGATCGTGGTCTCGATCTGGTACCTGTTCCTGACCAGTCTGCTGACGATCGGCCAGCGTCAGATCGAAGCGTATTTCGGCCGCGGCCACCGCGGCCAGGCAAAGGGCGGGCGGCGCGGGCGGCGCCTCCCCTGGAGCACGACCGCCGGCGCCGACCAGGGGGCCGCGCGATGAGCAATCCGATGGTCATCGTCAACGAGGTCAGCAAGTCCTTCGGCGAGATCGTGGTGCTGCAAGGGGTCAGCCTGACCCTCGACCGCGGCGAGGTGATGTGCGTGATCGGCCCCTCCGGGTCGGGCAAGTCGACCCTGCTGCGCTGCGTCAACCACCTGGAGAAGACCGACCGCGGCGTGATCATCGTCGACGACCACCTGATCGGCTACCGGCGCGAGGGCGACGCCCTGCGCGAGCTGCGCGAGAGCGAGGTCGCCGTCCAGCGCGCCGACATCGGCATGGTGTTCCAGCGGTTCAACCTGTTCCCGCACATGACCGCGCTGGAGAACGTCGTCGAGGCCCCGATCGGCGTCCGTCGCGAAGGGCGGGCGGCGGCGCAGGAGCGGGCGATGGACCTGCTGGAGCGGGTCGGGCTCGCCCACCGCGTCAACAGCTACCCGACGATGCTCTCCGGCGGCGAGCAGCAACGCGTGGCGATCGCGCGGGCCCTGGCGATGCGGCCGAAGCTGATGCTGTTCGACGAGCCGACCAGCGCCCTCGACCCGGAGCTCGTCGGCGAGGTGCTCGACGTGATCCGCGATCTCGCCGCCGACGGGATGACGATGATGATCGTCACCCACGAGATGGCCTTCGCCCGTGACGTCGCCAACCGGGTCGTCTTCATGGACCACGGCGCGATCGTCGAGCAGGGCCCGCCCGAGCAGCTGTTCGGCGCGCCGCGCGAGGAGCGGACCCGCACCTTCCTCCTGCGCTCCCAGGACGGGGCGGCTCAGGGAACCTGAACCAGGACCCAGAGCACGCAGGCCGGCAGCACCGTCGACGGGTTGTGCCAGCGGCGCTCGGCGCGCGGCTCGAAGGTGAGCGAGTCGCCAGCCGAGAGGACATAACGCTCGTCGGTGACTTCGAGCAGCAGCCGGCCCTCCAGCACGTGGACGAACTCGACGCTCGAGTCGAGGCCGTAGGGGTCGCTGCCGCTGCCGCCGCCGGGCGCGATCACCGACTGGATCACCAACAGCCGCTTGTCGCCGGTCGGGGTGAGCCGGAACTCCTCCAGGTTCTCGCCGCCGAAGTTGATCGGCGCGCGGTCGGACCAGCGGACGAGCGCCCCCTGGTCGATCTCGAGGAGGTCGTGGACGGGGATGTCGAGGGCCTCGCAGACGCGCACCAGCGAGCCAACCGAGAGCGAGGCGAGGTCACGCTCGACCTGGGAGAGGAAGCCTTTGGTGAGGCCGCTGCGCTCGGCGAGCTCGGCCAGGGTCATACCCTGCTCGCGCCGCGCCTGCCGCAGCCGGTCGCCCACCTTGGGGGCACCGTTCTCAGCGGTCATCGTCTCGCGCCGCGGTCATCTGGGTCTCGCTCCGACAACTCTCGGCGACCCTACACGGAAATCGTCAAATCGCCGTATTAGTTTGCTGATGCTTAACTAGGCAAATGTGCTGATCCCTGTTATAAAGCCGAAAATTGACGGTTGACTCAAACAGGAGCGCAATATAGATTGCCAGCACTAAACGTCCGTCAGATCTGGGTAGAGGAGGAACATGTCGGGGAGAAGTTCGTACCGTGCGTTGGCAGCTTGTCTTTCGGTGGTGGCGATCGCGGCGCTCGCGGGCTGCGGCACCTCGTCGTCGACCGACTCCTCCTCCACCGCCGGCACCGGCCCGACCTCGCTCGAACCGAGCCAGGAGAAGGTCAACAAGAGCGCCCAGGCGCTGCTCCCCGCCGACATCCGCAAGGCAGGCACGATCACCGTCGCGACCGACCCCTCCTACCCGCCTTGCGAGTCGATCGATCCGGAAAGCGGTGAAATCGTCGGCTTCGAGCCCGACCTCTGGAACGCGCTCGGCGCCCAGCTCGGACTGGAAGTGAAGGTCGAGAAGATCCAGTTCGACGGCCTCATCCCGGGCCTGCAGAGCGGCCGCTTCCCGATCGCGATGGAGTGCCTGTCGGACTCGGCCGAACGCGAGGAAATCGTCTCCTTCATCGACTTCGCGCTCGACGGCGGCGCCACCATCACGCTCGCCGACAACCCGAAGGGGATCACCGCCGACCCGCTCTCGCTCTGCGGCCTGAAGACCGCCGCCCAGGTGGGGACCGACTTCATCGAATCGCTGAAGGTGGGTGTCAACAAGAACTGCGAAAAGCACGGCAAGCCGCCGGTCGACATCTCCGAATTCCCGACCAACGACGCGACCCTGCTGGCGCTCTACTCGGGCCGGGTCGACTTCATCGTCCAGGACGACTTCGGCGCCGGCGACGTGGCCAAGAACGCCCCCAAACCGGTGATCACCTTCCCCAACCCGCTGGTCGAACCGCTCTACATCGGCGTCGTCGTCAACCGCGATGACACCGAACTGCGCGACGCCCTGTACGCGGCGATGAAAGGCGTCTTCGCCGATGGCACCTACAAGAAGATCATGACCAACTGGCAGATTCCCGAGGACGCCTGGCTGAAGGCGCCGGGAGTCAACCTGGCGACCGCGAAGCCGCTGCCGAGCGCCACCGCGGAATGAGCGCCGCGCCCCTGGCCGGGCGGGTCGCCCTGGTGACCGGGTCGGCCGAGCGGGTCGGCCGCAGCCTCGCCCTCGGCCTCGCCGCGGCGGGCGCCGACGTCGTCGTCAACCACATCGGCCAGGCCGGCCAGGCGGAGGAGGTGGTGGGCGGGATCGAGGCGCTCGGCCGCCGGGCGAGCGCGGTCGAGGCCGACGTCGCCGAGCCGGCGGAGTGCCGGCGGCTGGTCGCGACCGCGCTCGAGCGGCTGGGCCGGCTCGACGTCCTCGTGCACAACGCCAGCTCCTTCGTGCAGGGCGACTTCCTCGACCTGACCGAGGCCGACTTCGACCGCTCGCTGGGGGTGAACCTGCGCGGCCCCTTCTTCCTCAGCCAGGCCGCCGCCGCCCACATGGTCGAGCGCGGCGACGGCAAGATCATCGCGATCGCCGGCAACTCGCTGTTCGAGGCCTGGCCCGACTTCGTCAGCCACTCGACCGCGAAAGCGGGGCTGGCGCGGCTGATGCAACTCCTCGCCGTGGCGCTCTCGCCGCAGGTCCAGTGCCTGACCGTCTGCCCGGCGGAGATCCTGCCGACCGGCGACCCGGAGGCCGACGAGGGGGCGCGGACCTACGCCGAGGTCGAGCTGCGGACCGGCGCGCCCGAGGACCTGGTGGAGCTGGTGGTCTACCTGAGCGCCAGCACGGCCTACCTGAACGGCGCGATCATCCCCCTCGACGGCGCCAAGTCCGTCTACTGAGGCGCGCCGTGCGGGCCGGCGCTCCCGACCAGGTCCCGGAGGATCTCGACCCCCGGCCGGTGGCGCTCGTCTGTGGCGCGACCGGCGCGATCGGCGGCGCGATCGCCCGCCGCCTCACCGCCGCGGGGGCCGTCGTCGTCGTCCACGGCCACGCCAACGCGGAGCGGGCGGGCGCGCTGAGCGGCGCCCTGGGGGGCGCATCGATCCCGCTCACCGCGGACCTCTGCGATCCCGCGGCGGTCGCCGGCCTCTTCGCCGAGGTCGCGGCGAGCGTGGGACCGCCGGAGATCGTCGTCAACGCCGCCTACCCTCCCGCCCCCGATCGCCCCGTCCGCGAGACCACCCCCGACGACGCCCACGCCCACCACGCGGCCCTCTTGATGCACCTGAACGTCTGTCGCGAGGCGGTCGCCGCGATGGAGCCGCGGGGAACCGGCCGGATCGTTCTCGTCTCGGCCGCGATGGCCGACCGCCCCTTCCCCGGCACCGCCCTCTACGCGGCGACGACGGCGGCGCTGAACGCCTTCTCCCGCACCCTCGCGCTGGAGGTCGGCAAGGCCGGCATCACCGTCAACGTGATCGCCCCGGGCAAGGTGCGGAGCGATGAGCTGCCAGAACCGGCCGAGCCGCCAGGCCCCTACGCCGACCTGGAGCGGATCTCGAAGCTCCGCGCCGCCCTCCCGGCGCCACCCTCTCCGGCGGACATCGCCGACCTCACCGCCTACCTGGTTTCCCCCGGCGCCGCCGCGGTGACGGGCCAGGTCATCCACCTGGCCGCCGGCGAGCCGATCTAGGCGATCGGAGGGCGCCGGAGAAGATCCGCGGTCCCCGCAAGCTGTCGCCCGCGGGGCGAAGGGCCCCGGCCCCTCAAGCTGCCGCCCATGGCGGAGAGGGATGCGGCCGCCTCGTCCACGGCCCTGGCAGCCTGTGGCCGTGGCCGAGACGGCCGAGGGTGCGGGGAGCGGGCGGGGGAAGCACGGAAGGCCCCCGCGGGAGGATGCGGGCGAGTGAGGCGGATCCCTCACGCGATGGGCACGGCGCTCCCACGGACCCCCCCGATCCCGGCGTTCGGGGGCCGGAGGGTGCCACGGATCCCCCGATCCCGGCCCCGGGGGCCGGAAGGTGTGACGGATCCCCCCCGATCCCGACCCCGGGGGCCGGAGGGTGCGACCGTTCCGTGACGGGACCGTCACGGAAGAGCGACCCCGTCACGGAGGCGTAGGGAACTCCACGCCTCCTCCCGTGTTGTCCAACCGTCACGGACGCGTTCCGTACTTTGACCCTGCCATGGCAGGGTCAAAGTACGGAACGCGTTCCCGGGCCTT
>JAFDWO010000055.1 GCA_018268415.1 Actinomycetota bacterium | reverse complement strand
TGTCCAACGCTCACGGACGCGTTCCGTACTTTGACCATGCCATGGCAGGGTCCACGTACGGAACGTGTTCCCGGGCCCTCCTTCCGGGCCCGGGAACGGACCGAAGGTTGCGGAAAGGGTGACGTTCCCGGCATCTTCGTCACCGATCGGGGCGGGGTGTGGCCTCTCCCGCACGGACCCGTCACGGAAGTCCGACCTTCCCCCGTCCCTGCGTCTCCCCTCATCCCTGTGTCGTCTTTTTCACGACCCCCTGCCGTCCCCGTACCCGCCTTCTCCACGACCCCCTCCCGTCCCGGGCGCCTCATGGCGCTCACAGCCTGCCAGGAGCGCCATGAGGCGCCCGGGACGCAGCTCGGACGGGTGCGGGGGCCGGGGTCGGGGGCAACGCGCCGCCGGGACGCACCTCGGACGGGTGCACGGGCCGGGGCCGCGCGCCATCTCGGACGGGCGCACCGCCCGGGGTCGCACGGCAGCTCGGACGGCAGCCCCGGCCGCGGGCCGCTCCGCATCGCCGCCCGGCGCCGCAACTCGGACGGCCGCGGCGCCGCCTACCGGTGGCGTTGCTCGGCGGGGAGGCTGCCGCTCTCGGTGGCGACGCTCTCCGGCGGCCAGGGTCCTACCCAGTTGTCGCGGGCGCCGTCGATCGTGATCGTCGTCCCCGAATAGAAATCGCCCGCCGGGGAGGCGAGGTAGGCGAGCAGCCAGGCGACCTCCTCTGGGCGGCCGGTGCGGCCGAAGGGGATCGAGTGGGCGATGTTCTCGACCACCTCGGGCGGATACTTGGTCAGCATCGTCTCGGTGGCGAACTGGCCGGCGGCGATCGCGCAGGTGGTGATGCCGAAGCGTGCCCACTCGATCGAGAGCGTCCGCATCATGTTCTCGACCGCCGCGCGGGCCGCGCCCGAGTGGACCATCCCCGGCATCCCGTTGTGGGGCGAGAGGGTGACGCTGAGGATCTTGCCGCCGTCCGCCGGGATGAATGCCTTCGTCGCCGCCGCGTGCGACATCAGCCAGGTTCCCGTGACGTTCAGCTCGATGACCGTGCGGAAGCCCTTCGGCGTGATCGCCTCGGCCGGCGCCAGGAACTGGCCGCCCGCGTTGTTGACCAGCACGTCGAGGCGCCCGTGGCGCTCCAGCAGCCGGTCGAAGAAGGCATCGACCGGCTCCTCCTCGCGGATGTCGAGAGCCTCGTGCTCGAAGGCCCCGGGGAGGCCGGCGGCGAGCGCCGCCGTCTCGGCGAGCGGCTCGACCCGCCGTCCACAGCCGACCACGGTCGCGCCCAGCCGCACCATCTCCAGCGCCGTCTCGCGCCCGAGCCCGGTGCCCGCCCCGGATACCACGACGACCTTGCCGTCGAGCAAACCCTCACGAAACACCTGCGAACGCGAGCTTTCAGCCATCCCCGGCCAGCCTACAGTCGCCATCCGCAGGCGTACTGTTGAGGCCGCATGGCAGTCCACGTCGAGCCCCAGCCCCTCAATGCCCCGATCTCCGGCGGCAGCAACGGCGCCACGGTCGCGGTCGAACCGCTGGTCGCCGGCCACGTCGACTTCCCCCGCGCGGCGATGGTCGACCCCGGCGGCAGCTTCAAGACGCTGCGCCTGGCGCGGGCGATCTCGAGCTCCAAGCAGGCCGAATCGGTCCCCGTCCCAGCCTTCCTGATCCATCACCCGACCGTGGGGCCGATCCTCGTCGACACCGGCCTGCACCCCTCGATCGCCAGCGGCGGGAGCGAGAACTTCGGCGGCCTCGCCAACCGCTTCGGCCGCCCCAGCCTGGAGCCCGGCGAAGACGTCCCCTCGCAGCTGCGCGCCAAGGGGATCGAGACGCGCCAGGTGGCGGTCGTCGTGATGACCCACCTCCACCTCGACCACTCCTCGGCGATCTCCGAGTTCCCCGACTCGACCTTCGTCGTCAGCGCCGCCGAGTGGCAAGAGGCCGCGCACGGCTCCAAACCGTCACTGAACGGTTACCGCCGCGCCCACTTCGACCTCGCCTTCGAGTACCGCGCCGTGGACTTCGACGGTGACGCCGTCGGCTCCTACGCGACCTTCGGACGCACTTTCGACCTCTTCGGCGATGGTTCCGTGCGCCTCGCCTTCACCCCCGGGCACAGCGCCGGCCATTGCTCGGTGATCTGCCGGCTGACGAACGACGACTTCGTGATCGGCGGCGACGCCGTCTACATGCTGGGTCAGCTGGAGAACCGCGAACCGCTGCCGCCGCGCCCCTTCGACGCCCACATGATGCGCCGCTCGGTGCAGGAGCTGCGCCTGTTCCACGCACAGTTCCCCGGGGCGACGATCACGCCCGGGCACGATCCGGACTTCTACGCCCGGATCGCTCCGCGCTTCGAGTAGCGAGCCCCTCGTACAGCTCGCGCACGCGGGCGAAGATCTGGTCGGCCACCTCCTGCTGGCGCTCGCGGCTCGGCTCGCGCTCGGGCGGGAAGGTCAGCGGCTCGCCGTAGGCGACGGTGACGCGCGGGAAACGCAGCCGCTTCCAGCCGCGCACCCCGGCCGAGCCGTGGATCGCGGTCGGGATGATCGGCACGCCGGACTCCAGGGCGATCCGCCCGATCCCCGGTTTGGCGCTGCCGAGCTCCCGCGAGCGCGAGCGGCCACCCTCGGCGTAGACGAGGAGGAGCTCGCCCTGGTCGATCAGCTCGTAGGCGGTCTCGAAGGCCTTTTCGTCGCGGTGGCCGCGGCGCACCGGAAAGGCGCCGGCCACCTTGAGGATGTAGGTGAGGACGGGCGGCCCGAAGAGCTGGGACTTGGCCATGAAGCGAACCTTGCGCCGCAGGTAGATGCCGACGAAGAAGTGGTCGGCCTGGCTGAAGTGGTTGGGCGCGAGGACGGCGGCGCCGCGCTTCGGCACGTTCCGCCGCCCCTGGGCCGTAACCCGGTAGAGCAGGATCGTCGGGACCGTGACCACGAGCCGGGCCGCGGTGTAGGTCCACCCCGACCCCTTGCGCGCCGCCTCGTGGAACTGGTCGAAGTACTCCGCGGGGCGGTCGTCCAGGTAGACCTGTGGCTTCATCTCGGACATCGGCAAGGGGGCTCGGGGAAGGCCCGTGATCGTCCCTACTCTCGGCGCCCGGCGCGGTTACGGGCGGGCGGGGACCCGACGAACGGCGGGGCGGCGCAGGCGGCTGAGGAAGACGAGGGTGAAATCGCGGAGCTGGACGGCGCGGTGGAGGAAGCCCGCCGCGTCACGGCCCGTCGCGCGGTGCGCGAGGTCGATCTCGTACTCCCCCACGCGACAGCCGGCGCGGACCGCGTCGACAGTCATCCCGATCTCCATGCCGAAGCCGCGGGCGAAGGGCAGGACGGTGCGGAGGGTCGCCGCGCTGAGCGCGCGCTGGCCGGAGATCGGAGCCCGCGCCTCGAAGCCGCAGAGCCGACGCTCCGCCCAGCGCGCGAATCCCAGCGCCACGCCGAAGCCGCCGCCCACCCGCCGGGCGAAGATCGCCACCGCGAGGTCGCACTCCCCCGCCTCGACCGCGTCGATCAGCGGCCCGAGCCGCGCCGCACTCTCCCCCAGATCGCCATCGCAGAGCAGCACCAGGCGCGGGGCCGGATCGACACTGAGGGCCGCCTCGCAGGCCGCGGTCACGTTGCCGCCCTTGCCGTGCGCCTTCCCCCGCCGGACCACCTGCGCGCCCGCCGCCATCGCCCGCTCCGCGGTGCCGTCGCGGGAGGCGTCGTCGCCGACCCAGATCGCCGCCCCCGGGAACGCGCCGCGCAACGCGCCGACGGTCGCCGCGATCCGCTCCGCCTCTTCGTGCGCCGCCACCACCACGGCCAGTCCTTCGGGTCCCATCGGCGCCATTCTCGCCCCGCCGGCGGCTATTGTCCCCGCCGATGCCGAACGTCGAGGCGCACATCACCGGCAACGTCTGGAAAATCGAGGTCGCGATCGGCGACTCCGTGAGCGAGGGCGACACCGTCGCGATCCTCGAGTCGATGAAGATGGAGATCCCGGTGGAGGCCGAAGACGACGGCACGGTGACCGAGATCCGATGCGAGGAGGGCCAAGCCGTGAGCGAAGGCGACGTCCTCGTCGTCCTCGAGTAGGCCGCGATGCCGGAGGGCTCGGGCGGGGGCCCGGAGAGCCTGGCGAACGGCAAGCTGCTTCTCGACCGGCCGGCCGAGGCGGTCGCACGGCTGCGCATCGCCAACCCGGAGCGGCGCAACGCGCTCGACCACGAGATCCTCGCCGAGATCGCCGCGACGCTGCCGCGACTCGACGACGGGATCGCCACCCGTTGCGTGGTGATCACCGGCACACCGCCCCTCTTCTCGGCCGGCTACAACATCGCCGAGTTCACCGAGGACGCCTTCGAGAGCGAGGCCGAGGCGTTGGTCGCCCATCCCTTCCAGGCGGCGATGGAGGCGATCATCGCCCACCCCTGGCCGACCGTCGCCGCGATCAACGGGCTCTGCCTCGGCGGCGGGCTCGAGCTGGCCGTCAGCTGTGACCTGCGGATCGCGGCCGCCGGCGCCAAGCTCGGCATGCCGCCCGCAAGGCTCGGCCTCGTCTATGGCCACACCGGCCTACGGCGCTTTCTCGAGACGATCGGCCTCCCCCGCACGCGCGAGATGTTCTTCACCGGTCACAACCTCGACGCGGCGCGGGCCGAGCGGATCGGCCTCGTCAACGAGGTGGTCGAGGACGCGCGGATCGACGCGGCGGCGGTCGAGCTGGCCGCGGGAATCGCCGCCGGGGCGCCGCTCGCCACCCGCGGCAACAAGCAGGTGATCGACGTGCTCGCGGCAAACCCGGTGCTGAGCGAGGCCCAGGAGCAGGAGCTGGTCGAGCTGCGCCGCTCCTGCTTCGGCTCGGCCGACTTCCGCGAGGGCATCCGCGCCTTTGCCGAGAAGCGCCGCCCGGTCTGGACCGGAGAATGAGGCCGGGCGCGCTCCGGGTAAGGGGGCGCGCGTAGCCGTGGCGCGCAAGAGCGCCACGGCGCGCCGCGAGGAGCTGGCCGCCTCCGACCCGGTGATGGCCGACCTGATCGAGCGGCTCGGGCCGCTCGACCTCGCCAAGCGGCTCCGCCGCCGCAAGGAGGAGCGCCCCGCCGACGCCTTCGGCGCGCTGCTGCGCTCGATCGTCGGCCAGCAACTGTCGACCAAAGCAGCGCGGGCGATCCACCTGCGGATGCTCGAGCTATTCGACGGTCCGCCCACGCCCGAGGCGACGCTGGCGCTCACCGAGGAGGACCTGCGCGGGATCGGCTTCTCCCGGCGCAAGGTCGAGTACGCGCACAGCCTCGCCGCCCACGTGCTGGAGGGATCGCTGGAGCTCGATCGTCTCGAAGAGCTGGACGACGAGGAGGCGATCGCCGAGATCTCGGCGGTGCGCGGCCTGGGCCGCTGGACGGCAGAGGTGTTCCTGCTGCTGCACCTCGGCCGCCCTGACGTGATCGTCGGCGGCGACCTCGGGATCCGCAGGGCGATCATGCTCGAGGATCACCTCGAGGCGATGCCGACCCCGAAGGAGGTCGAGGGCCGCGCCGAGATCTGGCGTCCCAACCGCAGCCTCGCCTGCCTCTACCTGTGGGAGTCGCTGCACGCGGTTCCGGATTAGGGTCGGCGGCGGACCCGATTACTCGCGCGGGACGCTCCCGAGTACTGATCAGCGATCCATCGGCAAGGCTCCACCCAGAGCGAATGTAACGCCCCCCATCGCCGAAGATAGGAAAGTGCGTCACCGTTTTTGGATAGGGCTCTTTGCGGTTCTGGTGGTTGGAGTCGGGGCCGTGGTCGGCTCGATCCTCGCCTACAACCACGACGAACGGGAATTCCACGCCCGCCAGCAGGAAGAGGCGGCCAGGGCCGCGCGCCAGGCACAATCGGTGGGCGCGCTCTCGGTCGGCGAGCTCGCCGCCGCGGGCGCCTTCATCAAGGCCGACGGCAACGTGTCCAGGCACGAGTTCGCCGTCGTCGGGCGGGCGCTGGTCAACGAAAACGTCCTCCACGCGGCCGCTTTCATCGACGTCGTGCACCTCGACGAACGCGCCCGGTTCGAACGTCGCCAAGGCTTCCCGATCGTCGAACGCGGCCCCGACGGCACCCTCGTCAAAGCGGGGCGGCGCGCCGTCTACTACCCGCTTACCTACACGGTGACCAACAGGCAGGGGATCGCCGCCACCGGGGCCGGCTTCGATCTCGGCACCGACCCGACCCGCGCGCCATACCTGATGCGAGCGACCGCGGATGGCCGCGCGACCGCCACCGGGGTCATCCCGCTGCTGGTCGGCGGCGTCGGCATCAACGTCTACAAAGCGGTCTACCGCGACGGGGCGCCGACCGCGACGGTGGCGGAGCGCCACCGCGCCCTGGTCGGGTTCGCCGCGGGCAGCTTCCTCCTGAAGGACCTTGCGGCAACGGCGATCACGACCCTCCCGGACGACGTGACCGCACAGCTGGACGTCGCCCATCGCACCGTGATCGGGCCGCCGGGGGACCTCGAAGACCCGGCCCAGGCGAGGATCCAGATCGCCGACCGCACCTGGCTGCTGGTCGTCCACGACCCCAACCGTCCGGACGTCAGCATCCCGATCCTCTACGGCGCCGCCGGCCTCGCGATGGCTGCGGTGCTCGGGTCCCTGATCTGGGTCTGGAGCCGTGAGGAGCGGCTGCGCAAGCTACAGCGGGAGGCCGACGAAGACTCGCTCAGCGGCCTGCGGACGCGCCGACGCTTCGAGCAGGAGGTGCGCGCGGCGATGGCGCGCTCGCGTCGCGACGGCACCACCGGGGCGCTGCTGATGCTCGACCTCGACCGCTTCAAGTCGGTCAACGACTCCCACGGCCACCCGGCCGGCGACAAGCTGATCAAGGAGGTCTCGGCGGTCCTGCGGGGGAGGATCCGCGAGGGCGACGTGGTCGGACGACTGGGGGGCGACGAGTTCGCGGTGGCGCTTCCGAGCTGCCGGCCCGACGAGGCGAACGTGGTCGCCAAGGCGATCGTCGACGCGGTCCGTGAGCACGAGCCGGACGATCCCGACGTCGAGGCGATCACGGTCAGCGTCGGCGTCGCCGTCTTCGGGATCAACCCCAAGATGAGCTACGCGACGCTGGTGTCGGAGGCCGACACCGCGATGTACGCGGCAAAGGACGCGGGCGGCGACGACTTCCGCCTCTTCGACCCCGATGCGATCCGGGTCGGCGCCTCCGGGCGGGGGTAGCCCGGCGGACACGGCCGCGCTGCGGTCGACCTGACCGGCGCTATAGGTGGGTAAGGACGACCGCACCGGCGCCATGGGTGGGTAAGGACGACCGCACCGGCGCCATGGGTGGGTAAGGACGACCGCACCGGCGGCCGCGAGATGAGCTCGCCTCAGAAGAGTGAGGCGCGCAGGCGCAGGACACGGTTGACGGCGGCGAGGAAAGGGGGGCGCTTCAGGCCTCCCTTGGCGAGCTGCTTGACCAGTGCCTGGTGACCGGCGAGGGCGCTCGGGAGATCGTCGAAGAGGAGGAGGTCGTCGCCGGCGGCGGCGCCGTCGACCGCCGCTTCGCGCTGCCCGCCGAATTCGGCGACGGCGGCGCTGCCGAGGCTGTCGGTGATCGTCACCCCGCGGAAGCCGAGTCGGCGACGCAACTCCCCGGTGACGATCCGCCGGTTGAAGGCGGCGGGGCGGTTGCCGAAAGCCGGATAGATCGCGGTCGAGAGCATCACCAGCCTGCCGCCCGCGTTGATGTAGGCGCGGTAGGGCGCCTCGTCGACGTCACGCAGCTCGGCCTTCGAGAGGTCGATGCGCTGTGCTTCGAAGTCGGTGTTTTCGGTGGCCGCGCCGAGGCCGGGGAAGTGCTTGGCGGTCGCCGCGACGCCGCCGTCCTGCAGGCCGGTCGCGAAGGGCACCGCGGTGGCGGCGACCTGCGCCCGCGTGGCGCCGAAGCCGCGTTCGGTGGCGGCGATCACGCCGCCGGGACGGGCGACGTCGAGGACCGGGGCCAGGTCGACGTTGACGCCGAGGCTCCGCAGGTTCCGCGCCGTGGCGCGACCTTCATGGTGGGCGAAACCCGCCCCTTCGGCCCCCATCATCGCCGCCGGGACGTGCGGCGCCCCGCTGACCCGCTTGACCTGGCCGCCCTCCTGGTCGGTCATCACCAGGAGCGGGAAGCGCCGCAGCCTGGGTGGCCGCGGCACCGCCTGCAGCGCGTCGATCAGCTCACGCCCCGTCCTCCGGCTCGGAAAGTCGGCTTCGAAGAGGACGACTCCCGCAACCTTGCCGGCGTGGATCGCGCCCCGCAACTCCGGCGTCAGCCCGGTCCCCCCGAGGCCGACCACGATCCGCTCCCCCGCCAGTTGGGCGGGGGTCAGGCCTGCGGCGAGCGTCGGGCGAGGAGTGGATGCCGCCGCACCGCCCCCGGCCGCCGCGCGATCGTCGCCACACCCGACCGCGGGCGTCCTCTGTTCCGGGCAACGGACCGAAGGACGACCGCCCGGATCGCTCCCGGGGCCGCTCCCCGTCACCGCTCCCGCCGCGAAGCCGAGCGCCGCGAGCCCGGCCAGGGTCGCCAACGCAACCCGCCGGCGCCGCGCCTTCGCTCTCTCCATGGCGTCGATGCTAGCCATCGCCCGACACCCGGCTCACCCGCCTCGCCCCCTCCCGGAGCGCACATATCCGCGTTCCGTCATAGCCTTTCCCGGTCGCATCCCGGAAAGGACCGCCATGCCCCCTCTGATCACGCACGAAGAAGCCCTCGAGCTCGGCCGCCTCACCGAGCCCGCCGAGATCGAAGCGCTGGTCGAGCGCGCCTGGGAGGTGCGCCAGGAGAACTTCGGCGACTCCACCGACATGTGCTCGCTGGTCAACGCCAAGTCCGGCGGCTGCGCCGAGGACTGCGGCTTCTGCGCCCAGTCGCGCTTCGCCGACGCCGACACGGTGATGCACGCGATGATGGAGCCGGAGCAGATCCTCGAACACGCGAAGGCCGCCGAAGCGGCGGGCGCCCACCGCTTCTGCATGGTCACCCAGGGCCAGGGACTCTCCAGGCGCGACTTCCAGAAGATCCTCGAAGGCGCCGAACTGGTGTCCGAGAAGACGAACCTGAAGCGCTGCATCTCGATCGGCCACATGTCGACCGAGCGGGCCAAGGCGCTCAAGGAGGCGGGCGTCCAGCGCGTCCACCACAACGTCGAGTCGGCGCGCTCCTACTACCCCGAGGTCTCCACCACGGTTCGTTATGAGGGCCGGCTGCGGACGATCCAGGCGGTCAAGGAGGCGGGCCTCGAGACGTGCGTGGGCGGCATCCTCAACCTCGGCGAGACCTCCGAGCAGCGGGTCGAGATGGCCTTCGAGCTGTCGGAGATCAACCCCACCTCGGTGCCGATCAACCTGCTGATTCCCAAGGAGGGGACGAAGTTCGGCGACCGCGAGGTGATGGAGCCGATCGAGGTGGTCAAGTGGATCGCGATCTTCCGGCTGATCATCCCGGGGGCGCTCTTCCGGCTCTGCGGCGGGCGGGTGGAGAACCTCGGCGATCTGCACAAGCTGGCGGTCAAGGCAGGCCTCAACGGGGTGATGATGGGCAACTTCCTGACCACCCTGGGAGCCGAGCCGGCCGAGGACCGGGCGATGTTCGAGGAGCTCGGCCTGAACGTGGCGCGCCAGCCCGACAACGGCTCCAACCCGCGCCCCGACAACCGCTCCGGCCGACTCTCGGGCACCACCCCGAAGACCCCGATGGAGGAGCTGATCGACCACCAGGACGAGGCGCCGATGTGGGATCCCTCGACCCAACTGCGGGTCGTCAAGAAGGACAAACGCGCGCCGTCGTACCCGAGCGCCGCGGCCTAGGGGCACGGCGGTGACCGACGTCGCGGCCCGGCTGGAGGAGCTGCGGGAGCGCGGCCTTTACCGGCGGCTGCGCCTGGTCGAGGGACCGCAGGGGCCGCGCGTCCTGCTCGATGGTCGCGAGGTGCTGCTGCTCTGCTCCAACGATTATCTGGGGCTGGCCGCCGACCCGCGGGTGCGCGAGGCGGCGGCCGAGGCGGCGCTGCGCTGGGGCGCCGGGGCCGGCGCCTCGCGGCTGATCAGCGGCAACATGGCGCCGCACCGGGAGCTGGAGGCGGCGCTGGCCGAGTTCAAGGGGTACGAGCGGGCGCTCCTCTTCGGCTCCGGCCAGCTGGCGAACACGGGGACGATCGCGGCGCTCGCGGGGCCCGGCGAGGTCGTCTTCTCCGACGAGCTGAACCACGCCTCGATCGTCGACGGCTGCCGGCTGGCGCGGGCCGAGACGGTCGTCTACCGGCATGGCGACGTCGAGCATCTCGAGTCGCTGCTGCGCGGCGCCGCGGGGCGCCCGGCGCTGATCGTCACCGATGGGGTCTTCTCGATGGACGGCGACGTCGCGCCGCTGGCCGGATTGCTGGAGGCGGCGCGGCGCCACGGGGCGCGACTGATGGTCGACGACGCGCACGGGACCGGCGCGGTCGGGCCCGGCGGGCGGGGGACCGTCGCCGCGGCGGGACTCTCCGGCGAGGTCGACGTGGTGATGGGGACGCTGGGCAAGGCATTGGGCTCCTACGGGGCGTACGTCTGCGCCGGCGCGGAGATCGTTGACTATCTCGTGAACCGGGCGCGCCCGTTCATCTTCTCCACCGCGCCGCCACCGCCGGTCCTCGGCGCCGCGCGGGCCGCGCTCGGGGTGCTCGAAGCCGAACCGGAGCGGGTCGACCGGCTGATGGGGAACGCGCGGACGCTGCGCGAGGCGCTCGCCGCCGAGGGCCTGGAGGCAGGCGGGTCGACCACCCAGATCGTGCCGATCGAGATCGGCGAGGCCGGGCCGACGATGGAGCTCTGCGAGCGGGCACTGGAGAATGGTGTCTTCGCCCAGGGCATCCGCCCGCCGACCGTGCCCGCGGGATCCTCGCGCCTGCGCTTCACGGTGATGGCGACCCACGAGCCGACGGAGCTCCGCCGCGCTGCCCACGAGGTCGGCGAGGCGGCGCGCGCGATCGGCCTGCTCAAGTCCCCGAGGGTGGCCGCCTGATGCCGGGGCTTTCGCGCCGGCAGTGGCAGGTGTCGACGCAGCAGGAGGAGTCCGGGAGGCCGCGGCGGGCGAGCGGGGTCTTCGTCACCGGAACCGGCACCGAAGTGGGCAAGACGGTGGTCGCCGCGGTGCTGGCGCGCACGCTGGCGAGCGAGGGTCGGAGCGTCGCCGTCTTCAAGCCGGCGTTGACCGGGATGGACGAGTTCCCGGACTACGACGAGGCGGCGCCCGGCGACTCGCCCTCGATCGTGGGCCTGCCCGATCACGCGATCCTGCGGGCCGCCGCGCGCTCGTCACAGACCGACGAGGAGATCGCTCCCTACCGCTTCGACCCGCCGATGTCGCCTCATCTGGCGGCGGGGCTCGCGGGCGTCGAAATAGACCCGGAGCGGGTGATGGCCGCAGCACGCGCCGCCGCCGAGGGTGTCGACGCCATCGTCTGCGAGGGCGCCGGCGGCCTCCTCGTCCCCCTCTCCCCCACCTGGACCATGCGCTCCTGCGCCGTCGAGCTCGGCTACCCCTTGATCGTCGTCTCCCCACCCGGCCTCGGCTCGATCAACCACACCCTGCTGACGACCGAATCGGCCCGCTCGGTCGGCCTCAAAGTCGCCGCGATCGTCCTCAACCCCTGGCCCGAGGACCCCACCCCGATCGAAGCCGACAACCGCGAGACGATCGCCGCCATCAGCGGCGTCCCGGTCCTGACGCTCCCCCAGCTCGACCTGAGCCGGCCCGACTCCTGGCCGGAGTTGCGACTGCCGTAGAGGGGACGAGGACGAGGAGCCCCCCGCCCTGTTCGCCGCCCCGCGCCCCGAATGGGATGGGGGCTTGGAAGCAGGCGCCTGGGGGAAAGGGATGGGCCCGGGAAAGCTGGCGCCGGGGCCCGAGGAAGCTGTCGCCCGGGGGACGGGATGAGGCCGTCTCGAGCTGTCGCCCGCGGGGAGGGCCCCAGCCCCCCTCGAGGTGTCGCCCAGGGCCACAAGGGATGCGGCCCCCTCGAGCTGCCGCCCGCAGGGGAAAGGGATGCGGCCGTCTCGTCCACGGCCCTGGCAGGCTGTGGCCGTGGCCGAGACGGCCGGGGGTGCGGGGAGCGGGCGGGAAGCACGGAAGGCCCCCGGGGAGGGTGCGGGCAGATCCCTCACGCGAGGGACACGGCGCTCCCACGGATCCCCCCATCCCGGCGTCCGGGGGCCGGAGGGTGCGACCGATCCGCCACGGGACCGTCACCGAAGGGAGACCTCGTCACGGAGATGCCGGGAACGTCACCCTTCCTCCCGCCCTTCGCC
>JAFDWO010000054.1 GCA_018268415.1 Actinomycetota bacterium | reverse complement strand
TCGGCGGTCGCCTCGGTGAGGACGTCGGGGGTGACGCCGACCGCGACCCCGTGGGCCGCGGCGGCGCGGGCGTCGATGTTGTCGGAGCCGACCGCGTAGTTGGAGACCACCCGCAGGCCCGGATTGGCCTCCAGCAGCTCACCGTCGATCCGATCGCTGACCAGGGAGAGCCAACCCTCCGCCCCGTCGAGCTGCTCATGGAGGTCGGCCCGGCCCGGGGGCAGCGGCCCGGGCCAGATCCGCACCTCGTGCCGCCCGGCGAGCCGCTCGAGCGCCGGGCCGGGCAGCGCCCGGGAGACGAAGCAGCGGGCCATCAGGCGCCGCCGCCCAGCGTCCGCGACGGGTGGCTACGCCCCATAGCGGGCGGGGTGAAACTGCTCGCGCCAGGGGGCCTCGAGCGCCGACCGGCCGCCGCCGAGGACGAGGTCGGCGACGTCACGGCCGACCGCCGGGCTGAGGGTGAAGCCGAGCATCCCGTGGCCGGCGGCGACCAGGGCGTTGGGCGCCCGCCGCAGCCAGCCGAAGATCGGCAGGCCATCCGGGGTGCACGGGCGCACCCCGGACCACTGGGTCGCGCCGGCCGCGTCGGCGGCGGTCGGGGGCTCGCGCAGGAAGTCGGCGGAGAGGCGGACGATGTCGGCAATCCGCCGTGGGTCGAGCGCGCGGTCGGGGCCGCAGAAGTCCATGCCGCCGGTGATCCGCATGCCCTCCCCCATCCGCGAGACGGCCATCGCGTGCTCGCCGAGGATCATCGGCACCCGCGGCGCCGAGGGCCGGCTCGCGAGCTGCAGGTGGTGGCCCTTGGCCGGCTGGATCGGCAGGAAGGTGCCGAGCCGGGCGGCCAGCGCCGGCGTGTCGGCGCCGGCGGCGAGGACGAGCGCCCGGGCTCGAATCGAGCGGTCCCGCAGCACGACCTCGACCACGTTGCCGTCCTGATCGCGACGGAAGCCCTCCGGCTCGACGCCGGTCTCGATCCGCGCTCCGGCCGCGCGCGCCGCGTCGGCAAAGGCGGCGAGGGCGCGGTCGGGGGCGGCGCTCGCATCCTCGGTCCAGAGGACGGCGCCGGCGAGGTCCTCGCGCAGGGCCGGCTCCAGGGCAGCGGCCTCGGCGCCGTCCAGGACCCGCGGCTCGAAGCCCTCGCGCCGCAGCAGCTCCGCCTCCTCGACGATCTCCTCGAGGCCGGCGGGGGTCGCGCAGACGTTCAGCATCCCGGCGCGGCGGAACTCGAAGTCGTGGTCGGGGGCCAGCTCGGCGAACAGCTCCCGGCCCGCCCGCGCCTGGTCGCGCAGGGCCCGCAGGCCGGTCAGCATCAGCTCCCCCCGGCCGGCGCGCGCCGCCAGCGCCCCGAACCTTGCCAGGCCGGGGTCGGGCCGGAGCTTGATCGCGATCATCCCCCGCCCGGCCAGGAAGCGAGGGACGTTGCGCAGGACCCGCGGGCCGGCGAGCGGCAGGGCGTGGCTCGGCGTGATCAGGCCCGCCGAGCCGGAGGCGGCGTCGAGGCCGAGCTCGGGGTGGCGCTCCAGCACCACCACGCTCGCCCCGCCCCGCGCCAGGAAGCCGGCAGATGCGAGCCCGACGGCACCGCCGCCGACGATCACCACCGCGTCTTCACTCATTTCTCGGGAACCAAGTCTGAACTCGTCTGGGGTCCGGCTTCGGCGCCGACGAAGGCCCGAGGATAGTCATAGTCGGCTCCGAGCCTCCCGACGACGACGCCTGCCCGGGAACCAACCGACCCGGTCGGACGCCGCCGACCGTGGGTCCGACGATGGCCGTGAGGCAGGCCGTGGCCGGGGGCGGGGCCGGGGGCGGGGCCGGGGCCGGGGACGGGGCCGGGGCCGGGGACGGGGCCGGGGACGGGGGCGGGGACGGGGACGGGGCCGGGGACGGGGCCGGGGACGGGGACGGGGACGGGGACGGGGCCGTGGCCGGGGCCGGGGCCGGCCGAGGGTGCGGGGAGCAGGCGGCGGGAGCACGGAGGGCCCGCGGGAGGGTGCGACGGATCCCTCACGGGGTCCCACCTCGGTGACGGGACCGTCACCGAGGTGGGACCCCGTGAGGAAGACCGTGGGAACCCCACGCCTCCTCCCGGATCTCTCCACGGTCGGGGACCTCCGTGGAGGATCGCCGTTGCAGGTCGACGGCAGGTCGAGGCGCGTCCCGGCGACCCTCCCTTGGGGCCCGCCCCCACCGGTCGGGGATCTCCGTGGTTCGAAATGGTCGTATGGCGACCATTTCGAACCACGGAGACGTCGGGGGCCCCGACGCCTCCTCCCGGGTCCCTCCACCGCCCGGGGATCCCCGCGGATGATCTCGGGTGCCGGGCACCCGAGATCCGCCACGCGTACCCCACCCTCGGGGATACCCGTCACGGAGGTCCGACCCTCCTCCCGTCCCTGTGCCGTCTTTTTCACGAACCCCTCCCGTCCCCGTGTCGGCTCTCCCACGACCTCCTGTCGTCCCTGTGTCGTCTCTCCCACGAACCCCTCCCGACCCCGTGTCGGCTCTCCCACG
>JAFDWO010000053.1 GCA_018268415.1 Actinomycetota bacterium | reverse complement strand
CTACTCGACGATTATTATCCGGCTCCGAACGCGGCGTTCTTCGTCTGCGATCAGCAGGAACGGGTTATCGATGCGGGCAAGGGGAGCTACGAGTTGACGGGTTTGACCGATGAGGACGTGATCGGGCGTCCGGTGCGCGAGGTGCTGGGCCTCGACTGGATCGACCCGGGCGATGGTGGCCCGGAGGCCGACACCGACGGCAACGGCAAGACGGATCCGATCGAGACCTCGCTGGAGTGGGGCGTGCGCTCCCTCGGCAAGCGCGTCTCGGTCAACGCCGAGGGCGATCTGCCGGCCAGGGCGGTCGCCGACGTCTTCCCCGCCTATGACGACGACGGCGGGCTGTTGCTTGTCCTGACCCCGGAGGGCTAGGAACCCATGGGTTCCAGACGTCAGCACGTCTTCGTCCTGCTCTTCGTCATCGCCCTGGTGGCCGTCTCGGCGATCGTCATCGCGACCAAGGAAACGAAGCTCGGCCTTGATCTCCAGGGTGGGCTGCAGCTCGTCTACGAAGGTCAGCCGACCGGCACCGCGACCGAAGTCTCCGGTGAAGACATCGAAGACTCGATCAGCATCATCGAAAAGCGGATCAACAACCTCGGCGTGTCCGAGTCGGAAGTCGCCCGCCTCGGCAACAAAAACATCACCATCGGCCTGCCGGGGGTCACCGACGCGAACCGCGCCGCCGAACAGGTGGGGACGACCGCGCAGCTGTTCTTCTACGACTGGGAGCCGAACCTGCTCGGCCTGCAACGGGTCATCGGCGGTCATCCCGGCCAGCAGCCGCCCGCCGCGGCGACCAAACAGCTCGAAAAAGTCTGGAAAGAAGCCGGGCGCAACACGAAAAGCTACGAGAGCAAGGTGCTGATGGCCTCGGGCGCCTACCCGAACGCCTACCAGGCGGCGCTGCTGGCGGAGAAACAGGAACCGAAGTCCAAAGCGGAATGCGAAAAATGCTCGGTCGCCAAGCCGCGTTTCTACCTCTTCGAAGACAACCCCACGCACAAACTGCTCGCCGGTCCCGAGCTGAACGAAAAAGACCTCTACGAAACCCCCACCGGGGAAACGCTGTCGAAAAACGGGACGACGGTGATCGAAATCCCGGCCGGGACCGTCCTCGTCTCCGAACTCCCCACCGACGAAACCGGCAAGGTCGATGAAACCGCCCAACCCGGCTGGTTCGCGCTGAACGACGAATACGCGCTGTCGGGCAACGAAATCACCGAACCGAAGCAGGAATACGCGCAGGGCACGGGCGAACCGAACGTCGCCTTCAAATTCACCGACCAGGGTCGGGAAAACTTCCAGAACGTCACCCGGCGGATCGCCCAGCGCGGCCAGTCGCAGGCGATCGGCCCCGCCAACGCGGAATCGGCGTCGGCGCTGTCAGGCCACTTCGCGGTCATCCTCGACAACGAAGTCCAGAGCCGCCCGATCATCAACTTCGCCGAAAACCCGGACGGCATCGACGGCCGTCAGGGCGCCCAGATCTCCGGCGGGTTCTCCGGGGAACACGGGCTCGAACAGGCGCAGGAACTGGCGACGACGCTGCAGATCGGCGCGCTGCCGATCGAACTGCACCTGATCTCCGAGACCCAGGTCTCGGCGACGCTCGGCTCGCAGGCCCTCCACGACGGCATCAAGGCCGGGATCATCGGCCTCGCCCTCGTCATCATCTTCCTGCTTGCCTACTACCGCTTCCTCGGCCTGGTCGCGGTGACCGCGCTGGCTGCCTACGGGGTGATCTTCTTCGCCCTGATCAAACTGATCCCGATCACCCTGACGCTGCCGGGGATCGCCGGTCTGGTGCTGACGATCGGTGTCGCGGCCGACGCGAACATCGTCATCTTCGAGCGAATAAAGGAGGAGGTGCGCGCCGGCAGATCGATGCAGGGCGCGATCGCCGCCGGCTACAAACGCGGGATCTCGACGATCATCGACGCGAACGTCGTCACCCTGATCACCGCGTTCGTCCTCTTCGTGCTCGCGACCGCCGGGGTCAAGGGCTTCGCCTTCACGCTCGGCGTCGGCACGTTGACCTCGCTGCTCACCGCGGTCGTCTTCACCCAGGCGCTGCTGGGCACGATGGGCAACTCGAAACTGCTCCACTCCCGGAGCGCCCTCGGGGCCGGGGGCGAGGGCCGCAAATGGCACCTCGATTTCATCGGGGCGAGCCGCTGGTTCTTCACCTTCTCCGGGATCATCCTGATCATCGGGGCGGTGGCGCTCTCCACCAAGGAGCTGAACTTCGGCATCGACTTCAAGTCCGGCACCCGGATCACGGCGGCGCTCGAAAAGCCCACCAACGAGAGCCAGGTCCACGAAAGCCTCGAAGAAGCCGGGGTCAGCAACGCCGAGGTCCAGCAGGTCACGATCCCGCACTTCGGCAGCAACGTCTTCCAGATCGAGTCGGCACAGCTGCAGCCGGGTGAAGTCCACTCGGTCGAACGGGAGCTGAACGCAACCTACGGGGTTGCCAGCGAAGGCTTCGAAAGCACCAGCGTCGGCCCGACCTTCGGCAACCAGGTGGCGGAATCGGCGATCAAGGCGCTGATCTTCTCGATGTTGGTGATCCTGATCTACGTCGCCCTGCGGTTCGAGCCGAAATTCGCCGTGCCGGTGTTGATCTCGCTGCTGCACGACATCCTGATCACCGGCGGCGTCTACGCGCTGACCGGCAAAGAAGTGTCGAGCGGCACGGTGGCAGCGTTCCTGACCATCCTCGGTTACTCGCTCTACGACACGATCATCGTCTTCGACCGAATACGCGAGAACATGCCGCGCATGCCGCGCGCGGCGTTCTCGCAGATCGTCAACCGCTCGATGAGCGAGGTGATGACCCGGTCGCTGGCGACCAGCTTCTCGACCCTGCTCGCGGTGCTCTCGCTGCTGATCTTCGGCACCTCGACGCTGCAGGACTTCGCCTTCGCGATGCTGATCGGGATCGCCTCCGGCACCTACTCGTCGATCTTCATCGCCTCGCCGGTGCTGACCGCGTGGAAGGAACGAGAGCCCCAGTACATCCGCCGGCGCCGGCGGATCGCCGAGGTCGAGGGCGGCGTCGTGCCTGCCTTCGCCGACGACGCGCAGGTGGCGAAGCTCGCCGACGACACGGAGACCGAAGGGCAGATCGCCGCGGGCGACGCGCGGGGCGACCGGGCAGCGGAGCCGGAACGGGCAGGCGGCACGGTGGCGACCGTCGAGCGGAGCGTCGGCGGCGAGCCCGAAGGCGTGGAAGCACCCGAGCCCGGTGAGGCCCCGGAAGCGCCCTCCGCGCCGGAAGGCGACAAGGCGCCCGCCCGCGCCGGCCGCCCGGAGAGCGGCGCCAACCCGGAGTCCGCGGAGCGCCGCAAACGCAACGAGGAGCGGCGGGCGCGGCGCGCCCAACGCCGCAAAGGACGGCGGCGATGAGCGAGGTGGCGGGCTGATGGCGGTTCTGGTCTGGCTGACGATGGGCATCGCCCTCTGGCACTTCACGGTCTTTCTGCCGGATCGCTTCTGGCAGGGCATCGTCGGCGCCCTCCTCGGCTCGGTGGTCGGCGCGATCGTGGTCGGCGCGATCGTCCTGGTGATCGACGGCCAGTCGGTCGGCAACACGACGATCGGCACCGCCCTCTCGGCGATCCCAGGCGTGGCGCTCGGCCTCGGCGTCGTCTGGCTGATCGGCAGCCGCGAACCCCACTACGACTAGGGCCTCGCGCCGCCGGCGGCGCAGCGCGAAAACGTTGCGGCGATTGACGGTGGTTGCGGCGGAAAAGCAGGCAGTTTTCCGCCGGACGCCGACCTAGCCTGGTTGAGTGCCGGACTCCGCCAAGGCATTCGCCGCCGACCCCTACGACTTCGCCGAGGCCCGGGCCCTCTCCGACGCGCTCGGCCTGAGCCGGCCGGTCGCCGTGACCCTGGTCCGGCGTGGCTACCGGACCCCGGCGGAAGCCCGCGCCTTCCTCGCCGCCGACGAGTCCCACCCGCCCGACGCCTTCCAGGGAATGGACGAGATCGCCGGCCTGGTCTGGGCGGCGATCGAGGCGGGCGAGCGGATCACCGTCCACGGCGACTTCGACGTCGACGGCGTGAGCGCCACGGCGCTGATGATCTCGACTCTCCGTGACCTTGGCGCCGACTGCGACTGGTTGATCCCGGACCGGATCGCGGACGGTTACGGGCTCAGCTCGGAGAACGTCGAGAAGCTCGCCCGGCGCGGCACCGGCCTCCTGATCACCGTGGATTGCGGGATCACCGCCGCCGAGCAGGTGCGGCAGGCCCAGGACCTCGGCATGGAAGTGATCGTCACCGATCACCACCAGCGCGACGAGGAGCTGCCGCCCTGCCTGATCCTGCACCCGGAAGTGAGCGGCTATCCGTTCGAGTCGCTCTGTGGGACCGCCGTGGCCTGGAAGCTGGCCTGCGCACTGCGCGAGGGGAAATCGGCCGACGCCGACCTCGATCTCGTCGCCCTGGCGACGGTCGCCGACGTGGTGCCGCTCGTCGGCGAGAACCGGTCGCTGGTGAAGCGCGGGCTCGCCGAGATGCAGCGCACCCGGCGCGTCGGGCTGCGGGCTCTGCTGGAGGCCTCGAAGTGCGACCCCGCTCGACTCGACGAGGGGGACCTTGGTTTCCGTCTCGCCCCGCGGATCAATGCCGCAGGACGGCTCTACCGGGCCGACGCCGGGGTGGAGCTGCTGCTCACCGACGACGAGGAGCGGGCGAAGCAGATCGCCGAAGAGCTCGGGCGGGCGAACTCGGAGCGGCGGGCCACCGAGCGGGAGGTCGACGCGGCTGCCGAAGCGGCGCGGCGCGAGCTGCCGGGCGAGTTGAAGGAGGCGAACGGACTGGTGCTCGCGGGGGAGGGGTGGCACCCCGGCGTCGTCGGGATCGTTGCCTCGCGATTGGTCGAGCGGCACCATCGTCCCGTGGTCGTGATCTCCCTCGACGGGAAAGGGGGAGGGCGCGGCTCGGGCCGCAGCATCCCCGGCTTCGACCTGCACGGCGCGCTGGAGGCATGCTCAGAGCACCTGGAGAGCTTCGGTGGCCACAAGGCCGCTGCGGGGTTGTCGCTCCGGGCCGAGAACCTGGAAGCGTTTCGGGTGGCGTTTGCCGCCCACGCGGGCGAAGTGCTCGGCCCGGACGACCTGAAGCGGACCGAGCGGATCGACGCGATGGTCGGCGGGGTGGGGCTGGGGCTCGACCTCGCCGAAGAGCTCGGGCGGCTTGCCCCGTTCGGGATGGGCAACCCCGGTGTGCGGCTGATGGTGCCCTCGGCCCGGGTCACCGACGTGCGGACGATGGGCGAGGAGGGCAAGCACGCGCGGTTCAGCCTGCACAGCGGCTCGCACCGCGCCCTCGGCGTCGCCTTCGGTCGCTCCAGCCTCGGCGTCGACGACGAGGACGTGCTCGACGCCGCGGTGCGACTGGAGGTCAACCACTGGAACGGCGCGGTCGAGCCCCGTGTCGTGCTGCGCGAGGTCTATCCGCTCGCGGTCGACGCCGATGCGCTGGCCCCGCACCCCTGCGAGTGCAGCGAAGCCGAGTGGTGGCAGCGCTTCGAGGCGGAGCTGTCCCGCGACCTGGACGTGACGGACGCGGCCGCGTCGGCGGCCGACCGCCAGGGTCCGCCACGGCAGGTGGTTCACGGCACCGCCTCGTCCCCGACCGCGACGATCGCGGAGCTCGTGTCGAGTGGGGCGGGGGTGCTCGCGGTCACCGCCGATGCCTCGCGGCGCGCGGCGCTCGCCAACGGGGCCACCGGGCTTGCCCGCTTCAACGGCGGCGCGGCGATGATCGCCTGTCATCGCTGTGGCGCGGAGGCGGTCGCGGGGCTCGCGGCACGGGCGGACAACGGACTCGCGCTCGTCGATTACGCGGCGCTGGCGCCGGCACCGGATCTCGCCGCCTCCTTCGAGCACGTCGTCCTCGTCGATGCTCCGCGCACGCCCCTCGACGCAGCACGGGTCGGTGTCCCGCTCGCCGGACCCGAACCCGCTCCCGTCCCGCCGCCCCCCGCAAACGACAAGGCGGCGCTCCTCGCCGTGGCGCGGGCGGCGATGGCGGGCGAAACCGGGGACGCCGGGCTCGACGAGCCCGAGCGGCGCGGTCCCGGATTCCTCCACCCGCTCTTCTCCGCGGCAGAGCAAGAGTTCGGGCTCGGGGTCCTCGCCCGCCAGGCACCCTCGCGAGAGACGATCGGGGGCGTCTTCCGTGCGCTCCGGAGTGCCGGCCAGGCTTCCGGGGCCGACCTGCGCGGCACGCTCGCCGGACTCGGCCCGCACCCCCTCGCTCCCGAGACCGCGGCGCGCTGCTTCCGCGTTTTGCGGGAGCTCGGTCTCGTGACGGGTGACACGAGTGCAGGCGACGGGTTGGTCGGCGTCGTATCCTCTGAAGGGACGGACCTGGGCCGCTCGGCGGCGTTCCGGGCCTACAGCCAAGAGCATTCGGAGGCACAGTCATTTCTGCAGAGCCAAAAATCCCCGTAGAGCGCAAGGAGCTGCTCGGCGACCTGTTCGCGGTCATCGAGGAGTTCGACTCTGCCCACGAGGAGGCTCCGAGCGCGCTGGGTGGCACCGCGGTGGCGGTGGCAACGATCGACCGGGACAAGGTGGAGCGGGCCTTCGACTTCGCCTGTGAGCGCCACGCCGACCAGAAGCGCTACTCGGGCGACGAGTTCATCACCCACCCGGTCGGGGTCGCCCAGATCTGTGCCGGCATGCGGCTGGACACCGAGACGCTCTGCGCGGCGCTACTCCACGACACGGTCGAGGACACCACCGCGACCCTGGAGGAGGTCCGCGACGAATTCGGCGAGGAGATCGCCGCCCTGGTCGACGGCGTCACCAAGCTGACCGGGATGAACTTCGAGAGCCGCGACGAGCGCCAGGCCGAGAACTACCGGAAGATGATGGTGGCAATGGCCACCGACGTCAGGGTGATCCTGATCAAGCTGGCCGATCGCCTCCACAACATGCGCACGCTCGGCGCGCTGCCGAAGCAGAAGCAGACGCTGAAGTCCCACGAGACGCTGGAGATCTACGCGCCGCTCGCGCACCGTCTCGGGATCCACGCGATCAAGTGGGAGCTCGAGGACCTCGCCTTCGCCACGCTCCACCCGCGCAAGTACGCGGAAATCAAACAGCTGGTCGCCCAGCAGCGTGACGAGCGCGAGGCCTACGTGGCCGAGGCGGGCGAGTTCCTCGCCGAGGAGCTGGAGGAGGTCGGCATCCAGGCCGAGATCTCCGGCCGCGCCAAGCACTTCTACTCGATCTACACGAAGATGGCGAAGAAGGGGCGCGAGTTCAACGAGATCTTCGACCTCACCGCGATGCGCGTGATCGTCGGCTCGGTGAAGGACTGCTATGGCGCGATCGGCGTCATCCACTCGCTCTGGAAGCCGCTGCCCGGGCGCTTCAAGGACTTCGTCGCGATGCCGAAGGCCAACATGTACCAGGCGCTCCACACGACCGTGATCGGGCCCGAGGGCAAGCCGCTCGAGATCCAGATCCGCACCGAGGAGATGCACAAGCTGGCCGAGTACGGCATCGCCGCCCACGTCGCCTACAAAGAGGGTGGCCGCGGCGATCCGCAGCGAGAGAAGATGACCTGGCTGCGCCAGCTGGTCGAGGCCGAGGGCGAACAGGACCCCGCCGAGTTCCTCGAATCGCTGAAGGTCGACCTCTTCGAGGACGAGGTCTTCGTCTTCACCCCGAAGGGCGAAGTGAAGAGCCTCTCGGCGGGCTCGACCCCCTTGGACTTCGCCTACGCGGTCCACACCGACGTCGGCCACAGCTGCGTCGGCGCCAAGGTGAACGGCTCGATCGTGCCGCTCCACTACCAGCTGCGATCCGGCGACATCGTCGAGGTGTTGACCGCGAAGCAGAAACGGGCGCCGTCGCTCGACTGGCTGAAACTGGTCCGCACCAGCCGCGCCCGCAACAAGATCCGCGCCTGGTTCAAAGAGGAGCGCCGCGAGGATGCCGAGCGGGACGGCCGCGAGGGCCTCGAGGAGGCGCTGAAACGGCGCGGCGTGCCGATGCAGAAGATCTCCGGGTCGGCGCTCCTCGCCGACGTCATCCGGGAGATGGGCTTCCGCAAGGCGAGCGAGTTCTACATCGCCCTCGGCCAGGGGAAAATCTCGACCAAGACGGCGGTCAACAAGGTCCTGCAGCGGCTGAAAGCAGGCGAGTCGGTCGACGACGACCCCTTCCCCGCGACCGAGCACTCCGACCGCGCCCGTCGCACCAAGGACGCCTCCAACTACGGGATCGTGGTCAAGGGTGTCGAGGACGTCGCGGTGCGGCTCGCCAAGTGCTGTCGGCCGGTCCCCGGGGATGAGATCGCCGGGTACGTCAGCCTTGGTCGCGGGATCACCATCCACCGCACCGACTGCAAGAACGTGAAGGCGCTCAAACGGGCCCCGGAGCGCTTCGTCGACGTCGGCTGGGAGGGCGACAACGAGGCCTCCTACCGGGTCGAAGTGCAGATCGACGCCTACGACCGGACCCGTCTTCTCGAGGACCTCTCGAGGACCTTCTCGGAGGGCGGCATCAACATCATCGGCGCCTCCTGCACGACCAACCACCCGATGGTGAAGAACAAGTTCGTGATCGAGGTCGGCGACACCGAGCAGCTCAAACACTGCATCACGCGCCTGCGCAACGTCGAGTCGGTGTTCGACGCCTACCGAATAACCCCGACCGCCTGAGCCGATGCCCCTGACGGTCTCCGTCACCGGGCCGACGGGGGAGATCGGGGGCTCGCTGATCGACGCGCTGGAGCGGAGCGAGGCGGTCGACGCGGTGCGGGGGATGGCGCGGCGCCCCTTCGACCCGGCCGCGGCCGGCTGGCGCAAGGCGACCTACCAGCGCGGAGACATCCTCGACCGCGGCCACCTGGCAGAGCTCTTCGGCGGTGCCGACGTCGCGGTCCATCTCGCCTTCTCGATCTTCGGCGACCGCGAGGAGACCCGCCGGATCAACCTCGAGGGGAGTCGCAACGTCTTCGAAGCGGCGGTCGATGCCGGGGTGGAGCGGCTCGTCTACGCCTCTTCGGTCGCCGCCTACGGCTTCCACCCGGAGAACCCGCAGCCGCTTACCGAGGAGGCGCCCGCGATCGGCTCCTCGCGCTTCTACTACTCCGCCCAGGAGGCGGAGCTGGAGGAGTCGCTCGACGAGATCCTCGCCGGCTCCGAGCTCGCCGCCTACGTCTTCCGCCCCTGCATCGTGGCCGGCCCGCGAGCGACGATGCTGATCGAGCAGACGGTCGGCGCGGTCCGCCTCGGTGACCCGCTGCCGCGCCTGCGCCGCCACGTCCTCGGCCGCGTCCCCCTGCCGCGCCCGACCCTCCCCGACGCCGGCGTGCCGCTACAGCTGGTCCATCACGACGACGTCGCCGCCGCCCTGGCCGCCGCGGTCGAGGGAAAGGGACCCCCTGGCGCCTACAACCTCGCGGGCGACGGCCAGATCCTCATCGCCGACATCGCCCGCGCCCTCGGCTGGCACTCGATCCGCGTCCCCCGTTCCGCCCTCGGCGCGACCTCGGCCGTCGCCGGCCGCCTCTCCTTCATCAGCCCCCAGCTGGAGTGGGGCACCGCACTCACCACCCCGGTGCTGATGGACACGACCAAGGCCCGCGAGGAGCTCGGCTGGGAACCGCGCTTCGATGCTGCCGAGACGCTGCTGCAGACGGCGGTGTCGGCGCGTGAAACGGGGGTGCTGGAGTAGGGGGGACGGAGGTGCTGTTCGGGGGCCGGGACGGGAGGGGCGAGGGACGGGCGGCGCGAGGGACGGGCGAGATCCGCGGCCCCCGCGCCCGTCCGAGATGGCGCGCAACCCCGGCCCCGCGGCCGTCCGAGTTGCCGCGCGGGGCGCGTTGCCCCCCGACCCCGACCCCCGCACCCGTCCGAGATGGTCCCGGGCGCCTCATGGCGCTCCTGGCAGGCTGTGAGCGCCATGAGGCGCCCGGGACGGAGGGGGTCGTGGGGAAGGCGGGCACAGGGATGGGAGGGGGTCGTGAAAAAGACCACGTAGGGACAGGGGGAGACACAGGGACTGGGGGAGGTCGTGAAAGAGGCGGGACAGGGATGGCACGAGGTCGGACTTCCGTGACGGGTCCGTGCGGGAGGGGCCACACCCCGCCCCGATCGGTGACGAGGATGCCGGGAACGTCACCCTTCCGGGAGCCTTCGGTCTCTT
>JAFDWO010000052.1 GCA_018268415.1 Actinomycetota bacterium | reverse complement strand
GTCTTCTCGACCGCCGACGATAACCAGCCCTCGGTGGAGATCCACGTCCTGCAGGGCGAGCGCGAGATGGCCTCGGGCAACAAGAGCCTGGGCAAATTCCAGCTCACCGGCATCCCGCCGGCGCCGCGCGGCATCCCGCAGATCGAGGTCACCTTCGACATCGACGCCAACGGCATCATCTCGGTGACGGCGAAAGACAAAGGCACCGGGACCGAGCAGAAGATCGAGATCAAATCCGGCTCCGGCCTCTCCGACGAGGAAATCCAGAGCATGGTGTCCGACGCCGAGTCGCACGCCGAGGAGGACCGTAAGCAGCGCGAGCTGGCCGAGGCCAGGAACGTCGCCGAGAACGCGGCCTACTCGGCAGAGAAAACGCTGGCGGACGCGGGCGACAAAATCGAGCCCGCGACCAAGGAGCAGGTCGAGGCGGCGGTCAAGGACGTCCGCGCGACGCTCGACAGCGGCTCGTTGGACGAGGTGAAAGCCAAGACCGAGGCCCTGACCGCGGCGATGACGACCGCCTCCCAGCAGATCTACGCCCAGGCGCAGAGCGAGGCACAGGCCTCCTCCTCGGCCGACGGCGGCTCGCCGGAGAACGGCACGAGCGCGACCGCCGACGACGAGGAAGTCGTCGACGCCGAAGTGGTCGACGAGGACAAGTAATGACCGACCGACCCGAGACCCAGGCCGGCGCGCCCGAGCGCGCGCCGGTCGAGCCGGAGGCCGCGCCGCAGGCACCCGAGAACGAGGCGACCCAGGAGGAGCAGGTCGAGCGGGATCTCGACGCCCTCCTCTCCGACGCCGAGGCCAAACGCGACGAGTACCTGGAACTGGCCCGTCGCGCGCAGGCCGACTTCGAGAACTACCGCAAGCGGATGGCGGCCGAGGTACAGGCTGCGGCGCTGCGCGGGAAGGTCGAGGTGGCACGGGGCGTGGTCCCCGTGCTCGACGACCTGGAGCGGGCCCTCGAAGCCGCGGACCTGGACCCCGAGGGCGACTCCGAGGACGCGCTCGCCCACGGCGTGCTCCTCGTCTTCCGCAACCTGCGGGAGACGCTGGGCCGCAGCGGGGTCGAAGTCGTCGACCCGAAGGGCGAGAAGTTCGACCCGAACTTCGCCGAAGCGCTCTCGACCGTCCAGGTCGAGGGAACGGAGGCGGGCATCGTGGTCGAGGTGATGCAGAAGGGCTACCGGTTCGAGGGGCAGCTGATCCGCCCCGCGATGGTCGTGGTGGCCGCCTAGGAAGAAGACGAGAGAAGAAGTGGCAGACGAGCTCTACAAGACCCTCGGCGTCAAGAAGGACGCGAGCGACGACGAGATCAAGAAGGCGTACCGGAAGCTGGCGCGCAAATACCACCCTGATCGGAACCCCGGCGACAAAGAGGCCGAGGAGAAGTTCAAGGAGGTCTCGGCCGCACACGACGTCCTCGCCGACCCGGAGAAGCGCAAGGAGTACGACGCCGGTCCGTCCTTCGCCGGGTTCGGTGGGGCGGGCGGCAACCCGTTCGGCGGCGGCAATCCGTTCGGGCAGGGCGGCGGCGCGCAGGCGGGCAGCTTCGGGGCCGACTTCGGCGACATCCTGTCGGGGATCTTCAGCCGCGGCGGGGGCGGGCGGGCGCGCCCGCAGGCGGTCCGCGGGCGTGACCTCGAGACCGAAATCGAGCTTGGCTTCGACCAGGCGATCAACGGCACCCAGATCAGCGTCACGGTGCCGAAGCAGGAGCGCTGCGAGACCTGCCACGGCTCCGGCGCCGCGCCGGGGACCGCGCCGGTCACCTGCCCGCGCTGCGAAGGCCGTGGCATCGACCCGCAGAACCAGGGTTTCTTCTCGATCAGCCAGCCGTGCCCGCAGTGCGGCGGGGCGGGCGAGATCATCGAGAGTCCCTGCCCCACCTGCAGCGGCTCGGGCGTCACCCAACAGAGCAAGCGCTACAAGGTGAACGTCCCCGCCGGGGTCAAGGACGGCACCCGGATCCGGCTCGCCGGCAAGGGCGAGGCGGGGCCGCGCGGGGGTCCCAACGGTGACCTCTACGTGACCACGCGGGTGGCGGCCTCACCGATCTTCCGCCGGCTCGACGACGGCAACCTCGAGGTGACGGTGCCGATCACGATCCCGGAGGCGGTGCGCGGCGGCACGATCGAGGTGCCGACCCTGGACGGGACCAAGAAGATCAAGGTCGCGCCCGGGACCAAGCACGGCGCGCTGCAACGCCTGCGCGGCGAGGGCGCCCCGAAGAGCAAGGGCAAGGGCCGCGGGGACATTCGCTATCGCCTCGAGATCGAGGTCCCGAAGGACCTGAACGAGGAGCAGCGCAAGGCGATCGACGAGCTGGCGAGCGCCCTCAACGGGCACGACCCGCGCGCCGACCTGCTGCGGAAGGCGGGTGCGTGATGGCGGCGCATTACCGACGCCAGGTGACCAAGGTGAACGCGACCTTCGACGACGACCAGGGGGTCTTCATGATCTCGGTCGCCGCCGAACTCGCCGAGATGCACCCGCAGACCCTGCGGATGTACGAGACGCGCGGGCTGATCGCGCCGAAGCGCTCGCCGAAAAACACGCGCCTCTACAGCCGGCACGACGTCGAACGCCTGCGCCGCATCCAGGAGATGACGGCGCAGGGACTGAACCTGGTCGGGGTCGAGACGGTGCTGGCGCTGGAAGCGCAGGTGCAGCGACTGAAAGAGAGAGTGAAAGAGCTGGAAGGAAGAGGAGATCGAACGGATGCAGCCGGATAAGTTCACGCAGAAATCGCAAGAAGCCATCGCCGCCACGCTGGAGCTGGCGCGCAGCCATCGCAACCCCGAGGCGACCCCCGCGCACCTGCTGGTGTCGCTGCTCGAACAGACCGACGGCCTCGTCGTGCCGATCCTGCAACGGGTCGGTGCCGACACCGCGACGATCGTCGCGCGGGCCAACGAGGCGGTGGCGGCGCTGCCGAAACTCGGCACCGAAGGCGAGGAACCGCGGCTGTCGTCATCGCTCGCCGCGACCCTGCGCCTCGCCGAGCGCGAGATGGGGCGCGACGGGTCGAGCCTGATCTCGACCGACCACCTGCTGCGGGCGCTGACCGAGGACGCGACCCTGAGCACCATGCTGCCGACGCGCGCCGAGCTCGACGCCGCGGTGGCGGAGGTCCGTCCCAACCCGGTGACGACCCCGAACCCCGAGTCGACCGCCCAGGCGCTGGAGAAATTCGGCCGTGACCTGACCGCCGACGCGCGCGCGGGGAAGCTCGACCCGGTGATCGGGCGCGACGAGGAGATCCGCCGCGTGATCCAGGTGCTGTCCCGGCGGACCAAGAACAACCCGGTGCTGATCGGTGACCCAGGGGTCGGCAAGACGGCGATCGTCGAGGGGCTCGCCCAGCGGATCGTCGACGGCGACGTGCCGGAGAGCCTGCGCGATCGGCGCGTGATCGCCCTCGACATCGGCTCGCTGCTGGCGGGCTCGAAATACCGCGGCGAGTTCGAGGAGCGGCTGAAAGCCGTGCTGAACGAGGTGCAGGAGGCGGAGGGCCAGATCGTCCTCTTCCTCGACGAGCTCCACACGATCGTCGGCGCCGGCGCCGCCGAAGGCGCGGTCGACGCGGCGAACCTCCTGAAGCCGATGCTGGCGCGCGGCGAGCTGCGCGCGGTCGGCGCGACGACGCTGGACGAGTACCGCAAGCACATCGAGAAGGACGCGGCGCTGGAGCGGCGCTTCCAGCCGGTGCTGGTCGGCGAGCCCGACATGCAGGACACGATCGCGATCCTGCGCGGGCTGAAGCCGCGCTACGAGGAGCACCACGGCGTGCGGATCGCCGACTCGGCGATCGTCGCCGCGGCGACGCTCTCGGAGCGCTACATCGCCGACCGCTTCCTGCCCGACAAGGCGATCGACCTGATCGACGAGTCGGCCTCGCGGCTGAAGATCGAGATCGACTCGGTGCCGACCGAGATCGACGAGGTCGCACGACGGATCCAGCAGCTGCAGATCGAGGAAACGGCGCTCGGCAAAGAGACCGACGAGGCGTCGAAGTCGCGGCTGGAGGCGCTGCGGGAGGACCTCTCGAACCTGCGCGAGCAGGAGACCGAGCTGCGCGCCCGCTGGCAGAACGAGAAAGAGCCGATCGAGGAGATGAAGGCGGCGAAGGCCGAACTCGCCGAAGCGCAGGTGGAAGTCGAGCAGGCCAACCGCGAGACCGACCTGCAGCGCGCCGCCGAACTCCAGTACGGGCTGATCCCGGAGCTGGAGGCGAAGGTGAAGGACGCCGAAGCGCGGCTCGCCGAGCTGCACTCCGGGGACGGCGGCACGATGCTCGCCGACGAGGTGACCGACGCAGACGTCGCCGAGGTCGTCGCCAAATGGACGGGCATCCCGGTGTCGCGCCTGATGGAGGGCGAGGTCGAGAAGCTGATCCACATGGAGGACCGCCTGCACGACCGGGTGATCGGCCAGCAGGAGGCGATCGAAGCGGTGTCGAACGCCTTGCGGCGCTCCCGCGCCGGGCTCTCGGATCCGAGCCGGCCGATCGGCAGCTTCCTCTTCCTCGGCCCGACCGGGGTCGGCAAGACGGAGCTGGCGAAGGCGCTGGCCGAGTTCATGTTCGACTCCGAGCAGGCGATCGTCCGCCTCGACATGTCCGAGTACATGGAGAAGCACACGGTCGCGCGGCTGGTCGGCGCGCCTCCCGGTTACGTCGGCTACGAGGAGGGTGGCCAGCTGACCGAGGCGGTGCGCCGGCGCCCCTACGCGGTGGTGCTGCTCGACGAGATCGAGAAGGCGCACCCCGACGTCTTCAACACGCTGCTGCAGATCATGGACGACGGCCGGCTCACCGACGGCCAGGGGCGCACGGTCAGCTTCACCAACACGGTGCTGATCATGACCTCGAACGTCGGCTCCGACCGAATCGTCGGCGACGTCGTCGACGAGGGGATCCGCGAGGCGATCGAAGAGACCCTGGCGGCGACGTTCAAGCCGGAGTTCCTCAACCGGATCGACGACACGGTGATCTTCCACCGCCTCTCGAAGGCCGACATCGGCCGCATCGTCGAGCTCCAGGTCCACCAGCTGGTGGGTCGAGTGGCGGAGCGCGGCATCGCGATCGAACTCTCCGACGACGCCCGCACGCTGCTCGGCAACCTCGGCTACGACCCCGTCTACGGAGCGCGCCCGCTGAAGCGGGTGATCCAAAAGCAGCTGGTAGACAAGCTGGCGCTGAAGATCCTCGAGGGCGAGTTCATCGAAGGCGACACCGTCCGCGTCGACGCCGCCGAGGGCGCCCTCACCTTCGAGCGCGCCGCGGCCGGAGCCCCCGCCGCCGCGTAGCCCGCCCCCGCACCGGCCGCGTTGCCGGCGGGCGCCTCGTCAGGGATCTCCGTGGTTCGAAATGGTCGCCATGCGCCCATTTCGAACCACGGAGATGTCAGGGACCCCACACCGCCTCCCGGGTCCGTCCATGGGCAGGGATCTCCGCGGAAGATCTCGGGTCCCCAGGACCCGAGATCCGCCACGCGTACCTCACCCGCGGGAAGAGTCGTCACGGAGGTCCGACCTCGTGACGTCCCCGTGCCGCATCCCCACGAACCCTTCGCGTCTCGGGCGGCCGCATCTCGGACGGGGCGGGAGGCCCGAGGTCGGGACGCAACTCGGTCCGCCGCGACGGCCACGGACCACATTCGTCCGGACCAAGTTATCCATGTAACAGATACGTAAAAATGGGGAGAGAAGGTGCGATGTCATTTATCGCTTAGGGAATCGGCCGACAATTCCGAAACAACGTCCCGGAAAGTGCTCTTACACTCTGCGAAGACGAAGATGGACGAGGCCGATCAGAAGCGGCAACTGATCGACGGGCAGACCGAAGGCACCGGACGCCTGCGGGACGGCGTCGAGTACGCGCGGGGGAACGCCGATGACGGCCCCGGCGGGACCGGCCGCGCGCGACCGGCGGTCGAGGACGTGGCCTGGTTCCTGCGCGAGCACGTCGCCTGGCCGATCGAGGACTCGCTCGAGCGACTCGGGCGACGGGGCGCAATCGGCGTCTTCGGCGGTGGCGGTATCGCCGTCGCCGGTGTCGTCGCGGCACTGGTGATCGCAAGCCCCGGCGGCTCCTCCGCCGACGCCGGGATCACCGAGGCCTTCGTCAGCCCGCAGCGCGCACCGGCCCGGGCACCCGCGGCAGCGGCGCCAACGGCCGCGCCGAAGGTGAAGGCACCAAAGCCGACCGGCCCGACTCTGCACGGCGCGCCGCCCGACTTCTTCCCCGCCAAAGACGTGAAGGCCGGTGTCGGCGACGGCAAGGTCGTCGACGGAAAGCGCGCCACCGGAAACGGCGAGGCGCCGGCGCAGCGGGGTTCGGGGGGCGGGGACGTCCCAGGCTCGCGGGCCACGGGCGGCGGGGGCGGGGCGGGCGCCGCAGGTGCGACGACGAGCTCGAAGGAGACGCCCGCCTCGACCGCAAGGATCGGCTCGACGGCGGAGGCAGACGCCGGGGCCGCCGGCCCGGCGACCGGGAGCGCCGCCGGGGCAACGGGGGCCGAACAGGGACGCGCCGGCGCGCAGGCCGTCGAACCGAATGCCGGCCGACAGGAAGGCACCGTGCTCACCGGGCCGCCGGCGCCGAAGGCCGCCAAGCAGGTCGCGCGCCACTTCGCCGAGGCCTTCGTCGTCTACGAGATCGGCGGGATCGACGCGAAGGTCCGCAAGGCCTTCGACCAGACCGGCACGAAGCAGCTTTCCCGCTCCCTCCTGCGCCGGCCGCCGCGTCAGCCGGCCAAGGTCAAGGTGCCGCAGGCGAAGGTGGTCAACGTGGTGGCCGGACCGTCGAAGGGGAAGGTCTACACGGTCAGCGTCTCCCTGCTGCGGGTCGGCGTGACCAGCGAGCTGCGGCTCGAGATGGAACAGGGCGCCCACAAGAAGTGGCAAGTCACGAACGTCCTGGGCTGAGCTGATGCCCGACCACCCTCGCAAGCTCCGCGCGGTCGCCGCCGCCGGCGTCCTCACCGTCGCCCTCGCCCTGCCGATCGGCGCCGCCGCCGCGGCGGAACACGGGCAGCCGACGCAGGGGGAAAGTCTGGGGACGCCGACGCAGAACACCCCGCTCGGACCGGCGACGGAAGCCAAGGAAGCGCCCACCAAAGAGGCGCCGACCACGGAAGGCACCCCCAAGGCGGAAGAAGCCGCACCGCCGAAAGCGCCGCAGGAAGGCGTCACCGAAAACTCGCCGCTCACCCCTGAAGTGATCCGCCACCCGAAGCTGCCACCGGCCGGCGGCGGGACCACCGTCGAAAAGCCGACCAAGGGTGAAGAAGAACTCGCCGAAGCGAAATCCGAAGAAGAAGCCGACGAAGCGGCGCAGCGGGCCGGCGAAGAAGCGGGGATCAACCAGCCGGCGCCGACCCTGCAGATCCCCGCGCTGACCGCCTCGGCCTGTGCGGCGACCGCGGTGCCGCCGCAGCTGATCCCGATCTACCAGCGCGCCTCGGCGCAGTACGCGCTCGGCCCGCAGGGCCCCGCGGTCCTGGCCGGGATCAACGCGGTCGAGACCGGGTTCGGCACCAACCTCGGCCCCTCCTCGGCGGGCGCGGTGGGCTGGATGCAGTTCATGCCCTCGACCTGGGCCGAATACGGCGTCGACGCCAACGGCGACGGGGTCGCCGACCCCAACAACCCCGAAGACGCGATCTTCTCCGCCGCCCGTTACCTCTCCGCCGCCGGGATGCCCGCCGACACCTACGGCGCGATCTACGCCTACAACCACGCCGACTGGTACGTCTCCGAGGTCCTCGCCAACGCCGGCTGCTATGCCGCCGAAATCGGCGACACCACCTTCACCGCGGCCGGCCTCGGCCCACAGATCGAAGTGCTGCGCTGCGAAGCGGCGCCCGGCTGGAGGAAGCAGGTCCCGGCCGATTATCTGGAAGCCTTCGAGCGCGCCGCCGCCCGTTATGAACTCGGCAGGAGGGGCGTCTGGGCGCTCGCCGCGATCGCCCGCCTCGAGTCGAACTTCGGCCGCGGCATGGACAAGAAGCAGCTCGAGGAAACCGGGCCGCTCGGGCTCGAAGGGAGCGAGTGGAGGCGGTTCCGCGTCGACGGCGACGGCGACGGGCACATCGAACGCGCGAACATCTTCGACTCCGCCGCGACGCTCGCCCGCGAGATCTGGTCGAAAGGCTCGCTGGAAGCCGGCGTCTTCGCCCACAATCAGGCCGCCTGGTACGTCGAGGAGGTCCTCGCCGAGGCGGAAGAAATCGAAGGTGGCTGCAAGACCCACTACGTCGACTGGCGGGTCGCCCCGCTGGCCGCCGAAACGCAGGTCACCGGTGCCGAAGCCGTGATCGGGCCGAACGGCCTCGCCGCCGCGCCCGCGGCCGCGCCGCCCGCGGTCAAGGCCGCGATCGCCGCGGCCAACTCGATCGCCACCACCCCCTACGTCTGGGGCGGCGGCCACGCCTCCTTCTACAGCTACGGCTACGACTGCTCCGGCGCGGTCAGCTTCGCCCTCTACGGCGCGGGCCTGCTCGACACGCCGCTCACCTCCGGCTCCCTGGAGAGCTACGGCGAACCCGGGCCCGGCAAGTGGATCACGATCTACGCCAACGCCACCCACACCTACATGGTGATCGCCGGCCTCCGCTGGGACACGGTCGGCGACGTGAGCGGCACCGGCCCCCGCTGGCATGCCGAACCGCCGTACCCGGAAGGGTTCGTGGTCCGGCATCCGGCCGGGTACTAGACAGGCCCGCCGACGGGTACTGGTCGACTGAGCGATCGGCCATTAGGATTAACCGAGGAGGAGCCATGCCGACCTATCTGATGCTGACCAATCTGACCGCCGAGGGGCTGCGGACCCTGAAGAACAATCCGGGCCGCGTCACCGAGGTGAACCATGAGGTCGAGCAGATGGGCGGCAAGGTGATCACCCAGTACGCGACGCTCGGCGAGTACGACTTCGTCACCGTGATCGAGGCTCCCGACGAGCAGACGATGGCGAAGATCTCGGTGGAGCTCGGGTCGCGCGGCACGATGACCAGCCGCACGCTTGCCGCGATGCCCGTGTCGGACCTCTCCGCTTGAAGGCGCTCGTAGTCGGCAGCGGCGGCCGCGAGCACGCGATCGTGCGGGCGCTGCGGCGCTCGGCGGCGGCGCCGGAGGTGCTCTGCGCTCCCGGCAACGCGGGGATCGCGGCGGACGCCGAGTGCTTCCCGGACGTGGCGGCCGACGACGTCGACGCGATCGTCGCCCTGGCGACGGGGCACGGGGTCGACCTGGCGGTGATCGGACCTGAGGCGGCGCTCGTCGTCGGCGCCGTCGACGCACTCGAGGCGGCCGGGATCCCGGCCTTCGGCCCGAGCCGCGCGGCGGCCGAGCTGGAGGGCTCGAAGGCGTTCGCCAAGGAGCTGATGGCGGCGGCCGACGTGCCGACCGCGTCCCACGTCCTGTTGCGCTCCCAGGAGGAGGCGATCGCCGCGCTCGCCACCACCGCCTACCCGACCGTGCTGAAGGCCGATGGCCTCGCCGCGGGCAAGGGCGTGATCCTCTGCGCCGACGAGACCGAGGCGCGCGACGCGCTCGACGTCTACTTCACCGAGCGGCGCTTCGGCGCGACGGCGGTGGTGATGGAGGAGTTCCTCGAGGGCGAAGAGCTCTCGCTGCTGGCCGTCTGTGATGGCGAGAACGTGGTGCCCCTCTCCCCCGCCCAGGACTACAAGCGGATCTTCGACGGCGACGAGGGACCGAACACCGGCGGCATGGGCAGCTACTCGCCGGTGCCGGGGCTGGCGGGCGCCGCCGAGGTCGAGGAGATCGTCGAGCGGATCCACCGGCCCGTCGTCGCGGCGATGGCCGAGCGCGGCACGCCCTTCCACGGCGTCCTCTATGCCGGGTTGATGATGTGCGTCGACGGCCCCAAGGTGATCGAGTTCAACGTCCGCTTCGGCGACCCCGAGACGCAGGCGGTGCTGCCGCGGCTGCGCTCCGACCTTGTCGACCTCTTCCGCGCCGCGCGCGAGCCGGGTGGGCTGGCCGGAATGAGCGCCGAGTTCGACGACGACTGGGCGGTGACCGTGGTGCTCGCCTCGGCGGGTTACCCGGAGAGCTCCTCCAAGGGCGATGTGATCCGCGGGCTGGCGGAGGCCGCCGCGATCGCCGAGGTGACCCACGCCGGCACCGCCGCGCGCGACGGCGAGATCGTCACCGCGGGCGGGCGTGTCCTCAACGTCACCGGGCTCGGCCCCGACCCCGCCGCCGCGCGCGATCGTGCATACGATGCGGCAGGCCGGATCTCCTTCGACGGAATGCAGGTCCGCAGCGACATCGCCGCCCGCGCCGTCGCCCGCCTTGCCAGTCCCTGACGGGACCCAAACCCACCAGCCCGAGAGGAACATATGAGCGACATCGCCGCGAACGTCCAGGCCGAGGCCGAGCTGGAGAGGATCGAGGAGGACTTCGAGGCCTCGGGCGCCCTGGTCGGGATCATCATGGGGTCGAAAAACGACATGGAGAAGATGCTCCCGGCGGAGAAATACCTGGCCGACCAGGGGATCCGCTCCGAAGTACACGTGATGAGCGCCCACCGCGATCCGGAGAAGGTGAGCGAGTTCTGCACGACCGCCCGGGCGCGGGGGCTGAAGGTGATCATCGCGGGCGCCGGGATGTCGGCGGCGCTGCCGGGGGTCGCCGCGGCCCACACCGACCTGCCGGTGATCGGCGTGCCGATCCTCGGCAAGAGCCTCGGCGGGCTCGACGCCCTGCTCTCGGCGGTGCAGATGCCGCCCGGGATCCCGGTCGCCTGCGTCGCGATCGACGGCGCCAAAAACGCCGGCGTCCTCGCCGCGCGGATCATCAACGCCTAGGGCGGCCGACGCTGAGCCCGAGAGGAGCCCGCCCGTGATCCCGCGTTACACCCGCCCCGAGATCGGTGCCGTCTGGACCCAGCAGGCAAAGCTGGAGACCTGGCTCGAGGTCGAGCTGGCGGCGACCGAGGCCTGGGCGGCCGAGGGCATCGTCCCGGCCGACGTCGCGGCGGCGGCGCGCGAGCGGGCGGCCTTCACGGTCGAGGCCGTCGACGAGCGGGAGAAGGTCACCGACCACGACGTGGCAGCCTTCGTCGACGTCGTCGCGGCCTCGGTCGGCGAGGAGGGCGCCCGCTGGATCCACTACGGGCTGACCTCCTCCGACGTGCTCGACACCGCGCTGGCCCTACAGCTGAAGCGGGCGGGCGCGATCCTCGTCGCGGGCGCGCGCGAGTACCGCGACGCGCTGATCGACCGGGCGCTGGCGGAGCGCGACACGCTCTGCGTCGGGCGCACCCACGGTGTGCACGCCGAGCCGACGACCTTCGGGCTGCGACTGGCGGGCTTCGCCTTCGAGGCGGACCGCAACCTGGGCCGGCTGGAAGAGGCGTTCGCCGAACTCGCCTACGGCAAGCTCTCCGGCGCGGTCGGGACCTACGCCTCGGTGCCGCCGGCGGTCGAGGCGCGGGTGATGGAGAAGCTGGGGCTGGCGATCGAGCCGGTCGCCACGCAGGTGATCCCGCGCGACCGTCATGCCGAGCTGACCGCGACGATCGCGCTCGCCGGGGCCGGCCTGGAGCGCTTCGCCACCGAGGTCCGCAACCTGCAGAAAACCGAGGTGCGCGAGGTGGAGGAGCCGTTCCGCGCGGGCCAGAAGGGCTCCTCGGCGATGCCGCACAAGCGCAACCCGATCCGCACCGAGCGGATCACCGGCCTCGCCCGGGTGCTGCGCGGGTACGCGCAGACCGGCTTCGAGGACGTCGCCCTCTGGCACGAGCGCGACATCTCCCACTCGGGCGCCGAGCGGGTGATCCTGCCTGACTCGACGATCGTTCTCGACTACATGCAGGGCCTGGCGGCCGGTGTCGCCGCCGGCATGACCCTCCACCGCGAGCGCATGCGAGCCAACCTCGACCTCACCCACGGCGCCCTCTTCAGCCAGCGCGCGCTGACCGCCCTGGTCGAGTCCGGGATGACCCGCGACGACGCCTACCGGGTGGTCCAGGAGAACGCCCAGAGGGCGTGGGATACCGGCACCGAATTCCGCGACCTGCTCGCCGAGGCGGCGCCACAGCTCGACCTCGATGCGGTCTTCGACTACGGCGCCTACCTGACGCACGTGCCGGAGATCCTCGCGCGCCTCGAAGCGCTGCGGGGCTGACCGCACTCGTCGTTGAAGGCGACGCCCCCGGACCGCGTCGGCTTGGCCGGATAACCGCGTCCGGGATAGGGTACGAGCGTGATCCTCTACACGTGCGGGACGAAGACGACGGGCCCGGGCCTCTTGCACCCGTGCGCCAAAGCGGGCAACGCCCTCGACGCGGCAGGCTACGAGTATGAGCTGAAGACCGTGAAGGGCTACCGGGCGATGCCCTGGACCTGGGGCTCGCGCAAGGACGACCGCGCCGAGGTCCGCGAGCTGTCGGGGACCGACGAGGTACCGATCCTGGTCCTCGACGACGGCAAGGTCATCTCCGGCTCCGGCGCGATCGCGAGGTGGGCGAAGGAGCACCCCGCCGCGCGCGCCGGCTGATCGCTCCCGCGCCCAGCCCGCCGGGCCTCACCCACCGGGGGACAAAGGACCCGAGAAGCCCGCTGCCCCGGCGAAGGGGACGGGGCCGCACCGGCCCCGCGGGGGAAGGGACGGAGGCGTTGCGGGCTGGGACCCCGGAAGGATGGGGCGCTGCCGACCAGCGCCTCGGAGGGATGGGCCTGGGAAGCTGTCGCCCGGAAGGATGGAGTCTCGGGAAGCTGCCGCCCGGAAGGGATGGAGTCTCGGGAAGCTGACGCCCGGGCGAAAGGGCCCCGGCCCCTCGAGCGGTCGCCCGGGGAGGGATGGGACCTCTTGAAGCTGCCGCCCGGAAGGCCCCCGGCACTCTCAAGCTGTCGCCCGGCGGGAAAAGGATGCGGCCCCCTCAAGCTGGCGCCCATGGCGGAAAGGGATGCGGCCCCCTCGAGCTGGCGCCCGTGGGCGAAAGGGCCCGGCCCCCTCAAGCTGTCGCCCCTTGCGGAAAGGGATGCGGCCGTCTCGTCCACGGCCCTGGCAGGCTGTGGCCGTGGCCGAGACGGCCGGGTATGAGAGGCGTGGAGGAAGGCCCACGGGAAACCCACGGGAGCGCCACGGATCCGTGACGGGACCGCCACGGAACGGAGACCCCGTCACGGAGACGTCGGGAACTCCACGCCTCCTCCCGTGTTGTCCAGCCGTCACGGACGCGCTGCGTGGGTTTTCCACCGTATAGGGGGGTCAATGCACGCAGCGCGTTCCCGGGCCCTCTTTTCGGGCCCGGAAAGGGACCGAAGGTTGCAGAAAGCGTGAACTTCCCGGCATCCTCGTCACCGATCGGTCCTCCTGGGCCTCGCTCTCGGGCTTAACCGTCACGGAAGTCCGACCTCCCCCCGTCCCTGCGTCTCCCCTCATCCCTGTCCCGCCTCTTTCACGACCCCCTCCCGTCCCTGCGTCGTCTTCCCCACGACCCCCTCCCGTCCCGGGCGCCTCATGGCGCTCACAGCCTGCCAGGAGCGCCATGAGGCGCCCGGGACCATCTCGGACGGGTGCGGGGGCCGGGGTCGGGGGGCAACTCGGACG
>JAFDWO010000051.1 GCA_018268415.1 Actinomycetota bacterium | reverse complement strand
GTCCCGTGACACCTTCGGGCCCCGGGGCCGGGATCAGGGGGTCCGTGGCACCCTCCGGCCCCCGGACGCCGGGATCGGGAGGGTCCGTGGGACGCGCGTCCCGGATCCGTGGGAGCGCCGTGTCCATCGCGTGAGGGATCGGCCTCGCTCGCCCTCACCCTCCCGGGGCCCCTCCGTGCTTCCCGCCGCCCGCTCCCCGCATCCTCGGCCGTCTCGGCCACGGCCACAGCCTGCCCGGGCCGTGGACGAGACGGCCGCATCCCTTTCCGCCCGGGCGACAGCTCGAGGGGGCCGGGGCCCTTCCGCCTGGGGGCGACAGCTCGAAACGGCCCCATCCCTTTCCGCCACGGGCGACAGCTCAAGGGGGCCCGGGGCCTTTCCCACTGGCGACAGCTTTCCGAGGCCGCATCCCTTTCCCGGCGCCGGCCGCCTCGGCGCTCGCGCTTGCCGTACCGGTTGCGGTGAAGTGCGACCGCCGCGGGCCGGGGCGCGGCGGTCGTTCAGATCCGGCGCGCGCGGAGGGCGTTGAGGATCACGGCGAGGTCGATGCCCTCCTGGAGCAGGGCACCGGTCAGGGGTGGCAGGTAACCGAAGGCGGCGACGATCATCGCCGCCAGGCTCAGGCCCATGCCGACGACGACGCTCTGGCGGGCGATGTGGAGGGCGGCGCGGCCGGCGTGGATGGCGTCGGCGACGCGGTCGATCCGGTCGACGGTGATGACGGCGTCGGCGGTCTCCGAGGACACGGTCGCGCCCGCCGCGCCCATCGCGACGCCGACGTCCGCGAGGGCGAGGGCCGGGGCGTCGTTGACGCCGTCGCCGACCATCATCACCGGACGCTGCCCGGGGTCGGTCCGCAGGCGCCTGATCACTTCGAGCTTGTCCTCGGGCGACTGTTCGGAGTAGATGCGGTCGACACCCAGTTCGCGGCCGATCCGCTCGGCCACGGAGCGGCGGTCCCCGGAGACCATCGCGACCTGGCGCACCCCTTCCGCGCGGAGCCGTTCGACGATGCCGCGGGCGTCGGGCCGCAGGTCGTCGGCCATCACGATCACCCCGGCCAGCTCGCCGTCGACGCCAACCATCACCCGCGCCTCCCCCGACCCATGCCCGTCGACGAGCGACGCCGAGTCCATCTGCTCGCGGGGGACGCCCCGGGCAGCGAGGAAGGTGCGGCTTCCCACCGCCACGCGGCGCCCGTCGACCGTCCCGGCGATGCCCTGGCCGGGGTCCTCCTCGATGTCGTGGGGCTCCGCCGGCGTCAGCTCGGCGTCGTGGGCGGCCGCGGTCAGCGCGGCGCCGAGGACGTGCGTCGACATGCTGTCGACGGCGGCCGCGAGGGTCAGGATCTCGGCCGGCTCGAGCCCGGTGCGCGGGACGATCTCGCGAACCTCCGGCGTCCCTACCGTGAGCGTGCCGGTCTTGTCGAAGAGGACGGTGCGGACCTGGCCCAGCGTCTCGATCGCGCCCGTGCCCTTGACGATCACCCCGGCCGCCGCGGCGCGCGAGAGCCCGGAGACCAGGGCGATCGGCGCGGCCAGGATCAGCGGGCAGGGCGTCGCCACCACGACCACCGCGAGGCCGCGCACCGCGTCGCCGCTGAGCGCCCAGGCAAGCCCCGCGATCAGCAGCGTCGCCGGCAGGAAGAAGCCGGCATAACGGTCGGCCATCCGCACCAACGGCGCCCGCTCGGTCTCCGCCTGGGAGACCAGCCGGACCAGGGCCGCGTAGGCGCTTTCCGCCGCCGGTCGCGCAGCCCGCACCTCGAACGGCGCGCCCGCGTTCGCGGTCCCGCTGAGGACCGACATGCCGCGGGAGAGGGACACCGGCAGCGCCTCGCCGGTGAGCGTGCTCGTGTCGATATCCGCCCGCTCACTGACCAGGGTCCCGTCGACCGGAATCACCTCGCCGGTGCGGACGACAGCGACGTCACCGACCTGGACCTCGTCCGCCGCGACATCGCGGAGCTCCCCGTCGACGCGGATCCGCGCCCGCTTCGGCGCCCGTTCGACCAGCGCGGTGAGCTCGCGCCGCGCCCGCGCCGAGGCGACTTCCTCGAGCGCCAGGCCGCCGGAGAACATCAATCCGATGACGACGCCCGCGAGGAGTTCGTCGAGGGCGAGCGAGCCGGCCATCGCCACCAGGGCGATCGTGTCGACGCCCATGTTGTGATCGACCAGGACGGTCCGGCCGACCTCGATCGCCAGCTCGGCCGCGAGCAGGACGAGCACCGTCCGCCAGACCGCGTCGCCCGCCGCCGGCTGCCCGCTCAGGTGCAGCGCCCCCCCGATCACGATCGCCGCGAGGGCGAGCGCCGCGAGGATGCGGGCGCGGTGTTCGATCAACCATCGCACTCGGGCCATGTCTCATTATTCGTTAACCCGGCCCGCCGATATTGGATGGGTGCAGTCACGGACTGGGCCAAAGCGCCGCCGCCCGGGCCGCGGGCGGCCCGCCCGCACGCGCCGGCTGCTCCTGCCGATCGGTGCCCTCGTCGGTGTGGCGGTGGTCGTGGCGATCGCATCCGGAGGTGGGAGCGGCGGCAACAGCGGCTCCGCCCCGGCGCGCTACACCGAAAGACTGGTGGCCCGGAACGCGACCAATCCCCTGCCGGCGCCGATCTCGGGCGAGGCCGTCGTGGGGATGCCCGGCGGGCCGCTCATCCTCGGCGGCCTCGACTCGACCGAAAGCTCGGTCGAAGGCGTCTTCCAGCTCGAACCGGCGAGCGGGCGGGCACGGGAAGTCGGCTCGCTGACGGGACCGCTGCACGACGCCGCCGCGGCCGTCGTCGGCAGCCAGGTGCTGGTCTTCGGCGGCGGCACCGAAACGAGCACCGACGAAGTGCAGGCGCTGTCGACGCCCGCGGGTCGGCCCGCGGCGGGCTCCGGCGCCCGGCAGGTCGGCACGCTGCCCACCGTCCGCTCCGACCTCAGCGCGGTGACGATCGGGGGGACCGCCTACGTCCTCGGCGGCTACGACGGCAACGAACCGATCCCCTCGGTGCTGGCGACCACCGACGGCTCGAAGTTCACCGAAGTGACGAAGCTGCCCGCCCCGGGCCGTTATCTGGCGGTGGCGCCAGTGGGCGGGCGCATCTACGCGTTCGGCGGCGAGACCGCGAGCGGCGCGGCAAGCGACGTGATCCAGGAAGTCGACCCGAAGGCGGGGACGGCGCGAATCATCGGCCACCTCCCCACCGGCGTCTCCCACGCGAGCGCGGTGGCCCTCGGCAACGCCATCTACGTCCTCGGCGGCGAAGCGAACGGCACGGCCACGGACCGGGTCTGGCGCTTCGAACCGGGAGGCAAGGGCGTCGTCGCCGCGGGCCGACTGCCCCAGCCGATGGCCGGCGGGGCGGCGGCGACGGTCGGCTCGACCGCCTACCTGATCGGCGGCAAGGGCGCGGCCGGAGCGGCGCTGCCGAGCGTGGTGGAGCTCGAAGTCCGGCGCCACAAGATCCCGGAACCGAAGCAACCGGCGGAAGGGTCCGGCGGCGAAGGCGGGCTCGAATCGGCAAGCGCGGAACCCACCTGGCCGTTCTCCGGCCAGTTGATGATCGCCGACCGGGGCAACGACCGCCTGCTCGTCGTCAACGCGAAGAAGAAGGTCCTCTGGCGGTTCCCCTCGAAGAGCCATCCGGCGCCGCCCGGCGGCTTCTACTTCCCCGACGACGCCTTCTTCATCCACGGCGGGACCGGGATCATCTCCAACGAGGAGCAGAACGAGCGGATCGTCCAGCTCTCCTACCCGGGCGGCAAGCTGCTCTGGTCCTATGGCCATCCCGGGGTGACCGGGTCGGAACCCGGTTACCTGCACGAGCCCGACGACGCCTACCTACTGAAGAACGGCAACGTCTCGGTCGCCGACGCGCAGAACTGCCGGATCCTGCTGATCTCGCCGCAGAAGAAGGTCCTCAAGGACTTCGGCAGCCCGGAAGCCTGCACCCACGAACCGCCCCGGTACTTCGGCTCGCCGAACGGCGACACGCCGCTGGCGAACGGCAACATCCTCGTCTCCGAGGTCAACGGCTCCTACATCGACGAAATCACGCCGCAGGGAAAGCTCCAGTGGAGCATCCAACTGCCGATCGCCTACCCCTCCGACCCCCAACAGCTCGGGCCCGATCGCTATCTCGTCGCCGACTACGCCAAGCCGGGCGGGATCTACGAGTTCAACCGGGCGGGCAAGATCCTCTGGTCCTACGCGCCCGAATCGGGCAACGCGATGCTGAATCATCCGAGCCTCGCCGAGCGCCTGCCGAACGGCCTGATCGCGGCGAACGACGACTATCGCGACCGGATCGTGATCATCGACCCGAAGACGAAGAAGATCGTCTGGCAGTACGGGGTCACCGGGAAGCCGGGAACCAGCTGGAATCACCTTCATATCCCCGACGGCTTCGACCTGCTGGCGCCGAACGGGACGACGCCGACCCATCCCTTCACCGGCTGACCCTCCGTACTCACCCGCAGCCGATCCGGGGTCCTTCACGGACGTGCGCAGCGCGGGGCGGGACTAGCTTCTTCCTCACCGTCCCCAAAGCCATCCGGTCACGAGAGGAGTACGAAATGAAGGCCCTCGTCTACCACGGACCCGGCGAGCGCGGTTGGGACACCGTCGACGACCCGAAGATCATCGACCCCACCGACGCGCTCGTCCGGATCGACACCACGACCATCTGCGGTACCGACCTCCACATCCTCAAAGGCGACGTGCCGGAGACGACGCCGGGGACGATCCTCGGCCACGAGGCGGTCGGCACCGTCGAGGAGGTCGGGGCCGGCGTCACCACGATCGCCCCCGGCGACCGGGTGCTGCTCTCCTGCGTCAGCGCCTGCGGGCGCTGCCGCTACTGCAAGGAGGGCCGTTACGGCCAGTGCCTCGGGGGCGGCGGCTGGATCTTCGGCCACACGATCGACGGCGTCCAGGCCGAGTACGCGCGCGTCCCGTTCGCCGACAACTCGACCTACAAGGTGCCCGAGGGCCTCAGCGACGAGCAGGTGCTGTTCCTCGCCGACATCCTCCCCACCTCCTACGAGGTCGGGGTGCTGAACGGCGCGATCTCCCCTGGCGACACGGTCGCGATCGTCGGCGCAGGGCCGATCGGCCTGGCGGCGATCCTCACCGCCCGCCTCTACACGCCCGGCCGGATCGTCGCCATCGACCTCGCCGACAGCCGCCTCGAGAGCGCCCGCCGCTTCGGCGCCGACACGACGATCAACAACACCGACCAGGACCCGGTCGCGGCGGTGATGGAGATGACCGACGGCCTCGGCGCCGACGTCGCGATGGAGGCGGTGGGCGTGCCGGCGACCTTCGAGCTCGCCACCGAGCTGATCCGCCCGGGCGGCCAGGTCGCCAACATCGGCGTCCACGGGAAACCGGCGACCCTCCACCTGGAGAAGCTCTGGATCCGTGACGTCACCGTCACCACCGGGCTGGTCGACACCTACAGCATCCCTCAGCTCCTGCGCCTGATCACCAGCGGTCGCCTCGACCCGACGCTGTTCGCCACCCACCGGTTCGGGCTCGACGAGACGATGGCCGCCTACGACACCTTCGCCGACGCCGCCACGACCGGCGCGCTGAAGGTGGTCCTACAGCGCGCCGCCTGACCGCGCGGATCAAGCGACCAGGAGAGCGCCGCGAGCGTCCCGTAACCCGACACGAGCCGCGAGGAGAAGACCATGGCGAACGGTGGCACGGACCGGCAGCCGCGCCACGTCCTGGTCGGCTACGACGGCAGCGAGGGCGCCCGCGACGCGATCCACCTGGTGCGGACGCTGTGCGCGGGGACCGACGCGGACGCCCTCCTGGTCAACGTCCTGCCCTATCCCGGTCCGATGCCGGTCGCCTACCGCCTGCTCGGCGATGACGAGGCACCGACCTGGAAGACGTTCTTCGCCGAGGCCGAGCGGGAGCTCGCGCCGCTGCGGTCCACCGGCCGCACCTACGTCGGCGGCTCGCCCGCCAAGGTCCTGAACGACATTGCCGAAGGCGAGGACGTCGATCTGATCGTGATCGGGTCCCCACACCGCGGGGGCATCGGCAGAGCCTTCCTCGGCAGCGTCTCGGAGGGGCTCCTCCACGGGGCAGCTGTCGCCGTCGTCGTCGCCCCCCGCGCCTACCGCGAGCGCGTGCACGACGGCTTCGGCCGGATCGTGGTCGGCTACGACGGCTCCGCCGAGGCCGAGATCGCCCTGGAGCGAGGCGCCGCCCTCGCGGCCCGTGCGGACATCGAGCTCCACGTGATCTGCGCCGGCACGCCGCGGGTGATCGCACCGGGCCCGTTCGCCGGCTCCGTTCCCTCGACGCTCCCGAACGCGCGCGAGGTGGTCGTGCGCGGCGTGCGCGCGGTGGATCACGACATCGACGTGCGCGGCGAGGCACTGGAGGGCGGCGCGGCCCCCCGGCTCGCCGGCTATTGCGGCCCCGACGACCTGCTGATGGTCGGGTCGCGCAGCTACGGGCCGCTGCGGCGGACGCTGCTGGGATCGGTCTCCTCGACCCTGATCCACACCGCCCCGTGCCCGGTCCTGGTCGTGCCGCGGCCCCACCACCCACCCGCGGAGCGCGACGCGCCGCGGTCGCCGACGCGCTCGTGACCTGGACGCGCTGCGGTCGCCGACGCGCTGGTGACCGCGCGGCGCCGCCCGACGGTGGACGTGCCACTCCGTAGTCGGCCCTCGAAGAACCTGCGGTCCGCCCCCGATGCCGACGGACGTGCGCCCGCCGAGGATGAAGCCCGCGTGAAGCACTTCGTCGACACCCAGGAATTCAGCCGCGAGGAGCTGGCCGAGTTGATCGGGTTGATCCTCCTGCTCAAGGAAGCCGACCGCGACCGGGCCTTGCCGGAATTGCTGCGACGGCGCTCCCTGGGCATGATCTTCGAGGAGCCGTCGACCCGCACGCGGGTGTCGTTCGAGGTGGCGATGGCGAAGCTCGGCGGCCACGCGCTCTACCTGAAGCCGGGCGAGATCCACCTCGGACAGCGCGAGTCGATCGGCGACACGGCGCGGGTCCTCTCGCGGATGTGCGACGTGATCGAGGCGCGGACGCTCGCCCACGAGACGGTGCTGGAGCTGGCCGCCGCCGCCGAGGTGCCGGTGATCAACGGCCTCACCGACTTCAACCACCCGACCCAGGCCGTCTGCGACATCTTCACGATGAGCGAGCACCTGCCGCCCGGGCGCAGCCTGCACGGCTCGACGGTGGTTTTCGTCGGCGACCGCACGAACGTCTGCAGCTCGACGATGTTCATCGCCACCCAGTTCGGGATGAACTTCGTCCACGCCGCGCCCGCCGCCTACCAGGCGCCGGAGGAGTGGCTCGAGATCGGCCGCGCCAACGCGGCGGAGTCGGGCGGCTCGGTCGCCGTGACCGAGGACGTCGAGGAGGCGATGACCGTCGCCGACTATGTCTACACCGACCTCTGGTGGTGGGTCGGGCAGGAGGACGAGATCCCGGAGCGCCGGGCCGCCTTCATGCCGCGCTACCAGGTCGACGAGGAGCTGATCGGCCGCGCTCCCGAGCACGCCAGGTTCATGCACTGCCTACCCGCGTCGCGCGGGGTCGAGGTCACCGACGCGGTGATCGACGGGCCGCGCTCGATCGTCTTCGACCAGGCCGAGAACCGCCTGCACGCCGAGAAGGGCATCCTCACCTGGCTCACCTACCCGACCCTGAAGGAGCCCGCGAGCCCGGCCGTGGAGGCCGACTATGCGGCGCGCATCGAGGGCTACCTGGAGCGGGTCGGCTGGGAGATCGGCACCGCGGTCGGCGGGGAGGCACGATGAAGTCGCGGCGCCGGGTGATGGGCCTCGTCGACGTGACGCTGTTCACGGTCTCGGCGATCCTCGTCGTCGACCAATTGACCGCCTCGGCCTCGATCGGCACGGGGACGATCGGCTGGTGGGTCCTCGCGATCGTCTTCTTCTTCGTCCCCTACGCGCTGATCACCGCCGAGCTGGCCACCACCTACCCCGAACAGGGCGGCATCTACGTCTGGACGAAGCGCGCCTTCGGCCGCCGCTGGGCGGCCCGCAACACGTACTGGTACTGGGTCAACGTGGCGCTCTGGATGCCGTCCGTGTTCCTGCTCTTCGCGGGCCTCTTCTGCCAGCTCTTCGTCTCCCACTGGACCAACTGGCCGGCGGGCAAGTGGCCGCAGATCGCGATCGCCGTCGCCCTCACCTGGGCGGTGGTCGGGGTCGGGATCATGCGCCTCGAAGTCGGCAAGTGGGTCAACAACTTCGGCGCGATCCTCAAGGTCGCGATCATCTTCTCGCTCGGCGCCGGCGGCATCGTCTTCGCCATCCGCCACGGATCGGCGAACCCGATCCACGCCGGCGACCTGCTCCCCTCCTTCGGCGTCACCAAGACCTACCTGCCGGTGATCATCTACCTGCTGATGGGCTTCGAGCTGGTCTCGTCGATGGCGGGCGAGGTGAAGGATCCCGAGAAGCAGATCCCGCGGGCGCTCTTCTCCTCGGGCGCGGCGATCGCGTTCCTCTACGTCTTCGCGACCTTCGGGATCCTGCTGGCGCTGCCGCTGGGCAAGCTCGAACTGGTCCAGGGCCTGGTCGAAACGTTCCGCGAAATCTTCGGCCGCACCGGCGTCGGGGAGGTCGTCGTCTACGTCCTCGGGATCGGTGCCCTCTACACCTACTTCACCAACATGACCACCTGGACGATGGGCGCCAACCGGGCCGCCGCCGAGGCGGCGAGCGAAGGTGAGCTGCCGCGGATCCTCGGGCGCGAACACCCGGTCCACAAGACCCCGCTGGCCGCACTCCTGATCTCCGGCGTGGTCTCCACCGCGGTCCTGGTCGGCACGGCGCTCTTCATCAACACCCAGGACAACCTCTTCTTCGCCATCTTTGCCGCCTCCTCGGTGATCTTCCTGCTGCCCTACCTGCTGATGTTCCCGGCGGTGGTGGTGCTGCGCCGCAAGGACCCGGACCGCCCGCGGCCGTTCCGCGTTCCGGGCGGCGAAGCCGGCGCGATCGCCCTGGCGGCGATCACGACCATCGTGATCGCCGCCGCCACCGTCCTCTTCATCTGGCCGGAGGTCCCGCACGCGCCGACGGAATGGTCGTACACCGGTCCGTTGCTGGCGATCGTCGTCGCGGCACTGGCGGTCGGCGAGGTGATCGTCTGGCGGATGACGCACCCGGGGGCGCCCCGCGCGGTGGAGCTCTCCCCGGAACCGCAGGCCGGCCCGGAGCCCTCGACGAGTGGCGGCGGGAGCGCATGAGCCGCCTCCTCACGACGACGCCGGCGGCCGACGGCTTCCGCATGCCGGGCGAGTTCGAGCCGCACTCCGGCTGCTGGCTCGCCTGGCCGGAGCGTCCCGACAACTGGCGCTGGGGGGCGAAGCCCGCGCAGGCCGCCTACGTCGAGGTGGCGAAGGCGATCGCGCGCTCCGAGCCGGTGACGGTGGCGGTGTCGGACGCCCAGTTCGAGCACGCCCGCACCGTCCTCCCGGCCGCGGTCCGGCTGGTCGAGATCTCGACCGATGACGCCTGGATCCGTGACATGGGACCGACCTTCGTGGTCGACGACAAGGGCGGACGACGGGGCATCGACTGGCGCTTCAACGCCTGGGGTGGCCTGAAGGGCGGCCTCTACTTCCCCTGGGACCGCGACGACCGTACCGCCGCCAAGGTGTGCGAGATCGAAGGCGCGGACCGCTACCGGGCGCCGATCGTGCTCGAGGGCGGCTCGATCCACGTCGACGGCGAGGGCACCCTCATCGCCACCGAAGAGTGCCTGCTGAACGAGAACCGCAACCCGGAGCTGAGCCGCGAGGAGATCGAGCGGACCCTCGGCGATTACCTGGGGATCGAGAAGGTCGTGTGGCTGAGCCGCGGCGTCTACAACGACGAGACCGACGGCCACGTCGACAACCTCGCCTGCTTCGCCGAACCGGGCAAGGTGCTGCTGACCTGGACCGACGACGAAGGCGACCCCCAGTACGAGATCTCCGCCGACGCCGCGCGGCGTCTGGAAGCGGCAACCGACGCCCGCGGCCGCTCGCTCGAGGTGGTCCGCCTCCCCTCCCCCGGCCCGATCGAGATCGCCGCCGACGAGGCCGCCGGCGTCGACGCCGTCGAGGGCACCCTGCCCCGTCGCCCCGGCGACCGCCTCGCCGCCTCCTACGTGAACTTCTTCCTCGGCACCAAGGCCATCGCCCTGCCCCTGCTCGACGCGCGCCACGACGACGAGGCCGCCGCGATCCTCCGCGCCACCTTCCCGACCCGCGAGGTGATCGGCGTCCCCGCCCGCGAGATCCTGCTCGGCGGCGGCAACATCCACTGCATCACCCAGCAGGTCCCGGCGGTCGCCGGGGATCGGTAGCTCCCCGGGGGTCGTCCAAGATAGGAGACAGTTGGTGGTTGCGACGCGCCCGCGCGCGAGCTTCACTCGGTAGGTGATGCCGGAAGTCACGGAGCACCCGCCGATCGCACCCCCCACCGCGGAGCCCGCCGGCGGCGCCTGGCAGAACGCGCTGCTGCAACTCGAGCGCGCGGCGGAGCTCGAACTGCTCGACCGGGACATCGTGACGATGCTCGCGATCCCACGGCGCTCGGTCGAGATCGCCGTACCGATCCGCACCGACGCAGGGCCGGTGGCGACCTACGTCGGCTGGCGCGTGCAGCACAGCTCGACCCGCGGACCGGGAAAGGGCGGCCTGCGCTTCCACCCCGAGGCCTCGCTGGACGAGACGAAGGCGCTGGCGATGCTGATGACCTGGAAGTGCGCGCTCGTGAACGTTCCGTTCGGCGGGGCCAAGGGCGCGATCCGGGTCGACCCCACGGCGCTCTCCCTCCCCGAGCGGGAGCGCCTGACCCGGCGCTATGCGGGCGAGCTGCTGCCGTTGATCGGTCCCAGCCGCGACATCCTCGCGCCCGACCTCAACACCGGCGAGCGCGAGATGGGCTGGATCATGGACACCTACACCGCGGTGCACGGACACGCGGTCGGCAGCTGCGTCACCGGCAAGCCGGTGATCGTCGGCGGCTCCAGCGCCCGCCACTCGGCGACCGGCCTCGGCGTCGCGACCTGCTTGCGCGCGGCGGTCAAGCGCCGCCCGGCGGAGGCGCCCGTGCGGGTGGCGATCGCCGGATACGGGAACGTGGGACGAACGGTCGCCGAGCTGCTCGCCGACGATCCCGAGTTCAGGCTCGTCGGCGCCAGCGACGTCAGCGGCGCCCGTTTCGGTCCCGACGGTTTGGACGTCGGCACCCTCGGCGCGACGATCGACGCGGGCGGCGGCGTGGCCGACGCGCCGACCGGCGCCGCCCTTTCGCTCGAGGACCTGGTCACCGCCGACTGCGATGTGCTCGTCCCGGCGGCGCTGGGGGGACAGATCCACGCGGGCAACGCGGAGCAGGTTCAGGCCCGCCTGATCATCGAGGCCGCCAACGGGCCGGTCACCAGGGAGGCCGACGCGATCCTCGGCCGCCGCGCGGTGGAGATCGTCCCCGACATCCTCGCCAACGCCGGCGGCGTGATCGCCAGCTACTACGAGTGGGTCCAGGGAGTCCAGGCGATGCCCTGGTTGGGGCGCGAGGTCAGCGAGCGCCTGGTCGAGCAGTTGGAGCAGACCTTCGACGCGGTGATCGAGAAGGCGGCGCAGCTCGACGTCACCCTCCGCGACGCCGCCCTCTGCATCGGCGTGCGCCGTGTAGTCGACACCCACCGTACCCGCGGCCTCTACCCCTGAGCGGCCGCTCAGACGACCGGCATCTTCGGGGCCCGCCGCGCCGCGGGCGCGCCCCGCAGGTCAGTCGCCACTCGGGGACGCGGCGCGGTTGCCGTGGTAGAGGCGCCGCCCCAGCTCGACGCAGGCGTCGGCGACCACCCGTTCGACCTGTCGGATCGCCGCGTCGTCCAGCCGCCACGACGGCGCCGTCAGACTGAGGGCGAGGTTCGGCGCCTCGCCACCCTGGCTCGCGACGCAGCCCGCGACGGCGGTGACCCCGGGCTCGACCGCGTCGCGGACGACCGCGATCGCCTCGCGCCGTGAGAGGGCCTTGCCGCTCGCGCTGCCCTCGAGCGGGATCCGTCTCCCGACCCAGTCGATGCGTCGCAGGGCCTGGCGCCGATCCTGCTCGACGTAGACGGCGTGGCGACGTTCACGGACCAGGAGGTTGGCGGTCTCCCCGGTGCGCTCCCGCAGCGCGGCGAGGACCGGCCGCGCCGCCTCGCGGATCTCGTCGAGCAGGTGACTCTTCATCGCCAGCATCGGCACCCTGGTGCCGAGCACGTAGGTCCCGTCGGCGCGCGCGTCGACTGCCCCCTCCTCGGCCAGGGCCTCCAGCGCCCGCTCCACCGAAGGGACGAAGAGGCCGGTCTGGCGGGCGAGCTCGGCCGGGAGGGCGCCGGTCGGGCGACCGCTGAGCGCCTCGAGCACCGTGAACCCCTCGGCGATCGAGGGCGCCGCGGTGCCGATCTCCCCGAGCCGCTCACCGAGCCTCCACCGTCCGGCGCCGGTGGAGGCAACGAAGTCACGCTCGGCAAGCGCGTTGAGCAACCGGTAGGCGCTGGAACGGGGGATGCCGCAGAGACGCGCGACGGTGGCGGCCTGCAGCGGCGTGGGCTGACGCGCGAGGAGCTCCATGACGTCCATCGCCCGCACCGCCGACCTCATCCCGCATCACCCCTGATGCGACTCCTCATACCCCACTGCATGATCATAGTCTACACACTTGACTACTGAATGAATAGATGTATGCTGCTTTCGAGTCGGGGCGACACTCCCACCAGGGGTCGACCTGGCCTGGCCGCCGACCCGGCGGCCTCTCACGCGACCTAGGAAAGGACCAGTGCCTTATGGCAGATGGCAGTCGTCCAACGACGCTCGAGTTGAACTTCCCGAAGATCGGGAAGACGCTCCACGCGAAGCTGCTGTGGGACATGAACCCGCAGCTATGCGAGCTGTTCGTCGAGAGCCTCCCGTTCACGACGATCTACTCCCACACCACCGCGTCCGGCGAAGGCATGTACGCGCCGACCCGGGTGGTCGGGACCGTGCCGGCCAAGCACATGCTGCTGACCGAGATGCCGCACGGCACGCTCACGCTGAGCACCGACAACTACAAGACCCTCGGCCTCTTCTACGGCCGCATCACCGAGCCGCTTCCCGGCTTCCCGCCGGTCGCCCAGGTCGTCGAGGACGACCTCGACGACATGCGCGTCGTCGGCCGTGAGGTCTGGCTCTCCAACACCGTTTCCCACGACCCGATCGACGTCACCGTGCGCGTCGTCGACGAGAAGGAGCAAGCCTGATGTCAAAGATCGACGACCTCTGCGCGGACCTGCGTGCCGAGACGGACAAGATCTGGCTCGACGAGCCGGACGAGATCCGGGCGATGCGCCTCGGCATCTTCGAGTCGGACGCGGGCAGCTACGGCCAGTACTTCTCGAACCTGGTGTTCGTGAACGGCGACATGCGGGCCCTTTCGACCTGGATCACGCCCGCGATCGTGCTGCGCGCCGCTTCCGACGATCGCTTCACGCTCGACCAATGCAAGGATGTCTTCGCCTGGACGAACCTCGTCAACGTAGACTTCCTCGCCTACTGTGGATTCGTCAAGTTCGGGGAATTTATTCATCGCATCGTCGATGCGTTTGACGAAATCTCCTCCAAGGAGGAGTTCGACCGCGTGCTGGCCGAGTGGTACGCCTACGCGAACCGGATGTACCTGTGGGTCCATCACAGCTTCCCGTGGGGCCTGGGCACTGCCTACCCCAAGCCCAGCGCGGAGGACCTGGAGTTCATGCAGGAGGCCCGCACCTCCAAGAGCGTCGCCGGCTACTTCGACAAGTACGGCACCGGCCTGGTCTCCTTCGCGGACACCGAGGGCGAGTAGCGCGTCCGGGTGGGCATCGGCGTGTCGAACGATGGCGTGCACGCCGGTGCCCGCGCGACCCTGATGGCGGAGTCGCTGACCGGGTTCTTCGCCGGATTCCGCCTCACCCCCGCCCAGCGGCGGATCGCGCAGACGTTCGTCGAGAACGCCTCCGAGGCCGCCTATCTCTCGAGCAACCAGGTCGCCGCGCTCGCCGGCGTCAGCCAACCCTCGGTGGCCCGACTCGCGGTCGCGCTCGGCTTCTCCGGCTACCCCGAGTTCCGCCAGCACCTCCGCCTCCTCGTCGACGCGAACGCGACGGTGGAGCCGAAGGAGGACCTCAACGAGTACGAGTCCGCCGTTGCGGCCGAGCTCGACAACCTCCAGGTGCTGATGCACGACGTCGCCGACCGGGAGCCGCTGCGCGAGGCCGGCCGGCGGCTGCTCGGCTCGGAGCCGCTGCTCGTGGTCGGCCTGCGCTCGTGCAGCGGCCTCGCCAACTACTTCGCCGCCCTGGCCCGGCGCATCCACGACGACGTCGTCGTCCTCGACTGCGCCGGCTCGGTGCTCTCCGAGCGGGTCGAGGTCGCGGCCGACGCGGGCGCCTCGGCCGCGCTCGTGCTCGCGCTTCCGCGCTATCCACGCGAGCTCCTACAGGCGATGAAATGGATTCGCGCGCGGGGAATCCACCTCGTCGCGATCACCGATCCGCCGCGCTCGCCGGTCGCCGAGCAGGCCGATTACGTGCTGCCGGTCGCGGTCGGGACGCGCTTCATCTTCGATTCGCATGCCGCGCCGATCGTCGCGATCAACCTGCTGCTGCAGGCCATGTGCGACGCCGACCCGGTCCGCACCCAGCACCGCCTCGACCGCTTCGAGGAGCACGCTCGCACGCATCGCTTCTTCGTCAAATAGCGTCCCGTAGGACCGCGCCGACGCGACCGCTGCGCAGCGTCTCCGTGACCCGGGCGACATCGGTGGCCGGCGGGCGGTCCTGCTCGAGCGCCGGCACCGTCTCGCGGACGATCTCCCGGATCCGGGCGACGGCGGCCGCCGGTGCCGGGTCCGGGTCGCAGTCGAGCGCCTGGCAGGCGCAAAGCAGCTCGAACGCGACCACCGTGCGGAGCCGCTCGACGGCCTGCAGGGTCAGCAGCGCCGAGGTCATCCCCATGCTGACGTGGTCCTCCTGGTTGTCGGAGGTCGGCACGTTGTCGATGCTGACCGGCGTGGCCAGGGCCCGCAGCTCGGCGACAACCGCGGCGGCCGAGTACTGGGCGATCATGTAGCCGCTCGATTCGCCCGAGGTGGGGCTGAGGAAGGCCGGCAGATCGGGGCCGTTCAGCGACGGCGAGACCAGCCGGAAGACCCGCCGCTCGGAGATCTGCGCGAGGTCGGCGAGGGCGAGCCGGAGCACGTCGAAGGCCAGTGAGAGAGGCTGGCCGTGGAAATTGCCCGCCGAGATGATCTGGTCCGGCCCGGAGAAGACCAGGGGGTTGTCGGTGACGGCGCCGATGTCGGCGCCGATGAGCTTCTCGAAGAAGCCGAAGGCCTCCCGGGCGGAACCGTGGACCTGGGGGGAGCAGCGCAGCGAGTAGGCGTCCTGGAGGCGGGTCCCCCCCGGGCCGCTGACGCGCCGCGACCCCGCCAGCAGGGCGAGCACGTGGGCTGCCACGGCGGCCTGGCCCGCGACCGGGCGCAGCTCGTGGACGCGCGGGTCGAAGGCCGGGGTGGCCCCGCGGAGAGCATCGACGGTGACGGCGGTCGTGGCGTCGACCGCGTCGAGGAGCTCGCGCACCTCGAACAGGGTCAGCACCCCGACGGCGGCCATGAAGTGGGTCCCGTTGATCAGCGCCAGCCCCTCCTTGACGTCGAGCGCCAGGGGCTCCTGGTCGAGACGCGCGAGCGCCTCGGCGCCGCTCAACGCCTCGCCGTCGGGACCCCGGACCTCGCCCTCGCCGAGCAGGGGCAGAAAGGCGTGGGCGGAGGGGGCGAGATCGCCGCTGGCACCGAGCGAGCCGGTCCGCGGCACCACCGGACACAGGCCGGCGTTGAGCATCTCGATCGCCCGCTCGAGCACCAGCCGCCGGATCCCCGAGTGACCCTGCAGCAACCCGTTGAGGCGGATCGCGATCGCCGCCCGGACCACCTCGCGGGGCAGCGGGTCGCCGGTCCCGGCAGCGTGGCTGCGCAGGAGGTTCACCTGCAGGCGCCGCTGGAACTCGGGCGCGACGCTCTCATCGACGAGGGCGCCGAAGCCGGTGGTCACCCCGTAGATCGGCGTGCCGGACTCGACGATGTTGCGGAGAGCCTCGTGGCTGCGATCGACGAGGTCGAGCGCGCCGGCGTCGAGGGCGACCGGCGCGCCGTGCGCGATCGCGTGGATCTCGGCCGGTCCCGCCCGGCCGTCGAGGACCACGGCGGCGCCGCGTGCCTCGTGGTCCATGCCGCTTGAGCTGGGGGTCTGCTGCATCGTCGTCACGTCCGCCATATTCACCGATCTATTCGTGTTGTAACAACCTGAATAGCAACATACACACGAGGAATCGACCCGCAAGCGAGCCATGGCCCGAGTCCCAGATCCGAGACACCGAAGCGCTTTCCGGGCGGCCGGCCGCTGTTAAGTTCGCCACCGATGGGCTCCGAGGCGGCTCCACTCGACGGTCAGACGGCGCTGGTCTGCGGCGCCACCGGGTTCGTCGGCGCGGCGATCGTCCGCCGGCTGGCGGAGCGCGGCGCGGCGGTGGCCGCCCACACCCGCAGCCGCCCCGAGCGCGCCGCCGAGCTCGTCGCCGGCCTCCCCGCGGGGAGGCGCGGCGCGGTCGTCGTCGGTGATCTCGGCGACCCCGACGACGTCGACCGGGTTTTCGCCGCCGCCGCGCGTGAGCTCGGCTCGCCGCCGACGATCGTCGTCAACTGCGCCTATCCGAATCCGGTCGCGCGGCGGGTCGAGGAGCTCGACGAGGGCGACCTCTCCCCTCACCTCGACGGCTTCCGCATGCACGTCGACGTCTGCCGTCGCGCGATCCCCGCGATGCGACGGGCCGGCACCGGCAGGATCGTGGTGATCTCCGGTGCGATGGCGCAACGGCCGTTCCCGGGCTTCGCGCTCTTCTCCGCGACCAAGGCGGCGCTCAACGCCTTCACCCGCGCCCTGGCGCTCGAGGTCGGGGACGCCGGCATCACCGTGAACGCGATCGCTCCCGGGCGGGTCGAGGATGCCGCCGGCGAGGTGGCGCCCACCACCGACGAGGGCTTCGACGACCTCGAGCGGGTCACCCGCCTGCGGATGGCATTGCCGACGCCGCCGACGCCACAGGATCTCGCGTCGCTGGTCGGCTTCCTCGCCTCGCCGGATGCCGCGGCGATCACCGGCCAGGTGGTCTACGTCGCGGCGGGCGAGCCGGTTTAGCGGTCCGGGGGGCCGATGGCCGTCCGAAGTGGGACCGCCTGTGGTGCCTTACCGTCGTATGGCGACGGTAAGGCACCACGGCAACGCCTGAGCCGCGAACCCCCGACGTCGGCTTCAGGCCCGATCCCCGGCTTCAGAGTCTTGACTTTGCCCCGTCCAGCGGGATCAGCGCGCCGCTCAGGTAGGGGCCCGCGGCGCAGACGTCGATCAGCATCGCGGCGAGGTCCTCGGCGGTCCCGGTCGGGAAGCGGGTGCCGTCGGGCATCGCGACGAAGCCGTCCTCGGGAGTCTCGCCACGCGCCGTGCGGAGCTCGTCGTTCTCGCCCGCCGTGCTGCCCATGATCTGACCCGGGCAGAGGCCGATGCACTGGACGTCCGGCGCCAGGACGACCGAGAGGACTTCGATCATCCGCGCCAGGCCCGCTTTGGCGACCGCGTGCGAGACGAATTCCGGCCAGGCCTCCCAGAGGGCGTTCCCGAGGATGGCGACGATCTTGCCGCCGCCGTCCTCCTTCAGCAGCGGTGCCGCCGCCTGGCTGAGAAAGAACGGCCCGCGGACGATCACGCCGAGGCTGCGCTCCAGGTCGTCCGGCGTCAGCTCGAGGAACGGTCCGCGCACGAACGAGCTGGCGTTGTGCACGACGATGTCGAGCCGGCCGAACTCCTCGCGGGCGGCCTCAACCAACCGCCCACAGTCGGCCGCTGAGCTGACGTCAGCCTCGACCACCACCGCGCGGGGTCCCCGGGCCATGATCGCGGCGGCCGTCTCGGCAGCCGCCGCGTCGGTCCCGAAGGAATTCACGACGACGTCGGCGCCGGCCTCGGCCAGCGCGAGCGAAAGCGTCGCACCGACGCGCTCGGCGCCGCCGGTGACGATCGCGACCTTCCCGGTCAGATCCTGCGTCCACTCCATCCTTCTCCTCTCAGGCCTGGGCCGGTCGGCCCGGGCGGTCGATCACAAGGTCTTCGCCAGGAAGGACCTGGTGCGCTCGTGCCGCGGGTTGCCGAGGACCTCGCCGGGCGGGCCCTGCTCCACGATCTGCCCGTCGGCCATGAAGATGACCATGTCCCCGACCTCCCGCGCGAAGGCCATCTCGTGGGTGACGACGACCATCGTCATGCCGTCCTTCGCCAGCCGTTTCATCACGTCGAGCACCTCGCCGACCAGCTCGGGATCGAGGGCGCTCGTCGGCTCGTCGAACAGCATCAGCTTGGGGTTCATCGCCAGCGCCCGCGCGATCGCGACCCGCTGCTGCTGGCCGCCGGAGAGAAAGGCCGGGTAGCTGTCGAGCTTGTCGGCGAGGCCTACCCGGGTCAGCAGCTCGCGGGCCCGGATGGCCGCGGCGTCGCGCTTCTCCCCCTTGACCAGCACCGGTGCCATCGTCACGTTTTCCATTGCGGTCATGTGCGGGAAGAGGTTGAAGCGCTGGAAGACCATCCCGATCGAGGCGCGCTTCTCCGCCACCTCCCTCTCCCCCACCTCGCGCAGACGATCGCCGTCGGGCCGGAAGCCGACCAGTGAGCCATCGATGTGGATGCGACCCGAATCCATCTTCTCCAGGTGGTTTATGCACCGCAGAAAGGTCGACTTGCCGGAGCCGGACGGGCCGATCAGGCAGACGACTTCGCCGCGCTTCACGCGGAGATCGACCCCCCGGAGGACCTCGAGGCCGTGGAAGCTTTTGTGGACCTCTTCGGCGACCAGCATGTCCCCGTTCGACGTCATTTGTCGTCCTCCCCGGCCGCGCCGCGCAGTTCGAACAGGCCGCGCAGGGTTCGCCTCTTGGTCGCGCTCGCGGCGGCCGCGCCACCGTAGAACGCGGAGACGGCCCCGCGGTTGAATCGCGCCTCGATCCGGCCCTGGATCATGGTGAGCACGCTGGTGATCGCCAGGTACCAGAGCGAGGCGACGATCAGGAGCGGGATCGTCTCGAAGTTCTGTGCGTAGATCTGCTGCGCCGAGTACAAGATGTCGGACAGGGCGATGACGCTGACCAGCGCGGTCGTCTTCAACATGCCGATCGTCTCGTTGCCGGTCGGGGGGATGATGAAGCGCATCGCCTGCGGCATCACGATGCGGCGCATGATCTGCAGGCGCCGCAACCCCAACGCCCGGCCGGCTTCGACCTGGCCTTCGTCGACCGAGTTCATCCCCGCGCGGACGATCTCCGCCATGTAGGCCCCCTCGTTGAGCCCGAGGCCCAGGACCGCCGCCGTGAATGGCTTGATCAGCGTGTTGGCGGAGACGCTGGCGAACGCCTCGCCTCCGAACGGGATGCCGATCGAGATGCTCGGGAAGAGGGCGGCGAGGTTGTACCAGAAGATCAGCTGCACCAGGATCGGCGTGCCGCGGAAGAACCAGATGTAGAGCGCGGCGCCGCGGGAGACGATCGGATTCGGCGAGAGCCTCATCCCCGCCAGCAGCACCCCGATCAGGCAACCGATCACCATCGCGATCGCGGTCAGCTCCAGCGTCACCACGACGCCCGACAGGATCTTTTCCGAGAACAGATATTCCCAGACGACCGGCCAGTTGAAGTTCGGGTTGGTGACGAGGATGTAGACCCCGACCGCGGCGAGGAACAGGACCAGCGCCGCCGATACCCACCGCCACGGATGGCGCTGGGGCACGACCACCGGTCGATGACCCGCCGGCGGCCGCTGCCCTCCTGACGGAAGCTCGGTGGCGATTCGCTCGGTCGTGGGAGGGAACTCTGACATGGATTCCTCTCTCGCTCGCGCCGCCCGACTCCGCGCCGTCAGGCGGCGGGAGTCGGGATCGGGCGAGCGGTCGCCAGGTTGATGCCCGGCGGTTCCAGCGCCAGCTGAGGAAGCTTCCACTTCTTCAGGATCTTCTGGTAGGTCCCGTCAGCCTGCAGCGATTCGAAGCCCGCCAGCAGTGCTTTCGCGAGTTCCGGTTCCGACTTGTTCACCACCGCGCCGATGTACTGTTTCGGCATCAGCTTGTTGGTGAGGATCTTGACCGGCTGGGGTGCGTTCTTTTTCAGGTAGGTCGCAGCGGCCACGTCGTTCACCGAGAAGTCGGCGCGGCCGGAGTAGACGGCGAGCAGAACCTGCGTCTCCGCCGGGAATTCAAGGAGCTGGATGCTTTCCTTACCGTGCTTCGTACAGTACGGAGAAAGCACTTCGGTCACGAGTTCTCCGTAGACGGTGCCACTCTGCGTGGCCGCGCTCTTACCGCACAGGCTCAGCGGGTCTTCGGTGATGCCAGAGTTGGATTCGAGCGCCACCAAGGCAAGCTCGGCATACATGAAGTCGACGAAGGTGACCTGCTTCTCACGTTCTTCCGTGTCGGAGATGCACTCCATCGCGGTATCGAAGCGGTGACTCTGGACCCCCGGGATGAGGCCGTCGAAGTTGATGCTCGAGGCATCGACCTTGACCCCCAGCTTTTCGCCGAGCGCGTTCCAGAGGTCCGGCTCGAAGCCGACCATTTCCGAGCTCCCGGAAGGCACCCACTCGCAGGGTGGATAGGTCGCGTCGGTCGCCAGCGTAAGCGTGCCTGCCTGCTTGATGTTGGCGGGCACCATCTTTTCGAGACTCGCGTCCGCGGTGGCCTTGATGTTGCCGGCCGGTTCCGCTTCCGCGCCTCCGGAGCTGCTGCTTCCGGGGCTACTTCCACCGCAGCCGGCGATCCCGATGACCGCCGCCGCTGTCGCTGCCACGATCGACAGGCGTATCGCGTGGCGCCTGCCGATTGGGTTGAGTTGCATATCCGATCTCCTCCGTCCCGTTTCCCATGATCCGTCTGGGCACCGCCGGCTACCCAACCAAGCGGAACCACCGCCTTCGCTGTCCCAGACGATGATGAATGGATCGGTTCAGCATAATTTCATTCTGAAGCAGAGTCAACATGTTGCGTCTCTGTATTGAGAAAGTCCTGCAAATCGGCCACAGCCTCCCCACGCGGCCACAGCCTCCCCACGTAGTCTCGCTGCGCGAGGCCCGCAGCGCGGCTATCGAGGAACCGAGGCGCCCCGGCCGCGGCACGACCCGTCGATGAATCGCTCCACCTCGGCGACCTGGTGGTCGAGCGGGATGTCGGTACGGAGCGAGAGGCGGCGGCGAGCCCAGCGGCCGTCCAGCGGGTCGCGCTCCCCCAGCTGCTTGAGAACGATCGCGGCGTCCGCGTCGGAGGGGCCGGAGCCGCCGGCCGCGCGGGCCTCGGCGCGGCGCAGGAGAAGGCTCGGAGGGGCGGTGCACTCGACCACCACCGGGGTCGTCAGCTCGTCGCCCATCCCTTCCTCGAAGGCGAAACGCTCGGCCTCGCGGTGGAAGGTGGCGTCGACGATGGCGCCTTCGCGGTGGCGCAGCGCCGACGCGGCGGTGCGACCGAGCTCGCAGTAGACCTCCTCGCGCGCCGCCGGCGTGTAGAGACCGGGCCCGCCGCGGTCCCCCGGGGCGAGGCCCGCACGGCGACGGCGCACCAGGTCGGAAGAGAGGTGCGGGCGGCCGCTGATCGCCGCCAGTCGCTCGGCCAGGGTGGTCTTGCCGCCGGCGGCGACGCCGCACACGACGACCAGTACCGGCCCGCGCGTCGCCCAGGCGAAGCGATGCCCGAGCTCGACGAGGCCGCGGGCCTCGTCCTCGTGGCGGCCGCGGGCCGCGGACTTGTCGGGCAGCTCGGCCGCCCGCTCACAGGCGACGGTCGCGCGGACCCAGGCCCGGTAGGCGGCGAAGAAGGCGAGCAGATCCTCGGCGCCGGGATCGCCTCCCGCCTCGCGGTACGTGGCGACCAGGTCGCGGGCGCATTCGGGGCGGCCGAGGCGGGTCAGGTCCATGACCAGGAAGGCGAGGTCGGCGGCGACGTCGATCTCGCGCAGGCGCGGGTCGAACTCGACGCAGTCGTAGACGTAGGGCGGGGCACCGAATGGCACGATCGCGTGCTCGGCGCGGAGGTCACCGTGACCGTCGCGAATCAGGCCGGCGGCGGCGCGGCGCTCCAGCTCCGCACGGTGGCGGACCAGGAAGGCGTCGGTGAACTCGACCGCCGCCCGCACCCGGGCCCCATCGACCACCCCGGCACCGGCCCCGCGCAAGGTGGCGAGATTTTCGGCCACCGGCTCGAGCGAGGCCCGCAACGCTTCGCCCGTCTTCACGACCCGCGCCGAGGCATGGAAATCGGCGAGCAGGCGGCCGACCGACTCCACGTCGGAGACGGAGAGGATCCGGCGGTCGTTCAGCGCCTCGAGGCTCCGATCCTCGTCCACGACGTTCATCTCGACCGCACGCTCGATCGCCGCCGGATCCTGGTCGGACGACAGCGCGTACCCCTCGCCGCGGCGCACGATCGAAACCACACGCCGATAAAGGTCCGGCGCGAGGCGGCGGTTGAGCCGCACCTCCTCCCTACACATCTCGGCGCGTCGCGCCGCGGTGCCGTAGTCGAGGAACGGCAGCACGATCGGCTTCTTCACCTTGTAGGCCAGCGGACCGGCGCGGAAGACCCAGGAGATATGCGTCTCGCGCAGGTCGACCGAATCGGGTCGGTGGGGATAGAAGGACGGGTCGAGCATCGCCTCGACCAGAGCGGAGGATTGGACGGTCACGGTCACGGAGGGAGCGTCGAGCAGATCCGCGCCGTCGACATCGGGGCGAGGCCGCAGCCCACATGCGGGCTTCCCCCGATGCGCAGGGGCCGCTGCCGCCCCGAGGATCCGAGGTATGGATCGATGGTCGAAAGCCTGCGCGCTCACGATCTTCTCCCCATCGCCGATCCTGACCGTGACCATCGAGCCGGGATCCCGCGCCGAGGAGGTCCACTTTCACGCCGGCGGCCAGGGCGTCTGGGTCGCGCGGATGGCGGCCGGGCTCGGCGCCCGCCTCACCCTCTGCACCTCGCTCGGCGGCGAGTCGGGCGAGGTTCTGCGCTCGCTGCTCGCACAAGGCGGGATCGAGGTGCTCGCCGCGCCGAGCGTCCGGCCGAACGCCGCCTACATCCACGACCGCCGCGGGGGCGAGCGCCAGGTGATCATCGAGACTCCGAGCCCCGTGCTCGGCCGCCATGAGCTCGACGACCTCTTCGGGATGACCGTCACCAGCGGCCTCTCCGCCGACGCAACCCTGCTGACCGGCGAGCGCCAGGACGGAGTACTGCCGGCGGGGACGTACGCACGGATCGCCGAGGACCTCCGCGGCAACGGCCGCACGGTGATGGCGGACCTCTCGGGAGAGCCCCTTCGTGCCGCCCTGCGCGGCGGCCTCGACGTGGTGAAGGTGAGCAGCGAGCAGCTCTGCGGCGACGGTCGCGCCACGGGCGACTCAACCGAGGAGATCGCGGTGGCGATGCGACGGGTCGGCGCGGAAGGTGCCGACATCGTCCTCGTCTCGAGGGCGGCGGAGCCCGCCCTGCTCCTGCGCGGCGATCGCCTGATCGAAGTGCGGGGCCCGCGCCTCCACGCCGTGGAGCCCCACGGCGCCGGGGACGCGATGTTCGGCGCGCTCGGGGTCTGCGTGGGTTCGGGCCTGAGGCTCGAGGAGGCAGTCCGTTATTCGGTCGCGGCAGGCGCGGCGAACGTGATGCGCCACGGACTCGGGAGCGGGCGCGGCGAGGAGATCGAGCGCCTGCTCCCCCAGGTCGAGTTACATCCGACCGCAGTCGACCTGCGGACTTCCACGGATGCCCACCTTGCCGATCGGCCCTAGCTTCGGTCCATGAAGATGGGACGAGGAGGTGCTCGATGCTCTGGCCGAGCCAACACGAGCTGCTGCGTGAGCTGCGACCGCTGAACGGCGGCGGCACCGATTACGACGGGCTGCTCGAGCTGATCGGTGACGTGCCGGTCGTGATGATCGGCGAGGCGTCGCATGGCACCCACGAGTTCTACCGCGAGCGGGCTCGGATCACCCGTCGCCTGATCGAGGAGAAGGGCTTCCGCGCGGTGGCGGTCGAGGCCGACTGGCCGGACGCCTATCGCGTCAACCGTTATCTGCACGGTGCCGCCGATGACGCCGACGCCGAGGAGGCGCTGCGCGGCTTCCGCCGCTTCCCGACCTGGATGTGGCGGAACGCCGAGGTGCTCGACTTCGTCGGCTGGGCGCGCGAGCACAACCGCCTCGCCGAGCCGGGCGAGGGGGTCTCCTTCTTCGGCCTCGACCTCTACAGCCTCGCGACCTCGGTCGAGGCCGTGATCGCCTACCTGGAGCGGGTCGACCCCGCGGCAGCCGCCCGCGCGCGCCGGCGTTATGGCGCTTTCGAGGTGTTCGGCGGCGATCAGGACTACGGCCGGGCCGTGACCTTCGGCATCTCCGAGTCGGCCCGCAGCGACGTCGTCGAGCAGCTGGTGGAGCTCTGCCGCTCGGCCGAGGCCTACCTGCGCCGCGACGGGATCGCCGCCGAGGACGAGCAGTTCTACGCCGAGCAGAACGCCCGGGTCATCGTCGGCGCCGAGGAGTACTACCGGGCGATGTTCGCGGCGCCGACCGAGACCTGGAACCTGCGCGACCGCCACATGGCCGAGACCCTGGAACGCCTCGACGCCCACCTGGGCCGTTACGGATCCCCGCCGAAGATCGTCGTCTGGGAGCACAACTCGCACGTCGGCGACGCCCGGATGACCGAGATGAGCCGCCGCGGCGAGCACAACCTCGGCCAGCTGGCCCGTGAACGGCGGCCGCGCGAGACCTTCCTGATCGGCTTCACCACCTATGCCGGGACCGTCACCGCCGCCTCGGCCTGGGACGCGCCGGCCGAGCGAAAGGTGGTGCGGCCCGCGCTCCCGGAGAGCTACGAGGCCCTCTTCCACGCGCTCGACGAGCCCCGCTTCCTGCTCGACCTCACGGCTCCCGGAGTGGTCGACGAACTGCTGCAGCCTCGTCTCGAGCGCGCGATCGGGGTGATCTACCGGCCGGAGACCGAGCGCCAGAACCACTACTTCAGCGCCCGCCTGGCGGCCCAGTTCGACGCCGTCATCCACATCGACGAGACGCGCGCCGTCGAGCCGCTCGAGCGCAGCGTCGCCTGGGAGTCGGCCGAACCACCCGAGACGTACCCGAGCGCGCTCTGAGCAATGAAGCGGATCGTGATCATCGGCGGCGGCACCGGCGGGACCTTGGTCGCCAACCGACTGCGCCGGCACACCTCCACCGACGAGCTGCAGATCACGGTCGTCGACCGTGACGACCGCCACGTCTACCAGCCCGGGCTCCTTTTCGTCCCGTTCGGCCTCGAGCGCCCCGAGCACATCGTCCGCTCGCGCCGCGCCCAGCTCCACGACGGGATCGACTTTCGCCTCGCCGAGGTCGACCGCATCGCTCTCGACCAGGATGCGGTCCACCTCGCCGACGACACGACGCTGGACTACGACGCCCTCGTCATCGCCGCCGGCGCCTCGCTCCGCTACGAGGAGACCGAGGGGCTCCGCGGCCCGGGGTGGGGCGAGAGCGTCTTCTCCTTCTACTCGGTCGAGGACGCGACCGCGCTGCGCGACGCGCTCGCCTCCTTCGATCATGGCCGGCTCGTCGTCAACTTCGTCGACCTGCCGATCAAGTGCCCGGTGGCGCCGCTCGAGTTCTGCTTCCTCGCCGACTGGTTCCTGCGCGAGCGGGGCGTCCGTGAGCGGGTCGAGATCACCCTGGCGACGCCGCTCGACGCCGCCTTCACCAAGCCGGTCGCGGCCGGGCGACTCGGCGGCATGCTGGCGGAGCGGAAGATCGCCCTGGAGACCGAGTTCGCCACCGGCCGCGTCGACGGAGTCGGCGGCAGGCTCGTCAGCTGGGACGAGCGCGAGGTCCCCTTCGACCTCGCCGTCGTCATCCCGCCCCACGGCGGCCCGTCGTTCGTCGGGCGCTCGCCCGGGCTCGGCGACGAGCTCGACTTCGTCGACGTCGACATCCACACGCTGCGGAGCAAGGCGGCGCCCAACGTCTTCGCGATCGGCGACGCGGCGAGCCTGCCGACGTCGAAGGCGGGCTCGGCCACCCATTTCGAGGGGGAGGCACTGTGCGCCAACGTCGAGCGGGTGCTCGGCGGCGAGGAACCCGAAGGCAGCTACGACGGGCACGTCAACTGCTTCATCGAGAGCGGCTTCCACAAGGCGCTCCTGATCGACTTCAACTACGAGGTGGAGCCGCTGCCGGGCCGTTATCCGGAGGCGCACGTGGGGCCGTTGCCCCTGCTGCGCGAGTCGCGGCTCAACCACCTCGGCAAGCTCGCCTTCCAGCCCCTCTACTGGCACGTGCTGCTGCCCGGTCACGAGATCCCGGGCGTGGGCGCGCAGATGTCGATGGCGGGCAGACAGGCACCCGACCGAGAAGGAGGAGACCAGTGAGCACGATGACCTACGCCGACCGACAGGTGGACGTCGACGTCGACGGCTTCATGACCGACCCATCCCAGTGGAACGAGGAGGTCGCGACCGCGATCGCCACCGAGGCCGGGATCACCGAGCTGACCGATCGCCACTGGCTGGTCGTCAACTTCATGCGGGCCCGGTACCTCGAGTCCGGCTCGGCCCCCTCGATCCGCACCCTCGGCAAAGCCTCAGGCGTGCCGATCAGGGAGCTCTACGAGCTGTTCCCCAAAGGCCCGGCGAAGCTTGCCGCGAAGATCGCGGGCATCCCCAAGCCCCGCGGCTGCATCTAGGAGGAGGACGGCAGATGAACACGCAAGCCAACGGTGGCGCCCCGCAGTCGATCGAGAAGGTCTCGATCATCGTCTCCAAGGGGTCACTCGAGGGGGTCTACCCTGCCCTGATCATGGCCAACGGCGCGCGCATGGAGGGGATCGAGGCGAACCTCTTCTTCACCTTCTTCGGCCTCGATGCGATCAACCGCGCCCGGCACGAGCACGTCAAGGTGGCGACGGTCGGCAACCCCGGGCTGCACCTGGCGACCTGGGCCGGCGGCATCCCCGGCGTCTCCTCCCTGGTCACCCACAAACTGGCCGAGGAGATGGAGAAGCTCGACATCCCGCCGATCCCCGAGTTCGTCGAGATGATCGCCGAATCGGGGGCCGGGCTCTACGCCTGCAAGGCCTCCGTCGACCTGTTCGGCCTCACCAAGGAGGACTTCATCGACGCGATCGCCGACGTGATCACGGTCGGCGAGTTCTACGGCCTGGCCGCGGGCGGCCAGATCATCTTCACCTAGTCCGAGCCGTGGAACTGGCGCTGGCGATAACGGTCGCGGTCGCCTTCGCGCTGACCAACGGCTTCCACGACGCCGCCAACGCGATCGCCACCTTGGTCACCTCGCGGGCCGCGCCGCCGGGGCCGGCGGTCGTGCTGGCCGCGACGTTCAATCTGCTCGGGGCGGTGATCGTCGGCACCGCGGTCGCCTCGGCGATCGCCGGGATCGTCGACGTCTCCGGGAGCGGCGCGGTCGCGGTGATCGGCGCGGGCGCGCTGGCCGCCACCGGCTGGAACCTCGCCACCTGGTCGCTCGGGCTACCCTCGAGCTCCGCCCACGCCCTGGTCGGTGGCCTGGTCGGAGCCGCCTTCGTCGACTCGGGCCTCGGCGCGATCCGCTGGGGCGGGATGGAAGGCCTGCACCCGGTCGGCCTGGCCGGCGTGCTGATCGCGCTGGCGGTCTCGCCGCTGCTCGGACTCGGCTTCGGCTTCGCCTTCTCGCGCCTCGACGCGCGGGCGCTGCGCCGCGCCCCGCGGCGCGTCCGCCGCCCGATCGTCGCCTCGGAGTGGCTGATGTCGGCGGCGCTCGCCTTCGGCCACGGCGCCAACGACGGCCAGAAGGCGATGGGCGTGATCGGCGCGCTGCTGCTCGCCGACGGGCGGATCAGCGCCTTCGCGGTACCGCTGTGGGCGAAGCTGCTCTGCGGCGCCTCGCTGACCCTGGGGACGGCCCTCGGCGGCTGGCGGATCATCCGCACCGTCGGCCGCCGCATCTTCCACCTCACCTCGCTGGGGGCGTTCGCCTCGCAGAGCGCCTCGACCGCGGTCGTCATCCCCGCCTCCTACCTGGGCGCACCGGTCTCGACCACGCAGGTCGTCTCCTCCTCGGTGGTCGGCGTCGGGGCGGGTCGGCGGCGGGCCCGCCACGTGCGCTGGCGGGTGGTCGAGGGAATCGCCTCCGCCTGGATCCTGACCCTGCCGGGCGCGGCGGCGCTCGGCGCCGCCCTCCTCCCGCTCTGGAGACTGCTGTGAAGCGCCGCCGCCACTGGTTCCTGCCCGCCAACCCGGACGTGCTGGCGCTGCTTCTCGCCCAGTCCGGGTTGACCACGACGGCGATGCGCGAACTCGCCGCCTGGGCGAAGGGCGAAGTCCACGACGCCGAGCGCCTGCGCCGGCTCGAGCACGAAGCGGACACCTGCAAGCGCAACCTGCGCCGGGCGCTGTCGGAAGCCTTCACCACCCCGCTCGAGCCGGAGGACATCTTCGAGCTCTCCGTGGGGCTTGACGAGATCGTCAACGACGCGAAGAACCTGGTCCGTGAGGCGGAGGCGATGTCGAGCCCGCCGGACGAGGCGATGGTGACGATGGCCGAGCGGCTCGCGGCGGGCACGGCCCGACTCGACGAGGCGCTCCGGGCCTTCGCCGGCGGCGACCGCGACGCCGCCGGCGCAATGGCCGACCGCGCGGTGAAGGAGCAGCGCCACATCCAGCGCGCCTACCGGACGGCGATGTCGGCCCTGGTGGAGAGCGGCGACCTGCGCGAGGTGACCGCCCGGCGCGAGCTCTACCGCCGCCTCGCGCGGGCGGGCGACGAGGTGGTCAGGGTGGCGGAGCGGATCTGGTACTCGGTCCTGAAGGAGGAGTGAGCGGCCGCGCGCGTCCCCCGCCGCGCCCATCGACGCGCGGCAATGCTCGGCCGCGGCTTGAACGGCGCGGTGGCGGCGCGGGCGTGGTTCTTAGGTGTCGCGGGCGTGCGGGTTGCGGGGCGCGAGAGGTGACCCCGGCCGGTGCGGGCGTGCGGGTTGCGGGATGGGTGCGGGTCCGGCCGGTGCGGGCGTGCGAGTTGCGGGATGGGTCCGACATCCGTCCAAGGTGCGGCGCGGCGGGCGCGCGATGGCCCGACCTCGGCCGCCGCGCCGTCCCGGGGACCGCTCCGCTGTTCCTTATTGCGCCCCACGGGCGCATAAGGAACAGCGAAAGGTGCGGGGCCGTCGAGGCGGGACGGGCGGGCCCCCGGCCCGTGCGCCCGTCCGAGTTGCCGCGCGGCCCGGCCCCCACACCCGTCCGAGATGCGTTGCGGGGCGCGCTGCGTTCCCGACCCCGGCCCCCACACCCGTCCGAGATGCCGTGCGACCCCGGGCCGCACACCCGTCCGAGATGGTCCCGGCCGCCTCATGGCGCTCCTGGCAGGCTGTGAGCGCCATGAGGCGCCCGGGACGGGAGGGGGTCGTGGGGAAGGCGGGCACGGGGACGGGAGGGGGTCGTGAAAAAGACGACGCAGGGACAGGGGGAGACGCAGGGACGGGGGGAGGTCGTGAAAAGGCGGGACAGGGATCGCACGAGGTCGGACCTCCGTGACGGGTCCGTGCGGGAGGGGCCACACGTGGCCCCGATCGGTGACTAAGACGCCGGGAACGTCACCCTTTCCGGACCCTTCGGTCCGTTCCCGGGCCGGAAAAGAAGGCCCGGGAACACGTTCCGTACTTTGACCCTGCCATGGCAGGGTCAAAGTACGGAACGCGTCCGTGAGCGTTGGACAACACGGGAGGAGGCGTGGAGTTCCCTACGTCT
>JAFDWO010000050.1 GCA_018268415.1 Actinomycetota bacterium | reverse complement strand
TCATGGCGCTCCTGGCAGGCTGTGAGCGCCATGAGGCGCCCGGGACGGGAGGGGGTCGTGGGGAAGGCGGGCACAGGGACGGGAGGGGGTCGTGAAAAAGACGACACAGGGATGAGGGGGGACGCAGGGACGGAGGGGGTCGGACTTACGTGACGGGTCCGTGCGGGAGGGGCCACACCCCGCCCCGATCGGTCACGAAGACGCCGGGAACGTCACCCTTTCCTGAACCTTCGGGCCGTTCCCGGGCCCGGAAAGAGGGCCCGGGAACGCGTTCCGTACTTTGACCCTGCCATGGCAGGGTCAAAGTACGGAACGCGTCCGTGACGGTCCCGTCACGGAACGGTCGCACCCTCCGGCCCCCGGGGCCGGGATCAGGGGGTCCGTGGCACCCTCCGGCCCCCGGACGTCGGGATCACGGGGTCCGTGGGACCCCGTGAGGGATCCGCCTCACTCGCCCGCACCCTCCCGCGAGGGGCTTCCGTGCTCCCCCGCCCGCTCCCCGCACCCCCGGCCGTCTCGGCCACGGCCACAGCCTGCCAGGGCCCCGGACGAGGCGGCCGCATCCTTTTCCGCCAAGGGCGGCAGCTTGAGGGGGTCGCATCCCTTTCCGCCCACCGGCGACAGCTTCAAAAGGCCCCATCCCTTCCCGAGGGCGCCAGCTCGACCCGGCCCCGTCCCTTCCCGGAGCTCACGGCTGCGGGCTTCTGGTCCCATGACGACCAAAACCCTTCAGCGGCGCCAGCTTCCCGGGTGCCAGCTAACGCGGGAGACCATGGAATCAACCATTCAGGCGCTCGAGGCGTGGAATCCCGGTCCGCCGGCGCCTGCTACCGAGCTGGGCTGCCGTTGCCCTTGAGCGCGGTCCAGGTGCCGCCGAAGGCGCTGACCCCGTTGCCGTTCGCGTCCCCGGGCAGTTTGTCGCCGCCGAAGGTGTAGAGCGGCCGGCCGGAGTAGGTGACCTGCCGGCCGCCATCGGCACGCGTCACGGTGCCGAGACGGGCGGCGCTGGTGCCGTTCGACGGTTGTGGTTCGCCGTTTTCGTCGAGCAGCGGCGGCCAGGCTTGCGCGCACGCGCCCGTGCAGGTCGACGTCTTGCCGGCATCGCCGCTGAAGGCGTAGAGGGTGTGGCCGGTGGAGTCGACGAGGATCTCGCCGAGGCCTTTGGCGCTGCCCAGGGAGACGAAGACCGTGCCTTCTTCGGCGTTCGGCGGCGGTTCTGGGGCGGGCAGGGTGGAGGTGGTCTTGGCGGCGGGCGAGGTGGTGGCGGAGCTGCCCGAGCCGCCGCCGCACCCCGCGATCAGGCCCGCGCCGACCAGCGCCACCGCGAGCGCCCGCCGGGTCACGTCGCGGCGGTATCCGCCCCACCGACCAGCGCGGTCGCCTGGCCTACCGGCGCCGTGAAGGTCCGGCTGCCGGCGTGGACGCCGATCTCCGCCGCCTGGGAGAGGTCGAGCGCCGAGCTCAGCTTGGCGTGCGAATCCGCTCCCCAGCGATAGCGAAAGCTCCCGGCCGAGTAGGTGCGACCCTTGGCGTCGCGCAGGAAGACGCGACAGAGGGTGCCGGAGCGGATGCCGCTCACGTACATCTCGATCTCGGTGCCGAAGGCGTGGGGTTCGAGGGTTGCGTTGATGCTCACCCCATTCGGCAGGGAGGCGAAGTTGACCTGCTGGGCGGGTGAACTTTCCCCGGCGCCACCGCCGCCGAGCGGCAGGATCGCGATCGCCAGCACCGCCGCGACCGCCGCCGCGGCGACGGCGCCGCCCACGCCCAACCGGAAGCGACGCCGCCGCCTCTGGCGGCCCTCCCTGGCCGATTCGGCCGCGATCTGGGCCTCGATCCGGGCTCCGAGGTCGGCCGGCGGGCGCGCCGCCGGCCCCTCGATCCGGGCCGGGTCGGCAAGCGGCAGCAGCGCCGCTACCCCTTCCAGCGAGCGCAGCTCGGCTCGGCACTCCTCGCAGCCTTCGAGGTGGGCGGCGACGGCCGCGCGCTCGTCCGGCGGCAGGTCGCCGAGCGCGTAGGCACCGAGCGCCAGCTTCCGGTCTCGGTGGTCCTCAGTCCTCATAGCCCATCTCCTCCAGTGCGACCCGCAGCGCCCGCAGCCCGTAGTAGACGCGGCTCTTGATCGTCCCCTCCGGCACGCCGAGTTCGGCGGCCACCTCGGAGTAGGGGCGGGCGCGGAAGTGGGTCTCGAGCAACACCCGCCGATGATCCTCGCCGATCCGGCGCATCGCCTCCTCGACCTGCCAGGCCAACAGCGCCTGCTCGAACGGTTCGACCGATGGCTCGATGCCGCTCTCGGCGACCCGCGGCCGCGCCGCCCGCGCCCGCCCCAGGTCGATCACCACGTTGCGGAGGATCGCGAAGAGCCAGGTGCGCAGGCTGCCGATCTCGGGATCGAAGCGGTCGCCCGCCCGCCAGGCGCGGAGGAAGGTCTCCTGGACCGCCTCCTCGGCGAGCCCGGCGTCGCCCAGCGAGCGCACCGCGAAGCCATAAAGCTCGCCCGAGTGGGCGGCGTAGGCCTCGCGCACATCGCGCTCGCGGGTCAACGCACCCACGGCGCCCTCACTTTTAACGGCCGACTCATATCGACCGGGATACGGGGGGCAGGACGGCGGGGTTCATCGCCCCGCGGCGGGCCGACCGCCTAGGCCTCGAGCTTGCCGATCTTGAAGATTTTCGTCCCGCAATCGGGGCAGACCCCTTGGATCGCGGGCCGACCGTTCTTCATCGTCACCTGCTTGGCGTCCTTGATCTCGACTTTCTTGCGCTCTTTGACGCAGTAGCCCTCAGGCATGTCGAGGCCTCCTTTCCTGCCGCGGCGCGGCGTTTTCCCGCGTTCCACCACGGGCTGGATCGACCGAATGTACCCCAGATCGGCGACACCGAACTAGCCGCGCGTGCGAAATGCCACAATAGTTTGACCGACCAGTCAATCAGTCGACGGTCCGTTTGCTCTACGCTGCCCGTCGGTCTACGACCCGCAGTCAGTCGATTCGCACTTAGCCCAAGGAGGCCCCTGAGATGCCCGAAGCAGTAATCGTCGACACCATCCGTACGCCGATCGGCCGCGCCTTCAAGGGCTCGCTGGCCTCGCTGCGGCCCGAGGAGCAGGGCGCCTTCGTGGTCGACCAGCTGCTCGAGCGCAACCCCGGGCTCGACCCCGCCCTGGTCGAGGACGTCTTCTGCGGGGTCGGCATGCCGCAGGGCCTGCAGGCCTTCAACATGGGGCGGATCATCTCGCTGCTGTCGCAGAAGCTGCCCCAAACCGTCAACGGCGTCACCGTCTCCCGTTACTGCTCCTCCAGCCTCGACGCGATCCGCCATGCCGGCAACGCGATCAAGGCGGGCGAGGGCGATGCCTACATCGCCGTCGGGGTCGAGTGGGTCAGCCGCTTCAACGAAGCCTCCGAGCCGGTCCGCGTCGATGACCGTGATCCCGCCTTGATCGGCGAGAACGGCCAGCCCAACGCCTACATCGACATGGGCATCACCGCGGTCAACGTCGCCAACAGATACGGCGTCAAGCGCGAGGACATGGACAAGTTTGCGCAGCGCTCGCAGGAACTCGCGGTGAAATCGCAGGAAGACGGCTTCTTCGATCGCGAGATCGTGCCGGTGACCCTGGCGGACGGCACCGTGGTGTCCAAGGATGACGGCCCGCGGGCGAGCTCGACCCTGGAGAAGCTCGCCGAACTGCCCGAGGCTTTCGGTGGTGGCGGCGTCACCGCCGGGAACTCCTGCCCGCTGAACGACGGCGCGGCGGCGGTGCTGCTGATGAGCGACACCAAGGCCAAGGAGCTCGGCCTGACCCCGCGCGCCCGCATCATCACCGCCGCCACCTACGGCAACGAGCCGGAGTACATGGGGGTCGCCCCGATCGGCGCGATCAAGAAGGTGCTGGATCGCGCCGGGATGTCGATCGGCGACATCGACAAGGTCGAGCTGAACGAGGCCTTCGCCGCGCAGGTGATCCCGATCATGGACGAATGCGGGATCGACCAGGACAAGCTGAACACCCACGGCGGCGCGATCGCCCTCGGTCACCCCTTCGGCATGACCGGTGCCCGCATCATGGGCACCTTGCTGAACGGCATGGAGACCGATGACGCCCAGGTCGGCCTGGAGACGATGTGTGTCGCCGGGGGGCAGGGCAAGGCGATGATCGTCGAACGGGTCTGAGGACGCCCCGGTAGCCGTTGTGTGACGAAGCGGCCCCAACGCGGGGCCGCTTCTTGTTTAGATACCGATCCCATGCCAGATCTTTCGCAGGTCAAGCCAGAGCACATCCGCGAGTTCGCGGTGGGGAGCTTCCCCGCCGACATCGGTATCGAACCGCTGGAGATCGAGGACGACCACGCCCGCGGCCGGATCCTGGTCGAGAGCCGCCATCTCCATCCCGGCGGCTTCGTCCACGGCGGCGTCTGGACGGCGCTCGGCGACACCGTCGCCGCCTGGGCCACCTTCCGCGCGATCCCGCCGGGCTATGACTTCACCACGATCGAGCTGAAGCTGAACGTCTTCGGCGCCGGCCGCCTGGGCGACGAGATCGTCGCCGATGCCCGACCGCTCCACGCGGGCCGCAGCACCGCGGTGATCGAGGTGCGGATCGACCGCATCCGTGACGGGGCCTCGAAACTGGCCGCGAACCTGGTCGTGAGCCAGTTCGTCATCCCGCCGGGCGACCACTTCGCCATCTGAGCATCTGAGGGCGTCTGGGGGCGTCTCGCGGCGTCCTCGGTCGTTCGGCTTGGGTCACGCACTGGAGTACGCCCCCCTCGCCTCACTTCCCTGCGTCCTTGCGAGGCCGGCCCAGACGCGCTCAGATGTGTGTGACTGGGGGTGGGGTCCCCCATTGTCGTGACCCTCCCGTCACACCCTCGGCCTTCTGGGCGCCGGGATCAGGGGGTCCGTGGGACGCGCGTCGACTTTCGGTTGCTATGCAACCGAAACTAAACACGGAGATCCTTGAGCAATGAGGACGTCGGGCGGAAGGGTGACGTTTCCGACGTCTTCGTGACGAGGTCGGGTTCCGAGGCCCGGGGCCTTCAGCTCATTCGACCGGACGCGCCCGCGCGGCTCCACCAGGTCCTGCCGCGCGGGCGCGTCGCTCACCGTCGCCTAGGGAGGGCGCGAGGTGTCGGTCTCGGCGAACGCCTCGTCGTTGTGCCCCGGATCGAGCGGGTACACGCCGGCGCCGGGAAAGGGACGGGCCGGAAATCAAGGTCGTTGCCATTCCCACACCGTATGGACGCGCGCCCGGCCTCGGCATGGCCCAAAGTCGAAAGATGTGGCCCCTACGACTGGACGACTGGAGGGTCGGGGTCCTCCTCCATCGGACTGGGGGGCTCGTCCGGTTCGTCGGTGATCTCCGCTTCCCAGCGTTCGATGATCGGCAGGCGCCAGGCGAGGGCGGCGAGCGTCAGGCCGATCGCGGCGGCGAGCAGGGCGAGGAACCACTGGGTCGCGTCGAGGATTTCGAGTTCGAAGAACTTCCGCACCGGTTCGGCGGCCAGCATCAGCGCGTAGAGGGCGCCGAGCCCGGCGACCATCGCCAGCATGTAGCTCTGGATCGCGATGTGCTCGCGGCCGGGGCCGCGCTCCAGCAGCAGCACGAAGGCGAGCCCGAGCACGATCAGGGTGGTCGTCGCCGCCGTCCGCCCGGCGGCGAGTCCGCCGCCGGCGACGGTGTTGACGAGGACGCAGGAGATGATCGAGGCGATCCCGGTCGCCACCCCCGCCGGGATCGCGAAGGCGGCCAGGGCGCGGATCAGGCGGCCGCGGTAGAGGGGCCCGTCCGACGGTGCCAGGGCGAGGACGAAGGAGGGGATGCCGATCGTCAGGAACGCCGCCATGGTCAGGTGGCGGGGCAGGAAGGGGAAGGCGAAGCCCGGCACCGCGACCAGCACGATCAGCGTCGCCGCGTAAACGCTCTTGGTCAGGTAGAGGCGGCCGAGGCGGTGGATGTTGCGGGCGATCCGCCGGCCCTCGCCCACCGCCTCGGGCAGCCGTTTGAACTGGTCCTGCAGCAGGACCACGTCCGCCACGCCCTTGGTCACCTGCGTCCCCGAGCCCATCGCCACCGCCATCCGCGCCTGCTTCAGCGCCGGGACGTCGTTCACCCCGTCGCCGATCATCGCCACGTAACGGCCCGCGTCGACCAGCGCCCTGACCAGCGCTTTCTTCTGGTCCGGCTTGATCCGGCAGAAGATCGTGTTGGCGAGCGCCACCTCCTGCAGGGCCTCGGGGTCGTCGGGGAGGTCGGGGCCCTCGATCACGCCCGCGTCGCGCGGCACGCCGACCGCGTAGGCGACCGCGGTCACCGTCGCCGCCGCGTCGCCGGAGATCAGCTTCAGGTCGACCTCCTGCTCGCGCATGAAGGCGATCGTCTCCGCAGCGTCCTCGCGCAGCGTCTCCTCCATCACCACCAGGGCGACGGGGGTGAGGCGTGGCGCCGGATCGGCCGCGGGGTCGTCGGGCAGTGCCTCCCCACTGCGCCCGAAGGCGACGACCCGCCGGCCGGCCTCGGTCTCCTCGCGCAGCTTCGCCGCCAGTCCCGGAGGCAGCGCCAGCGCGCCGGCCTCTTCGAGCACGTCGGGTGCGCCGAGGACGAAGGTCCCGGCGCCCGCCCCGTTGCCGTCGAGCGTCACGCCCGACCACTTGTACTCGGAGGAGAAGGGGACCTCGGCGCTGACCTGGCCCGGGTCGCCCGGGTAGCGCTCGGCGATCGCCTCCAGGGTCCTGTTGCGGTCCCCGGCGCTCGCCGCGAAGCGCCCCAGCACCACGGCGCCGACGGTCGGGTCGACGTCGTCGGCGAACTCGACCGCCCGCAGGCGCAGCTCGCCCTCGGTCAGGGTGCCGGTCTTGTCGACGCAGATCGTGTCGACCGAGGCGAGGCTCTCGGTTGCGCTCATCTGCTGGATCAGCGTGTCCCGTCGGGCCAGCCGCACCGCGGCGACGGCGAAGGTGACGCTCATCAGCAGCACCAGGCCCTCGGGGATCAGCGTCACCAGGCCGGCGGTGGCCGTCTCGGCGGCGCTCTGCAGGCCGACGGCGCGGATCTTCAGGCTGAGGATCAGCAGGATCGCCAGCGGGATCATCGTGTAGGTCGAGACGATGATCACCCGGTTCACCTCCTCCTGCAGCGGCGAGAGCGGGTGGCGGAAGGTTTTCGCCTCGCCCGCCAGGCGCCCCGCATAGCTCTTCTCGCGGACCGCCTCGACCTCGTAGTGGCCGGACCCGGAGGTCGCGAAGGAGCCGGAAAGGACCTCGTCGCCGCGCTCCTTGCGGATGCCGTCGGCCTCGCCGGTGAGCATCGACTCGTCGAGCGTCAGGCCGCGGCTGGAGATGATCCGGCCGTCGGCGACGAGCTGGTCGCCGGGGCTGATCGCGACGAGGTCGCCGGGGACCACCTCGTCGGCGAGCAGCTCGACCGGGTTGCCGTCACGGATCACCCGCGCCCGCGGCGCGACCAGCACGGCGACTTCGTCAAGCGTCTTCTTCGCGTTCAGCTCCTGCCGGATGCCGATGTAGGAGTTGATCACCGCGATCAGGCCGAACAGCGAGTCCGCGTAGAGCCCCAGCCCCAGGTCGAGGACGAAGAAGACGGCGATGATCGCGTTGAAGAGGGTGAAGACGTTGCCCGCGATGATGCTCGAGGTCGAGCGCGAGCTGGTCTCCGGCGGCGGTCCCAGCTCCCGCAGTCGCGCCTGCGCCTCCTTGCTCGAGAGGCCGGAGTCCGGGATCGCGGTCGTCGTCGCCACCTGCCTATTGAATAGGGTTGAGGTCGGATGGGGGTGAAGCTAGGTATCAACCTGGGCTATTGGGGGATAGGGCCGGCGGGTGAGGAGGCCCTCGAGCTCGTGCTCGCGGCCGAGCGGATGGGCTACGAGTCGGTCTGGGTGGCGGAGTCCTACGGGTCCGACGTGGTCAGCATCCTGGCCTGGCTGGCCGGGCAGACGACGACGATCAACCTCGGCGCGGCGATCCTGCAGGTGCCCGCGCGGCCGCCCGCGGCGGCGGCGATGGCCGGGGCGACGATCGACAAACTCTCCGGCGGGCGCTTCCTCTTCGGCTTCGGGCCGAGCGGTCCACAGGTGTCGGAAGGCTGGTACGGGGTGCCCTACGCGAAGCCCTGGGGGCGGACCCGCGAGTACATCGAGGTGGTGCGGAAGATCGTCGCCCGCGAAGGGCCGTTGGAGCACCACGGCACGCACTACGACCTGCCGCTCGCGGGCGGCGAGGGCAAGGCCCTGAAGCTGAACTTCCACCCGCTGCGCAACTCGATCCCCGTATTCGTCGGCGCGATCGGCCGTAAATCGGTGGAGATGACGGCCGAGGTCGCCGACGGCTGGATCCCGATCTTCTTCTCCGTCGACTCCTTCCAGGAGACCTGGGGCGAGCACCTCGAGGCGGGCTTCGCCAAGGGGGGGCGGACGCGCGCCGACCTCGAGGTGTCGCCGAGCCTGCAGGTGGCGATCGACGGCGATCTCGAGGCGGCCAGGAACATGGTCAAGGCCGGGCTGATGCTCTATCTGGGGGGCATGGGGTCGCGGAAGACGAACTTCTACGTCGACCTGGCCCACCGCTTCGGCTTCGGCGAGGTCGCCGACGAGGTGCAGCGGCGCTTCCAGGCGGGCGACCGCGGCGGCGCCTTCGAGGCGTTGCCGGACGAGATCGTCGCGGCGACCTCGTTGGTCGGGACCGAGGCCGAGGTCGCCGAGAGGATGGAGCGGTTCGCCGCCGCCGGTGTGGATCGCCTGATCGTCTCGCCGGTCCACGCAGAGCGAGATCAGCAGCTTCACACGCTCGACCGGTTGTCCGCCATGGCAGGTGTCGGCCCGGTCGGCTGACCTATTTGAATCAGATCGCATAAGGTTCCGCGCCGCTGTGAAGATCGGAGTGCCGAAAGAGACCGCCGAGGGAGAGCGCCGGGTCGCGCTCGTACCCGATGTCGTCCGCTCGTTGAAGAAGAACGAGAAGGTCGACGTGCTGATCGAGTCGGGGGCGGGGGAGGCCGCGGGGCACCCTGACGCGCAGTACACCGATGCCGGCGCCGAGATCGCGGGCACCGATCAGATCTGGAACGCCGACGTCGTCCTCAAGGTGGGCGTGCCGAGCGCCGAGGACGTCGGCCGTCTCGGCGCGGACCAGATCTACATCTCGCACCTGAACCCCTGGGTCGCCGCCGACACCAACAAGGGGCTTGCCGCCACCGGCGTCACCAGCTTTGCGATGGAGGCGATCCCGCGCACGACGCGCGCCCAGGCGATGGACGCGCTGTCCTCGCAGGCCGCCGCCGCGGGTTACGCGGCGATGCTGATCGCCGCGCGCGAGTCGGGCCGCTTCTTCGGCATGATGACCACCGCCGCCGGGACGGTGCCGCCCGCGAAAGTCCTCGTCCTCGGCGCCGGCGTGGCCGGCCTGCAGGCGGTCGCCACGGCGAAGCGCCTCGGCGCGATCGTCACCGGCTTCGACATCCGTCGCGCCGCCTGGGAGCAGATCGCCTCGCTCGGCGGTCGCCCGCTGGAACTCGACTTCATCCCCGACGCGGAGGGCGAGGGCGGTTATGCGCGCCCGCTCACCGAGGAGGAGAACGCGCAGGTGCGCGATGCGCTCGCCGAGAACGCGCGCAAACAGGACATCATCGTCACCACCGCCGCGATCCCGGGCCGCGCGGCGCCGATCCTGATCACCGCCGACGCGGTGCGGGGCATGCAGCCCGGCTCGGTGATCGTCGACCTTGCCGCCGAGACCGGCGGTAACTGTGAGCTGACGAAGCCCGGCGAGACCGTCGTCGAGAACGGCGTCAAGGTGATCGGGCCGCGCAACCTGCCCAGCCTGATGCCGGTCCCCGCCTCGCAGCTCTACGCGAAGAACCTCGAGAACCTGCTCGGCCTCCTGATCACCGAGGAGGGCGAGCTGAACGTCGACCTCGAGGACGACATCCTCGCCGCGGCGCTGATCACCCAGGGCGGCGAGATCAAGAACGAGCGCGCCGCCGGGAGGAGCGACTCATGAGTGTCATGACCGAGGTCACGATCTTCGTCCTGGCGATCTTCGTCGGGTTCGAGGTCATCTCCAAGGTGCCGACGACGCTGCACACGCCGCTGATGTCGCAGACCAACGCGATTCACGGCATCGTCATGCTCGGCGGCCTGATCGTCCTCGGCTACGCCGACGACGGGCTCGAGTACGTGATCGGCACGATCGCCGTCGCCTTCGGCGCGATCAACATCGTCGGCGGCTTCATGGTCACCGACCGGATGCTCGCGATGTTCGCCAAAAAACCGAAACCGAAGGCTGACGCGGATGGCAAAGGTGGAGCCGGTAAATGACTCCCCTCGCAGTGCTTGAACCGGGCGGCAGTGCCGCCACGGCGCTCTACATCGTCTCCTTCGTCCTGTTCATCCTCGGGCTGAAACAGGGCACGCACCCGACCACCGCGAAGCGCGGCAACATGATCGCCGCGGTCGGCATGGCGGTCGCGGTGGTCACCACCCTGCTGCTCGACGGGATGGGCAACTGGGGCCTGATCATCATCGGCCTCGCGGCCGGCTCGGCGATCGGCGCCTACGCCTCGATCAAAGTGAAGATGACCGAGATGCCGCAGATGGTGGCCCTCTACAACGGGGTCGGCGGCGGCGCGGTGGCCCTGATCGCCTGGTCGGAGATCCGGCACGGCATCTCCTTCGGCGAGATGCCGCTGGAAGACCTGATCCCGACGCTGTTCGCGGCGATCGTCGGCTCGGTCTCCTTCTGGGGCTCGAACATCGCCTTCGCCAAGCTCCAGGAAGTGATCCCCACCCGGCCGATGGCGGTGCCCGGCCAGCAGTTCATCAACGCGATCCTCGGGGTCGGCGTGATCGTCGTCGCGATCATCATCGCGATCAACAACGAACCGCCGTCGCAGGCCCTCTTCATCCTGATCCTGATCGCCGCGGCGATCCTCGGCAACCTGGTCGTGCTGCCGATCGGCGGGGCCGACATGCCGGTCGTGATCTCGCTCCTGAACGCCTTCACCGGCCTCTCCGCCGCGGCCGCCGGCTTCGCCCTGCAGAACGTCGCCCTGATCGTCGCGGGCACCCTGGTCGGGTCCTCGGGAACGATCCTGACGATGGAGATGGCGACGGCGATGAACCGCTCGGTCTCCAACATCCTCTTCTCCGGCTTCGGCGGGGCGCCCGCGGCGGCCGCGGGCTCCGGCGAGCAGCGGCCGGTCACCTCGATCGGGGCCCAGGACGCGGCGATCAAGCTCGCCTACGCCGACACCGTCGTGATCGTCCCGGGGTACGGTCTTGCCGTCGCCCAGGCCCAGCACGCGGTGAAGGAGATGGCGAACCAGCTGGAGAAGCGCGGCGTGACGGTCAACTACGCGATCCACCCGGTCGCCGGCCGCATGCCGGGGCACATGAACGTCCTTCTCGCCGAGGCCGATGTGCCCTACGAGCAGTTGAAGGAGATGGAGGAGATCAACCCCGAGATGTCGCGCACCGACGTGGCGGTGGTGATCGGGGCCAACGACGTCACCAACCCGGCGGCGAAGAACGACCCGAACTCGCCGATCGCCGGGATGCCGATCATCGAAGTCTCCGAGGCAGGCGAGGTGATCGTGATCAAGCGCTCGCTCTCGACCGGCTTCGCCGGCATCGACAACGACCTCTTCTACGAACCGAACACCTCGATGCTCTTCGCCGACGCGAAAGCGGCCGCCACCGAAATCGCGGCCGAGATCGAGAACCTCTGAGCGGCCGACGCCGCCGGCGCGGCGTCTAGAGCACGCCGAATTCGGCGCTGAGGGTGACCGGTTCGCCCAGGTCGGTGGTGCCGGTCGCGTTCAGCTTGTAGAGGCCTGGACGGGCGTTCGGCGGCACCAGGGTGGCGATCCGTTCGGCTTCGCCGGGCCCGAGCGTCCGTTGGATCGGGGACTGGACGGGCGAGTACTGCGGACCGACGACGACCGGTCGCCACGCTCCGCCTTCGAGGTGTTCGAGGTTCGTGCCGGTCGGCGTCACCGCCGCGGTGCCGTGGTTTTCGAAGCAGCTTTCAAGGTAGGAGCCGGGAACGACCTTGTCGTAGGCGGCGAGGCTGAGCCCCGCGTCGACCTTCCGTTCGACGACCCGGATGTACTCGCCATAACGGCCCAGCAGCCGACCGCGGCGGTTCTGGATCGTCACTTCGAGTGAATAGATCGCCGGGCCGTCGGGGATCGGGAAGGTCAGGCCGCGGTGCTTGCCCGCCGGCAGCTGCTTCAGGTCGATCCGCTTGAGCCCTTCCTGGTGGAGGTTCTGGCCTTTGCCGGTGAAGCGGATCAGGCGCTCGAGCACGGTCCAGTTGAGCCGGCGCGGCTTGGCCGCGGTCGCCGGCGCGCCGTTGGTGAGGCGGAAGCCGATGGTCGAGCCGCCGAGGAGGACGCGCTGCGGCCCGGTGGCGGCGAGCGTCATCCCCGCCGGTGCGAACGGCAGCGCGCCGCCTTCCGGCACCGCCGGGATCGGTCGCATCCGTTCGATCGGCGCCCAGTAGTTGTCGACGACCGGGGAGGAGCAGAAGGGCGCCGCCGTCGTCGCGGCCCTCTTGGGCTGCCGGCTCTTCGGGTGCTTGGCAGCGGAGCTCGTGGCCGGTGCGCCGGCGACGAGCAGCGCGGCCGTCGCCAAAGCGACACCCGCAACACGCGTGGTTCCCCGCCGCCGACGAATCATCAGGGGGAGTATGTCGGCCCGCCGGGACTTGGGCATCCGTGGTTTCCGCGCGCGGACAGGGAACGGTCGAGTGGATAGGGGTGGTGTGCGTGCTCTCGCTGGTCCTGGTCGGGGTGCCGGCGTTCGGCGTCTGGGTGCCCGGGGTCGACGTGGGGCGCGCGATCGCGCAGCGGATCCTCTGCGCGGTCGCGCTGGCCGATGGTTGCGGCGACGAGCCGCTGCTGATCGCGACCTACGGCGACGAGATCGGGCGGCTGGTGCGGCGACACATGCCGACGATCGGGTTCGAGGCGGGCTCCCGTGCCGTCCCGATCGATTACCGGCGCTGTCGCGAAACCAGCTGTGGAGACGCGCCCAGGGATGGCCTCGTCCACCGCACCGATGAACGATTGCCGATCACCGCGTTCGTCCACGTGGTCGATTGTCGGGCGCCGGTGAGGGAGGCGGCCGAGGCGGCGGGCGTCGACTGCTCGGCGGAGCGGGCGGGGCGGCTCTACGTCCAGTACTGGCTTTTCTACGCGAACTCGGCGACGCTGCGCGGCGTGCCGATCGTCGGCGAGGAGGCCGAACACAAGGATGATTGGGAATCGGTCCAGCTCCGCGTCAACCCCGACGGTTCGATTGATCAGCGTGCCTCCAGCCACGACGGCTACAACTACTCGCTCCAGGACTTCGATTGGGGCTCCGACGCCGGGATCGACGTGCTGAAGGACCTGGCGGAAGAACTCGACGTCCGCCACCCGAACGGCTGGGGGCCGGAGACCGGCCTCCTCCTCGTCTCCGGCGGCAGCCACGCCGGCAACGTCACCGGCGAGCCCCGCGGCACCCGCTTCATCCCCGGCCGCCGCGTCCATCTGATCCCCCTGGAGCCGATCGCCGCCCACGACCACGCCACCTTCGCCGTCGTCCCACCGTGGCTGAAGGAGGTCTGGCGCGACCCCGAGGCGGAAGGGACGGGATGACGCCGTTGGCTCTGCGGCAAGGTTTCAGGTTCGTAAAAATCGAGGTGGGTAGGCTCTTCCTATCGCCACCGAGGTGACGACCAGTCCGACCCGGCAGTCGATCGCGACGCTCCTCGCCGAGGCGCGCGAGCGGACGATCGCGCTGATCGCCCCGCTCGGCGACGAGCTGCTGAACCGCGTGTACTCGGAGCTGCTCAGTCCCTTGGCCTGGGACCTCGGCCACATCGCCAACTTCGAGGAGCTGTGGTTGGTGCAGACGGTCGGCGGGCGGGCGCCGCTGCACGGGGACCTCGGCCGCTTCTACGACGCGATCGAGAACCCGCGTAAGGAACGCGGGGAGCTGCCGATCCTGCGCGACGAGGAGCTGCGCGCCTATATGGCGCAGGTGCGCGAGCGGACCCTGGACGTGCTGGAGGGTGTCGACGTCGGCCCGGACAATCCGGATCGGCTGCTTCGCGAAGGCTTCGTCTACGAGATGCTGATCGCGCACGAGCTCCAGCACCAGGAGACGATGCTGCAGCTCCTGCAGATGCTCGACGTGCCCTACCGGCCCGCCGAGGCTGATCCCGAGGCGTTTCTGCCGGCGCCGGTGGGGGAGGGCGAGGAGAACGTTCGCGTCGAGGCAGGGACCTACGAGATCGGTGCCCCCGGACGCGGCTTCGCCTACGACAACGAGCGGCCGCGCCACGCGATCGACCTCGCCGCCTTCGAGATCGATCGAACCCCGGTCACCAACGCCGCGTATTCCGCCTACATGGCCGCGACCGGGGCCGAGCCGCCGATGTACTGGATCCGCGATGGCGACGGCTGGGCGCGTACGGCGATGGGGGTCACCGTGCCGGTCGACCCGGCGCGGCCGGTCGTCCACGTGTCCTGGGACGAGGCCGAGGCCTACGCGCGCTGGGCGGGCAGGCGCCTGCCGACCGAGTTCGAGTGGGAGGCGGCGCGGCCGCGCCTGGGGGGCGTCGGCGGTGCCTGGGAGTGGACCTCCTCCGACTTCCTCGCCTACCCGGGCTTCGAGGCCTTCCCCTATGACGAGTACTCGAAGGTGTTCTTCGGTCACACCTACAAGGTCCTGCGCGGCGCCTCCTGGGCGACCCACACGCACGTCGCCCGTCCGAGCTTCCGCAACTGGGACCTGCCGCAGCGCCGCCAGATATTCGCCGGAATACGTCTCGCCAAGGAGGCCGCATGACGATCGCGATCGACGTCCACCTGCCCGCCGACCAGGCCGCCGCGATGGAGGTGGATGTGCGCGAAGGCCTGGCAGCGACGCCGAAGGAGCTCTCGCCGAAGTACTTCTACGACGAGCGCGGCTCTCGCCTCTTCGAGGACATCACCGAACTGGAGGAGTACTACCCGACCCGGCGCGAGCGCCAGATCCTCGAAGAGCGCTCGGCCGAGATCGTCGCCGCCGCGGGCAACCCGGCAACGCTGATCGAGCTCGGCTCCGGCTCGGCGTCGAAGACCCGTCATCTGCTGGACGCGATGCGTGACGCGGGCAGCCTCCTCACCTACGTCCCGGTCGACATCTCCGAGGAGATCACCCGCGAAACGGCCTCGGCGCTGGTCGAGGAGTACCCCGGCCTCGACGTGCACGGGCTGGTCTGCGATTTCGAGGCGCACCTCGAGCGCACCCCGACGACGAGCGAGGCGGGGCCCCGCCTGATCGCCTTCCTCGGCGGCACGATCGGCAACCTCTACCCGGACGAGCGCGCCGCCTTCCTCTGTCGTATCGCCAGCCTGTTGGACGTCGGCGACCACCTCCTCCTGGGCACCGACCTGGTCAAGGACACCGGGCGCCTCGAGCTCGCCTACGACGATCCGGCCGGGGTCACCGCCGAGTTCAACAAGAACGTTCTCAGCGTGCTGAACCGCGAGCTGGGCGGCGACTTCGATCCCGACGCCTTCGCGCACGTCGCCCGCTGGGACGCGGTGCACGAGTGGATCGACATCGGCCTCCGCTCCCTCTCCGCCCAGGACGTCCACCTCGCCGACCTCGACCTCACCGTCCACTTCGACGCCGGCGAGCTCATGCGCACCGAGATCTCCACCAAGTTCACCCGCCCGCGCCTCGAGGAGTCCTACGCCGGCACCGGCCTGGCAATGGCCCACTGGTTCATCGATCCGGCCGAGGACTATGCCTTGAGCCTGGCGCGGTTGGCCTAGGCGGAGGACGTGGCCGGAGAGGCCGGCGCCGTAGGGGCAAGGGATGCGACCCCTCAAGCTGTCGCCCGCAGAGAAGGGATGCAGCCGCTTGAGCTGTCGCCCGCAGGGGAAGGGATGCAGCGTCTTGAGCTGTCGCCCGTAGGCGAAGGGATGAGCCTCGGAAAGCTGTCGCCCGGGACATGGTCCGGCCCCAGAAGCTGTCGCCCCTCGAGGGATGGGGCCGGGTGAAGTCGGCGCCCGGGAAAGGGATGCGGCCCCTCAAGCTGTCGCCCGCGGGAAGGGCCCCGGCCCCCTCGAGCTGCCGCCCGCAGGGGAAAGGGATGCGGCCGTCTCGTCCACGGCCCTGGCAGGCTGTGGCCGTGGCCGAGACGGCCGAGGGTGCGGGGAGCGGGCGGGGGGAGCACGGAAGGCCCCCGGGAGGGTGCGGGCGAGTGAGGCGGATCCCTCACGGGAGGGACACGGCGCTCCCACGGATCCGGGACGCGCGTCCCACGGATCCCCCTGATCCCGGCCCCGGGGGTCGGGAGGTGTGGCGGATCCCTCACCGGACCGGGACCCCGTCACGAAGATGCCGGGAACGTCACCCTTCCTCCCACCCTTCGCC
>JAFDWO010000004.1 GCA_018268415.1 Actinomycetota bacterium | reverse complement strand
GCCCGGAAAGGGACCGAAGGTTGCGGAAAGGGTGACGTTCCCGGCGTCTTCGTGACCGATCGGGGCCAGGTGTGGCCCCTCCCGCACGGACCCGTCACGTAAGCCCGACCTCGTGCCATCCCTGTGCCGCCTTTTCACGACCCCCTCCCGTCCCTGCCTCTCCCCTCATCCCTGTGTCGTCTTTTTCACGACCCCGTCCCGTCCCTGTGACCGTCCTCCCCACGACCCCCTCCCGTCCCGGGCGCCTCATGGCGCTCACAGCCTGCCAGGAGCGCCATGAGGCGCCCGGGACGCAGCTCGGACGGGTGTGGGGGTCGGGGTCGCGCCGCCACACGCACCCCGCACCGCACCTCGGACGGGCGACCCGCCGGCGGGTCGCGCCGGGGCTACCCTGAAATCAAATGGCGCCGATGATCCCGAACTACGACGCTCTCGATGACTCAAGGCTCGAAGAGGTGCTGCGGGAGCGGACGTTTGCCGCGGGGGCCGATCTCTGGGTCGGTCGCACCGACAGCGACGAGTGGCGCGCCGCATATCGGTTCTACGGCGCGGCGGTGAGACGCGGCGAGGAGTTTGGAGAGGGTGACGCGGCAACCGGGCCGACCAGGCGCGCGGCGCTGATCGGGCTCGCCCAGATCGACGACATCGGCACGATCAGGTGAGCGGGGCGTTCAGTTAAACATTCCGACTTACCGCGTCGATGGCTTCTTGTGCGGGTCGTTCGTAGAGATCGACGGCGGGGGTTGGTGGCCATCGTGGCCTCGGTGATCGGCTTTGGGCTGCTTGGAACGGCTGGAACCGCGGCGGCGGCCGAAACGGTGACCGTCGGGACGCCACTGCCGATGCCGACGAGCGCCGGGCTCTCCTCCGCCTACCTCCCGGCCGATGGGGGCTTCGCCACCCTCGTCTCCTCGACTCTCTCGAACCCGGCGGTCGCCCCGTTCAGTGGGACGGTGATCGAGTGGCGCATCGAGGGCTCCTCGCCGACCGCGGGCTACTCGATCAGCGTCCTCCACCCGAATCCGGACGGCAGCTATACAGTCACCGCCACGAGCGAACGGGTGAAACCGACCGGCGCGGAACCGTTCGAGTCCTTCGCCGCGGACCTGCCGATCGAGGCCGGCGACTACATCGCCCTCGATGTGCCGGCCACCGGGACGGTCACCTACGCCGGCGTTCCGTCGGGGAGCTTCAGCTTCATCGGTACCCCCGGCGTCGGAACCGTCCTCCCGGCCGCCGGTGCAGGCAAAACGCCCACCACCGCGATCACGCCTTCGGTCTTCGGCTACAACGTCGACATCGAAACCAAGGCGCCGCCCGCGGGCACGGGGACCGAACCGCCGCCCGCTACCACCGGAGACGGCACCAGCACCGACAACACCTCGCCGGCGTCATCGGCGCCTCCGCCGCCGCTCCCTCCTGCACCCCGGTGCATGGTGCCGAAGTTGGTCGGTAAGAAATTGGAGGTCGCCAGGAAGACGCTGCGCGCCGCCGGCTGCAAGGTCGGGAAGGTGACTCGCGCGCATGGCGCCAAGGGGAAGGCGGCGAGGGTCATCGAGCAGACGCCGAAGGCGGGCGCCGGCCTACCGGCGAAGAGCCCGGTCGCGATCAAGGTCGACTGAGCCGCCGGTCGGGCGAGTCAGGCCGCCAACTAGGCTTGGTCGATGGAGCAGGCGACCTCGATCGATCCCCGGATCGTCGCCGGAAGCGATTACGGGGTGTCGGACCGTGAGTGGACCCGGATCGACTGGCGGGACCACCTGGGGCAAGTCAAGCTGCCGGGGGCAAGCGTCAACTACGTCGAGATCGGCGAGGGCGATCCGCTGCTGTTCGTCCACGGCGTGTCGGGAAGCTGGCAGAACTGGCTCGAGAACCTGCCGCACTTCGCCGCGGTAGGCCGTCGCTGCGTGGCGCTTGACCTGCCCGGCTTCGGCGCGAGCCCACTGCCGGATTGGCCGATCGGGATGGAGGCCTACGGGCGGCTGGTGCAGGAATTCTGCGAGCAGCTCGGGCTGGGCGGGGCGACGCTGGTCGGCAACTCGATGGGCGGCCTCGTCGCGGTGGAGCTGGCACTCGCGGCACCGGAGGCGTTCGAGCGACTGGTGCTGGTTTCGGCCGCCGGGATCATCAACACCTGGCGGCCGGAGGAGCGGGCGATCGCGACGGCCTGGGCGTGGCGCCACTTCTCTCCCCTCTTCGCCGACCGGGCGCACCAGATCGTCACCCGGCCAAGGCTGCGCCGCGCGGTCTTCGGGCCGTTCGTGCGCTTTCCCGGTCGCCTCGACGACGACGTCCTGATCGAGCAGATCGTCAATGGGCTGCACCGGGCCGACGGCTTCGAGCCGGCGCTTGCCGACCTGATCCGTACCGACTTCCGCGAGGGGCTGGCGAGGATCGCGATGCCGACGATGATCGTCTGGGGACTCTCGGACCGCGTGATCCCGGTCGCCGCGGCCGCCTCGTACCACCGCCGCATCCCCGGCTCCCACCTGGAGATCTTCGAGCGGACGGGCCATGTGCCACAGCTGGAGCGCCCGCTCAGGTTCAACGCGCTGCTGGACGAATTCCTCGCCTAGCGCGGTCGACTTTCACCTTGCCCAGGCAGGGTCAAAGTCGACAGCACGATCACCCGGGTGAAGGCGGGCGACCTCATGGCCGCCGGCCCTACTTCCCGGCCTCGGCGGCGAGCTCAGCATCGGCGCGGGCGCGGGCGGCGAGGTCGAAGACGTCCACCGGCCCGTGCCCTCTCCCCAGCCCCTCGAGGCCGGCGCCCACCGCGAGCGACGCCAGGTGCCGCGCCGCGGCGGCGGCCTGCAGCGGCTCGGCACCACGGGCGAGGAAGGCGGCGATCGCCGAGGAGTGCGTGCAGCCGGAGCCGTGCGCCGCTTCGCCGGCGTGGCGCTCGCCGGGAATCTCGACCGGCTCCTCACCGTCGAAGAAGAGGTCGACCAGGGCCTCCGAATGACCGCCGGTGACGACCACCGCATCGGGGCCGAGCGCCTGCACCGCCCGGGCGAGGTCCTCCTGTGAAGCCTCGTCGCCGAGACCGGCAAGAACGCGCGCCTCGGGGAGGTTCGGGGTCGCGATCGTCACCAGCGGCAGCAAGTCCTTGACCAACGCATCGCAGGCGTCATCGTCAAGCAGTCGCGCCCCGGACTCGGCGACCATCACCGGGTCGAGCACCACCGGCGCGCCACCGACATAACCGAGCGCCTCGACCACGGCGGCAACCGTCGTCGCGTTCCCCAGCATGCCGATCTTCACCGCATCGACGCCGATGTCTTCCGCCACCGCGCGAACCTGGGCGATGACCAACTCGGGCGGCATCTGCTCGACCGCCTCGACCCCGACCGTGTTCTGCACCGTAATCGCAGTGATCGCCGTCATCCCGTGCACGCCGCAGCGCGCGAAGGCCTTCAGGTCGGCCTGGATCCCGGCGCCTCCGCCCGAGTCCGAGCCGGCGATCGAAAGCACTGCGGGTACCGGTTTCTCAGCCATTCGTGGAGCCTAGGCCACGCTGGTCGCGGGTGCGGCCAGCAGGGTGCGGGTGAAGGTCCCGACCGGCGTGGCGGCAACGTAGCCGAGCAGCTCCAAACGGGCGAGCGCGGCGGAGGCACGCGGCGGAGGCAGGTCGACCGCGAGCGCCGCCGAGTCGGCGTTCGTCTCACCCGCCTCGATCGCGCCGAGGACGATCGCGAGGTCCCCATCGAGCCGCGGGCCGATTCGCTGGACGGGCCGGACGCCGACACCAAGCATCGCGTCGAGCACGTCCTGGGGACCACGGACGACGCAGGCGCCGCCGGCGAGGAGCTCGTTGGGGCCGGCGGACGCCGGAGACGTGACAGGGCCGGGGACCGCACCGAGATCGCGGCCCAGCTCGACCGCGAGGTCGGCGGTGATCAGCGAGCCCGACCTCGCCGCCGCCTCCACCACGACGGTCATCCCGGCAAGCGCCGCCATCACCCGGTTGCGGGCAGGGAAGCTCCAGCGCCACGGCGTCGAGCCGGGGGGCAACTCGGAGATCACCGCACCGGTCTCGGAGATCGCCCGCCACAGCCCCCGGTGCGCCGCCGGGTAGGAGGTGTCGGGCCCGCAACCCAGCACCGCGATCGTCTTCCCGCCCGCGTCGAGCGCACCCCGATGCGCACAGGCGTCGACCCCGAAGGCCAGGCCGCTGACCACAACGAGACCCGCCGTAGCGAGCTCCCGCGCCAGGTCGCGCGCCACCTCGCGCCCGTAGGAGCTGGCGCGACGGGAGCCGACGATCGTCACCGCCGCCTGCGGCTCGATCGCCTCGAGCAGCGCCAGGCCACCGCGGCCGAGCAGCGCCCAGGGAGCATCGGCGGCATCACGCAGTCCCGGTGGGTAGCGGTCGTCATGACGACAGATCGCCCAGCACTCCGCCTCATCGAGCCGCTCGGCGAACCACCGCTCCCCATGCGCCTCGACCTCGCCGATCAGCTTCTTCCCGACGGCCGGTGCGACGACCTCGACCAGATCCTCACTGCTCAGCCGCAGCAGCTCCGGAGAGTGCCTCCCGGGCTTGCCGGTCGCCGTCTTCTCCAGGTAGGGGCCGAGCAACGAGAGCAGCCACGAGCGGCGTAGGCACCCGACACATGCGCTGAGTTCAGGCACGGTCCCGCCTCCGGAGCTGGAGCGCCTGCGCCATCTCCTCCTCGCCGACCCGTCCCGCCCCGGAAAGGTCGGCAACCGTCCGTGCCAGGCGCAGGGTGCGATCGTGAGCCCGCCCACTGAGGCCGCGGCGCGCGTAGAGGTCGGCGAGCAGGGCCGCCGCCCCCTGGTCGAGCTCGCACTCACGCACCTCCGCCGCGGTCATCTCGGCGTTGCAGCGCCCCGGACCAAGCCGCGCTTCCTGGCGCTCGCGCGCCGCGCAGACACGGTCGCGCACCGCCACCGAGGCCTCACCCGGAGCGCCACCGATCTCGGCGGCGCTCGGCTGCGACACCGCCGCGAGCAGGTCGATGCGATCGGCCAGAGCCCCGCTCAGTTTGCCCTGGTAGCGCTGGACCGCCGCCGCGAGGCAGGTGCAGTCGGGGTCGTCCTCCCCGCGACCGCACGGACAGGGATTGGCGGCGGCGACGAGCATGAATCGGCAGGGCAGTCGCCGTCTCCCCGACACCCGCGCGATCGACACCTCGCCCGTCTCCAGCGGCGCCCGCAGGGCCTCCAGCACGTCCCGGCGGAACTCGCAGAGCTCGTCCAAGAAGAGGCAACCTCGGTGGGCAAGGGTGATCTCGCCCGGCCTCGGCGGCGTGCCGCCGCCGATCAGCCCGGCGGCGCTGATCGTGTGGTGCGGCGCGCGGAAGGGGCGCCCGGCCGGCAGGCCGGCCCCGAGCCGACCGGTCGCGCTGGCGATCCGCGCCACCTCCAAGGCCTCCGCCTCCCGAAGCGGCGGCAGGATCGAGGGCAGCCGACTCGCGGCGAGCGACTTCCCCGCGCCCGGTGGACCGACCATGAGGAGCGAGTGGCCGCCGGCGGCGGCGACCTCGAGCACACGGCGCAGGTGCGGCTGCCCGCGCAGGTCGGCCAGGTCCGGTGCCCCCGGAGCGGGCTCGGCCCGTAGCGCCAGCGGTGCCGGTTCGGCAGCCCTCTCCCCCGCCGCGAGCGCCGGCAACCCGGCGACGCTCTCCAGGGGCACCACCTCCATCCCGCCCGCCAGCGCCGCCTCCGGGCCGTTCTCGGCGGGCACGACGATTGCCTCGGCGCCATCCTCTCGCGCCGCCTCGGCGATCGCCAGCGCCCCAAATATAGGCCGCACCTGCCCGTCGAGCGCGAGCTCTCCTGCAAACGCGATCCTCCCTATCGCCTCCCAGTCAAGCTGCCCCGAGGCGCAGAGCAGCGCCGTCGCGATCGCCAGGTCCATCCCCGGTCCCGCCTTGCGTAGGCTCGCGGGCGCCAGGTTGACGACGATTCGCGAGAGCGGGAACTCGAACCCACAGTTGACCAGCGCCGCGCGCACCCGCTCGCGCGCCTCGCGCACCGCCGTGTCGGGCAGGCCGACGATCGCGAAACCGGGCAGACCACGGTGGACGTCGACCTCGACCCGGACCGGCCGAGCGGAGATCCCATTAAGCGTGAAGGTGCGGGCGGTGGCAAGCATGGCGACGACGCTAGGGCTGAAATGCGCGCGCGGGGCGCGCAGAAAGCAAAATGTGTGTGCCGCCTCCGGGCCAATTCTGTGAAATCCACCCACCGGCGGCTCGACATGTAGGACGGTGCACCCATGACCAGCCACCGCCTCCGCACCGGCCGCCTCGCCGAGGCCCGCGCCGCCGAACACCTCCTTTCGCTCGGCTACCGGATCCTCGAGCGCAATGCCCGCACGCGCTTCGGCGAGCTCGACCTCGTGGCCTTCGATGCCCGCCGCCGCGCGCTCGTCTTCGTCGAGGTGAAGGCGGTGCGCGCCGGGAGCAAGGTCGGTCCCGAGCGTCCCGTCCTCTGGGTCACGCCGCGCAAGCAGTCGAAGGTACGGCGGCTAGCCGCGACCTGGATCGCGGAGCGACGGCTGGTCGGCTCAGTGCCGCGCTACGCCGAGATCCGCTGCGACGCCCTCGGCGTCGTCCTCGGCCCGCAGGACGAAGTCGTCGATCTCGAGCACCTGATCGGAGCCTTCTAGATGGTCAAGCTCATCCTCGAGAAGATCCTCGTCCTGGATCAGCTCGCCGTCCTCGTAGCTGCCGTCAAGGCCAAGCTGGGTGTAGGCGACGCTGGCGAAGGAGCGCCGGTGGAGCGGCGAGATGCCGAGCCTGTCGATCGCCGCCCGGTGCTCTGGGGTCGAGTAGCCGACGTGCTCCTCGAAGCCCCAGCCAGGATGGCGCTCGGCCGCCTCGCGCATGTAGCGATCGCGGGTCACCTTGGCCAGCACCGAGGCAGCGGCGATCGCGGCGCTGGTGCGGTCGCCGCCGACCACGCGCCGGTGCGGCACCTGGCAGCGGGGCAGGCGGAAGCCGTCGACGAGGCAGATCGCCTCCGGGCCGGGCTCGAGGCGCGCCAGGGCGTCGCCGAGGGCTTCGCAGTTGGTGACGTGGAGGCCGCGACGGTCGATCCCCGGCGCCGAGCGGATCACGATGCTGACCCGCGAGGCGGCCCGCATCACGCAGGGGAACATCTCGAGGCGAGCGTCCTCGGTCATCTGCTTGGAGTCGTGCAGGCCGCCGAGAATGCGGCGATCGCCGACCGAGAGCGTCTCGTAGTCGAAGAGCACCGCGGCAGCGACCAGCGGGCCGGCCAGGCAGCCGCGTCCGGCCTCGTCCGCGCCGGCCACGAAGCGGTGGTCGAGCCCGCGATCGAAGTCGAAAAGGCGCTGACTGCGGCGCAGCCTGCGTTTGTGCAGCTTGCCGCTCATCGAGCTCCCGCGCTCCGCGCGCTCGCGACCGCCACGGACCCGGTCACTCCCTGGTCAGAGGGTGCCGATTCGATCCGGCGGCCAGTAGGTCGCAAAGGCTTCGCCGATGATCCACGACTTGGGGACGGGGCCCCAGTAACGGCTGTCGTCGCTTTCGCCACGGTTGTCCCCCATCATGAAGAAGTAGCCGGGCGGGATCTTGATCGTCTTCGGCAAATTGCACTCGTAGCCGCCCCCGCAGGGGTTGATATACGGCTCGTCGGTCTTCTCGACGCCGTTAACGACAGGGTGGCCTTCCTTGATCGACAGGGTGTCGCCGCCGACCGCGACGATCCGCTTGATGAAGGTCTGGCTGGACTCTTCCGGGGTCGGCTTGGGACAAGGCTCCCCTGTTTCGAGGGGCTGCATGTTCTTCACCAGGACGCCGCATTCGCTGCTCGACTCGGCTCCGGCGGGTGGATGGAAGACGACGATGTCGCCGATGCTCGGTTCGCGGAAGTGGTAGATGAAGCGGTTGACGAGGACGCGCTGACCGACGTCGAGGGTGGGCTCCATCGATCCCGAGGGGATCTGGTAGGGCTTTACGATCCAGGCCTGGATCGCCAGGGCGAGCCCGAGGGCGAGCGCGACGATGACGACCAACTCGATCAGGCCGCCCGCTTTGCTCTTCGGTTTCGGGATCTTGAAGTTCACGGCGGGGCGATTCTTGACCAAAAGTTCGAAGAGCGTCTAAAGGGTGCCGATTCGGTCGGGTGGCCAGTAGGTGGCGAAGGCCTCGCCGATGATCCACGACTTCGGCACCGGCCCCCAGTACCGGCTGTCGTCACTTTCGCCACGGTTGTCGCCCATCATGAAGAAGTAGCCGGGCGGGATCTTGATCGTCTTCGGCAGGTTGCAGACGTAGGCACCCCCGCAGGGCTTGGTGTAGGGCTCGTCGGTCTTCTCCACACCATTCACGACCGGGTGACCTTCCTTGATCGACAGGGCGTCGCCGCCGACCGCGACGATCCGCTTGATGAAGGTCTGGCTGGACGCATTCGGGGTCGGCCGTGGACAGGCCTCACCCTGTGGGGCGTCGACCCCACACTGCGGCGCCGTTTCCGCACCTTCCGGCGGGTGGAAGACGACGATGTCCCCCACGCTCGGTTCGTCGAGGCGGTAGACGAAGCGGTTGACGAGGACACGCTGGCCGACGTCGAGCGTCGGTTCCATCGACCCCGACGGGATCTGGTACGGCTTCACCACCCAGGCCTGAATCGCCAGCGCCACCCCGAGGGCGAGCGCGACGATGACGACCAACTCGATCAGGCCGCCCGCTTTGCTCTTCGGCTTGGGCAGCGAGAGTTTCAGCCCGCGGAGTCCTCGTCGGAGTCACCGGATTTGTCCGGCTCCTCGTCCTCGGGCTCCTCCGACGCTGCACTGTCCTCGGTCTCGCCGGCGGCGGTCGGCTCGGTGTCCGCATCCGCCGCTGCATCAGGCTCTGCCCCCCCATCGGCCTCCGGCGCCTCGGCCGCCGCGTCGGTGGCATCGGCCTCCGGCGCAGCCTCGGTCTCGGCGTCGGCAGCATCGGCCATGGCCGCCTCGGCCGCGACCGGAACGGCCTCCTCCTGGCTCACGCCCTCGGCGTCGACCGCGGTCGACTCGTCCGCCGTCGCGGTCGGCTTCGAGACCATGTCCTCGTCGATGCCCCAGCGGCGCTCGGCGACCCGGGCCGCCTTGCCGATGCGGCCGCGGAGGTAGTAGAGCTTGGCCCGCCGCACGTCACCGCGCGCCGCGACCTCAAGTTTCTCGATCTTTGGCGAGTGGAGGGGGAAGGTCCGCTCGACGCCGACCCCGAAGGACTGCTTGCGGACGGTGAAGGTCTCCCGCGCGCCGTTGCCCTGGCGGCGCAGCACCACGCCCTCGAAGACCTGGGTCCGTTTGCGGGAACCCTCGATGACCTGGAAATGGACGCGGACGCGATCACCGGGCTCGAAAGAAGGGAGGCCCTTCTTGAGCTGATCGCGCTCGATGCTGTCGATGACTGAGCTCATTGCGAAGTTTCTGCTTTCGGAAGCGTGCGAAGAAAAACCGCCCAGACCCCCGGGTGGGATCCGCGCGGTCGCGGAATGTTAGCTATTCCGGGCCGGAAACGCCCGTGGGCTGACCTTTGGGGTGACTTTAGTCGCCCTCGCGCTCCTGCTTCGCGAACGCCTCGGCACGTTCGCGCGACCTCTCCAGGCGCCATTCGCGGATCTTCTCGTGGTCGCCGGAGAGCAGTACGTCGGGCACCTTCCAGCCGCGGTGCACCGGCGGGCGGGTGTAATGCGGGTACTCCGGCATGCCCTCGAGCACCCGGCTGTAGGAGTCCTCGGCGGCCGAGCTCGCGTTGCCCAGGGCCCCCGGCAGCTTCCGCATCAGCACGTCGGCGACGACCATCGCCGGCAGCTCTCCCCCGGCCAGAACGTAACGCCCGATCGACACCTCGTCGTCGGCAAAGTGCTCGTGGACGCGCTCGTCGAAGCCCTCGTAGCGCCCGCAGAGCAGCGCCACGTGCCGTTCGCCGACCAGCTCGTCGGCAAGCTCGTCGTCGAGCAACCGACCGGTCGGCGTCAGCAGCACGATCCGCGGGCGCAGCCCGTCGCCGTAGGCAGCCTGCAGCGCCGCGTCGATCACGTCGACCCGCAGCACCATCCCGGCGCCGCCGCCGTAGGGAGCGTCGTCGACCTGGCGGCCGGTCAACGGGGTCGAGTCTCGGTAGTTGAAGAGCCGCAGCTCGTTGCCTTCGCGGAGCGCATTCTGCACCGGGCGCTGCGTCTGCAGCCAGTCGAACGCCTCCGGGAAGAGGGAGAAGATGTCCAGCCGCATGGGCGGCTCAGTCGAGGATGTCGACGATGACGCGGCGGTCGATCCGCACCGCGGCAGCCTTGGCGATCGTTCGGATCGCGTTCGCGACGCGCCCGCCTTTGCCGATCACCCGGCCGAGATCGCCGTCGGCGACGCTGATCTCGTAGACGAGGTCGCCGTCCTCTTCGAGCTCCTCGACCTCCACGGCCTCAGGGTCCTCGACGAGGGACTTGACGAGGAATTCGAGCAGCTCGGTCATCGCCGGGCCGGCTAGCTGCCGTGGGCGGCGATGCCCTTGGTGCGCAGCAGGTGGGCGACCGTCTCCGACGGCTGGGCGCCGTGCTCGATCCAGTGGCGCGCGCGCTCCTCGTCGAGCACGATCGTCGAAGGCTCGGTCTGCGGGTTGTACTGGCCGATCGTCTCGATCGTGCGCCCGTCACGCGGAGAGCGCTTGTCGGCGACGACGATGCGCCAGATCGGGTTCTTCTTGGAACCCACTCGTCTAAGTCGAATTCGGACTGCCATGCGGCGGAGAACTGTAGCGGAACGGCGCTCTTAGCGCCTGCGCACCTTCGGTTTCGGCACCTGACCGCTCATCCGCATGAGTTTCTGGGGGTCCGGCATCTTGCCGTTTGCCATCGAGCGCATCATCACCCGCATCTGGTCGAACTGTTTGACCAGGGCGCGCACCTCCTGCACCCGCGTGCCCGAGCCGTCGGCGATCCGTTTGCGGCGGCGGCCCTTGATCAGGTGAGGATCGGCGCGCTCGGCCGGGGTCATCGAGAGGATGATCGCCTCGGTGCGGTCGAGCTGGCGCTCGTCGATGTTGGCGTTGCGGAGCTCTTTCATCGCCCCCATCCCCGGCAGCATCCCGAGGATCCCGCTGAGCGGCCCCATTTTGCGGACCTGTTTCATCTGCGTGAGGAAGTCCTCCAGCGTGAACTGGTCCTTTTTGAGTTTTTCCTCGAGTTCTTCGGCGGACTTCTCGTCGACCTGACTTTCGGCTTTCTCGATCAGGCTGAGCACGTCGCCCATGCCGAGGATCCGCTGTGCCATACGGTCCGGGTGGAACCGGTCGAAGTCCTCGATTTTCTCGCCGGTCGAGGCGAACATGATCGGCTTGCCGGTGACCGCCTTGACCGAGAGCGCGGCGCCGCCGCGGGCGTCGCCGTCGAGCTTGGTCATCACCACGCCGTCGAACTCGGCCGCCTCGGCGAAGGATTCGGCGACCCCGACCGCGTCCTGCCCGGTCATCGCGTCGACCACGAGAAGCACGTCGTGCGGCTTGGTCTTGTCGCGAATCCGCGACAGCTCCTTCATCAGGTCCTGGTCGATGTGGAGACGGCCCGCGGTGTCGATCACGAGGACGTCACGGCGCTCCTCGCGGGCACGGTCGAGCGCCCAGGTCGCGATGTCGACCGGGTCGGTGTCGGTGCCTTTCTCGTAGACGTGGGCACCGGCCCGCTGCCCCATCGTCACCAGCTGGTCAACCGCCGCCGGGCGGTAGACGTCGCAGGCAGCGAGCGCCACGTCTTTGCGCTGCTTCTTGAAGTACTGCGCAAGCTTCGCGCAAGCGGTCGTCTTACCGCTGCCCTGCAGGCCCGCCATCAGGATCACGGTCGGACCAGAGCTCGCCATCGCCAGCTCCGCGCCGGTGCCGCCCATCAGGTCGGCCAGCTCCTCGTTGACGATTTTGACCACCTGCTGGCCGGGATCGAGGCTGTCCATCACCTCGGCGCCGAGGCAGCGTTCTTTCAGCGTTTTCGTGAACGCTTTGACGACTTTGAAGTTGACATCGGCCTCCAGCAGCGCGAGGCGGATGTCGCGCATCGCCGAGTCGATGTCGGATTCGCCCAGCTTGCCGCGTGAGCGGACGTCCGAGAGGGTCGACTGAAGGCGGTCGGAAAGCTGGTCGAACATCAGGTCAGGCTACTCCCCGCTACTCGGAGAGCAGCGCCGTCGCGTACTCGGAGGGGTCGAACGGACGCAGGTCCTCCAGCTTCTCCCCCACCCCGATCAGCTTCACCGGGATGCCAAGTTCGGCGGAGATCGCCAGCGCGATGCCACCCCTGGCGGTCCCGTCGAGCTTGGTGATGACGACGCCATCGACCTCGACCGCCTCGGAGAAGACCTTCGCCTGGCGCAACCCGTTCTGGCCGGTGGTGGCGTCGATCGAGATCAGCGTCTCGTGCGGCGCCTCGGGGATCAGCTTGCCGATCACGCGGCGCACCTTGGCGAGCTCCTCCATCAGGTTGTCCTGGGTGTGGAGGCGGCCGGCGGTGTCGACGATCACCACGTCGGCGTTGCGGGCGACGGCGGCGGAGACGGCGTCGTAGGCGACCGAGCCGGGGTCGGCGCCGGCCTGACCGCGGACCAGCTCGGCGCCGGCGCGGTCCGCCCACTCGGCGAGCTGCTCGGCGGCGGCGGCACGGTAGGTGTCCCCGGCGCCCATCACCACCGAGAGGCCGAATTCTTTCGAGAGGTGCCAGGCGATCTTGCCGATCGTCGTCGTCTTGCCGGTGCCGTTGACGCCGACCATCATCAACACCGCGGGCTGGGCCGAGAGGTCGATCTTGGCGCGCGCGGTCGAGGCGACCTCGGCGAGGATCTCGATCAGGCGGTTGCGGATCGCCTCGCCCTCTGCCGGGACCGCGCCGGAGTCGACCTCGTGCTCGAGGCGCTCGACCACCGCGGCGGTGGTCGGCGCGCCGACGTCGGCGAGGATCAGCGCCTCCTCCAAGAGTTCCCAGGTTTCGTCGTCGATCTTCTCGAAGACCGAGGCGGTGATCTCCTCCTGCAAGGCCTGGCGCGATTTCGAGAGCGACTCGCGCAGGCGACGGAAGACGCCGCGACGGCGTTCCGGCTCAGCCTCCTCGGGCGGCGCGACGTTCGCGGGCTCGCGCGAACCGAGGTCGATCATCTCCTGCCAGCTGGTCGCCATCGCCCGGGGAGGCTAGCGGCGGCGCGGCTCGGTCGGCGGCCTCACCGAGCTCGGCGACGGCGGACTCGAGGTACGCGGTCAGCCGCGCGGCTCCGGGAGCCGAATCCGGGTCGGCGAGGAGGCCGAAGCTGACGCGCCCGTTGTAGGAGAGGATCGCGATCGCGAGGCCGTGACGGCGGGCGAGGAAACCGACCGGGTGGATCGCGACCAGCTCGCGGCCGAGCGCGTAAAAAGGGATCTGCGGGCCGGGGAAGTTGGTGACCAGCAGGTTGAAGAGGCGGGTCGAGAAGTTGATCGCCGCGGTCGGGCCGAGCAGGACCGGCGGGGCAAAATCGCGGAACCAGTCGTTGAGCCCCCAGATCGCTTCGGCACCGAGCGGCTGCCTTGACGCCTTGAGGCTGTCCATCGCGGCACTGATCGCGACCAGGCGCTCCGCCGGGTCGGCGATCCCGACCGGCAAGGGCCCGCGCATCGCGGTCAGTTTGTTGCCCAGCTCACCGTGCTCGTCGACGGTGCGGATCGAGACCGGGACCAGCGCCTTCAGCTCGAGCCTGCCCCGACGCTTGTCCTCTAAAGGGGGACAGACATCGGGCGGGTCCCATTCCGCGAGCCAGGCGCGCAGAGCACCGGTGGCGACGGCGAGCGAGACGTCGTTGACGGTGCCACCGAGCGCGTTCTTGATCCGCTTGAACTCCGGCAGGTCGAAGGTCGCCCAGGCGAACTCGCGGCGGGCACCGACCCCGGCCGGGTTGATCGGTACGCGCGGCGCGGGGCGCAACAGGTTGAAGGTGACCTCCCAGAGCCCGGCGAGCCCGTCGCCGGCGCGGCGCGAGGCGTCACCGGGGTTCTGGGCGGCGCGGGTGAACCAACGGGCGAGGCGGCGCAGCGTGGCGAGGATCCCGGTCGCGGCGCGCACAAGCAGCCCGACGCCCGAGGGTGAACGGCGTGGGCGCCACGGCCGCTCGGGCTCGGGCGGCGCGGCGTCCGGGGCGACGTCGAAGAGCAGCATCCCGATGTCCACGGCGGAGATGCCGTCGGCCATCGCGTGGTGGGTCTTGTAGACGATCGCGAACCGCTCGTCGGCGAACCCGTCGACCAGGGTCAGCTCCCAGAGCGGCTTGCCCCGATCGAGCGGCGGCGCCAGCAGCTCGCCCGCCAACATCCGCAACTCGGCGTCGGTGCCCGGCCCCGGCAGCGTGACCCGGTCGACGTGACGACGGACGTCGAAGGTCTCGTCGTCGACCCAAAACGGAGTCCCCAACCCGAGCGGCGGCCTCAGCAACCGCTGGCGCAACCGCGGCAGCTCGTGCAACCGCGACCGGATCTGCGCCAGGAACTCCTCCTGTGATGGCGGCGAGCCATCGAACACCAGCACGGCACCGATGGCCATGTGGGCGTTGTCCTTCTCGTTGGCGAGGAACGACGTGTCGAACGACGACAGCCGGTCCATGTGGCGTTGGGCCATCTCCCCCTCCTGCCATGGAGACTAGCCACGTCGCCCGTCCAAGGTGCGCGAAGGGCCGGTTAAGGGCGGGTGGAGTTCGGCGGCGAGGCGGGTGACCGGGATGCGGGGCGGGTCCGGCCGAGGCGGCCGTCCGAGGTGCGTCCCGGCCCGCGACCTCCCCGCCTGTCCGAGATGCGGGGCGATCCGGGGACGCAACGCCCGTCCGAGACCCGTCCCGGGCGCCTCATGGCGCTCCTGGCAGGCTGTG
>JAFDWO010000049.1 GCA_018268415.1 Actinomycetota bacterium | reverse complement strand
CGCCCTCCGCACCTCGGACCGCAACGGCCCCGAACCACGTCCGTCTTCCGTCACACCCCCGTGTTGATGGGCCGAAAACTCAAGCCATGCTTGAGTTTTCGGCCCATCAACACCTCGGACGGCCGGCGGGTCGCGGACGGCGGCCGTCCCGCCCCCTAACCAACCCCTAATCCGGTAGCGGGGCGGCTTCCGCCGCTGCCTGATGTTCGGCGGTGTCGCGGCGGTGCAGCGCCTCCAGGACCTCCTCGGCGAGCTGCGAGCCGTCCTCCGAGCGCAGTGGGGTCGCGCTGATCCTCATGACCACCCGGTCAGGCTCGATCTCCTCCAGCGAGACGCTCGGCCGATAGCGAGTCGGCACGGTGATCGTGCGCAGCAGTTGGCTCTCGACATCACGCGGGCCGACGTGGCGCGGGAAGCTCACCCGCACGTCGACTTTCTCGGGCTCGCGCAGCGGCACGACGGCCAGGTTCAGCAGCACCTGGTTGGGGATCTGCAGGCGGTCGGCCCCTTGGCTGAGCGTCGTGTAGAAGAGGCCCAGCGAGGTCACGGTGCCCTCCACCGAGCCCGCCATCGCGCCGCCGACGAAGCGCACGCGTTCGCCGACCCGGAAGGGGCGGGTGGTCTGCAGGACGACGCCGGCGAAGATCGCGCCGAGGCTCTGCTGGGCCGCGAGGCCGAGCAGCACCGCGGTGAAGGCGCCGCCGACGGCCAGCGTGCCGGCGTTGACGCCCGCGATCCGCAGGGCAACCACGACGACCACGAGGCTCGCCAACAGGCGGAAGACGAAGCCCGCGGTCCCCGCCGTGGCGGGGTCGAGGCGGCGGTAGAGGCGCGGCTGCAGCGAGCGCGAGAGCAGCGAGATCGCGGCGCTGCCCACGATCACCAGCACGATCACGGTGCCGATCCGGAACCATTCGCCGTAGCCGGGGGCGATCTGGCCACGGTGGGAATAGACGACCAGGGTCGCGATCAGGGCGAGCAGGGCGACGACCAGGCCCGCCAGCGTCCGCTTCGAGACCTTTTTCGCCTCGATCTCCTCGCCCAACCCGAGCGACTGCCAGGCATGGGTGCGCGTCTCGAAGAGCTCCCGTGGGAGTTTCGGGCGTTTCGGTCGACGCGAGGACATCAGAGGCGGCTACCCGGTCGCCCTGCCGCTAATCGGCGGCCAGCCGCAGCGTGAGGAACGTCACCCGCGCAGGGCAGCGACGGCTTCGTCGCGCGTCTGGAAGACGCGCAGCGAGTGCTCGAGACCGGTGACCTCGAGGACGCGCCGGACCTGCTCGTTGCGGGTACAGAGGACGAGGCCACCTTCGCCGCCGTTGCCGGCTCCGGCGTCGACCCGCCGCCAGGCACGCACCACGAGCGCGATGCCGGTCGAGTCGATGAAGGCGCAATCGGTGAGGTCGAGAAGGACCTCGGCTTGCGGCGAGCTGATCGCCTCCTCCAGCGGCCCCTCGAGCCGGGCGGCGGTGGACAGGTCGAGCTCCCCGTGCACCGCGAGCAGACGTATGCCCCCCTCGAGCTCGGAGGCTGATGCTTGGAACGGCGTGGGGCCCACTGCGCCGCGATGCTACCGGAGCGGGTGGCGGCGGGCTCCAGGCCGTTTGTGGCGAGGTGGTCTGGGTATCAGGGCGGGACCGGTGCCGGTAGGTTTGCTTGTTGCGCGAGGCCTCCTGACCGCACCTCGCCCGTCGCATAAGCCGGGAAGACACCACCTTGAGCATCACCAACGTCGACTCATCGGGCCTCCAGATGTCCCTCCCCGCCAAGGCGGAGAACGTCGCGGTGGTGCGGCACGCGATCGCCGGGCTGGCCGAGCGGATCGGCATGGACGAGGCCTCGATCGCGGACCTGAAGACGGTGGTGACCGAGGCGTGCATGAACGTCGTCGTCCACGCCTACCCGGAGAGTGAGACCGGCCTGCTGGAGGTTCGCGCGGTACCCGACGGGGATGGCCTGACGGTCGCGGTGCGGGACTTCGGCCGCGGCATCAGCCCGCGCCCGGGGGTCGACCGGCCGAGCCTGCGGATCGGCCTGGCGCTGATCGCGGCGCTCTCCTCGAGCTTTGAGATCCGCGGCGGGGTCGAGCGGGGGACGGAGATTCGCATGCACCTGCCGTTGGCCGCCCGGCCGATCGTCGACGCGGAGGTCGACGCGCGGCCGGGCCCGCCGGTCCCCGAGGCCACCGAGTTGACGGTGGGCCCGGCGGAGCTGGTCGGGCCGGTGCTGAGTCGCGCGCTGACCGCGCTGGCGGCCCGCCACGAGATCACCGTCGATCGGATCTCCGACGCCATGCTCCTCGCCGACGCGATCTCGGCGGCAGCTCCTCGCCGCTTCGACGATGGCCACGTTCGCCTCAGCATCGCCGACCGCTCCGACGGGGTCGAGCTGAAGGTCGGCCCGATGGCCACCGGTGCCGCCGCGGGCCTGCGCGAGAGCCTCGCCCTCCCCGACCTGGGCGGCTCCCTGGAAACGCTCGCCGACGAGGTCCGCATCGAGTCCGACGGCGCCGGCGAGTACCTGGTCGTCGCGATAGTCGCGGGCGGCTGAAAGGGCGATTCCGGGCGTCGAGCGAGACGCCTGGCGACGACTACTGCGGGGGCCTTTCGTCCTGCTCGGCGACCTGCTCGCGAATCCGCTCGAGGGTGCGACGGAGGATGCGCGAGACGTGCATCTGGGAGTGACCGATCTGCTCGGCGATCTGCGATTGGGTCATGTCCTCGACGAAGCGCAGGCGCAGGATCAGCCGTTCGCGGTCGTCGAGCTGGGGCAGGACCCCTTCCAGGGCCAGTTTGTCGTCGATCAGCTCGTAGCCCTCGTCCTCGCCGCCGACCCACTCGGAGGCGGGGGATTCGTCCTCCTCGCCGCCGACCGGGCGGTCGAGAGAGAGTGGGCGCCGGTTGTGGTTGGCCTCCAGCACCTCCAGCACGTCGGCGGGCGAGATCTCCAGTTTGGTGGCGATCTCGTTGACCGAGGGCGAGCGCTGTAGCTCCACCGTCAGCTCCGCCGTCGCTTTCTCCACCTCCGCCATCCGGTCGTGGAGGCCGCGCGGTACCCGCACCGTCCAGACGCGATCGCGGAAGTGGCGCTTCAGTTCGCCGAGGATGGTGGGGGAGGCAAAGGCGGCGAACGGGGTGCCGCGGGCGGGGTCGAAGCGGTCGACCGCGTTGACCAGGCCGAGGTTCGCCACCTGCAGCAGGTCGTCGAAGGACTCGCTGGCGCCGCGATAGCGGAGGGCCAGGTTCTTGGCGAAGGGGAGGTAACGGCGGACGAGCTCCTCGCGCGCGGCCGTGTCGCCCTGATCGCGCAGGCGGCGCCAGAGGAGCGTCTCGGCGACGAGGCCCACTCCCGGGCCGGTCGGAGAGCCCTCGGGGACCGGTCGTATCTCTTCGCTATCGGCTGGAACCATGCGGCGCCCGGCACCGGAGGGCACCGGTGTCACACCATAGCGAGAGGTTCTTAGGGCGCCGATCCGACTTCGGTCGCGCACGCCCGGCAGGAGCGGGGGGTAGTCTCGCGGTGCGTCGCGGGACTACCGCGCGCGCCCCACAGGCGAAGGCTCATAGCGAATCGGCAGCATGAAGGGACAGGGACGATGAACCACCTTTTGCGCGGCCACGCGCCGCTCACCGACTCGAACTGGAAGCTGCTCGACGAGGAGGCGCGCGTGCGCCTCTCCGGACCGTTGGCGGCCCGTCGTCTGGTCGACTTCCTCGGACCGCAGGGCTGGCAGCACTCGGCGACGAACCTCGGCCGGGTCGAGGCGGTCGACGGTGCCGAGGAGGGCGTCACCGCCTTGCGCCGGCGGGTCCTGCCGTTGGTCGAGGTGCGGGTCGACTTCAGCGTCTCCCGTGCGGAGATGCGCGACGACGACCGCGGCGCCGTCGACGTCGACCTCGAGTCGCTCGACCAGGCGGCCCACCAGATCGCCGTCGCCGAGAACGGTGCGGTCTTCAACGGCTGGCCGAAGGCCGGGATCCAGGGGGTGATCGAGTCCTCGTCGTTCGAGCCGGAACCGCTCGGGGCCGCGGCCGACGCCTACCCGCGCGCGGTCGCGCGGGCGATCGAGGGGCTGCGCGAGGCCGGGGTCGAGGGTCCCTATGGGCTGGCGCTCGGACCCGACGAGTACATCAAGGTGATCGAGACGGCCGAGCACGGCGGTTATCCGCTGCTTGATCACCTGGGGAGAATCCTCGACGGCGGGCCTACCGTCTGGGTGCCGGGGCTGTCGGGCGCGGTCGCGATGAGCCTGCGCGGCGGCGACTTCCTGCTCGAATCGGGCCAGGACCTCTCGATCGGCTACGACCACCACGACGCAACCGAGGTGCACCTCTACCTGGAGGAGAGCTTCTCCTTCGTGGTTGCGACGCCGGAGGCCGCGGCGCCGCTCACCGCGTCATAGGCGCGGCGCCGGAGGTCGCAGGGCCGCTCAGCGCGTCGTAGGCGATCGCCGCGGGCCGGCGCCGCCCTTTCGCGAGCGGCGCCCGGTCCTCGCCCTCCGGACCGCTCAGGCGGCCGGCTCGGGGGAGCGGAAGTGCAGCATCTCGACCTTCGAGAGCATGCTCTTCTCGCCGGATTTGGAGAGGCGCTCGGAGGCCTCGCTCTGGATCTCGAAGACCCGGTCGAGGGTCTCCGAGAGGAGGTTCGACACTTCGTCCCAGCCCTGCTTGTCGACGACCAGCGGGGTGCGGCTCAGGTGGCGATCCTCCTGCTCGTCCATGGTGCCGCTTTTGACCGCCTCCTCGATGTCGTCGAAGACCGATTTGAGCATCGCGCCGGAGAGGCCGGGGCGGAGGCTCTGCGGCATCCGCGCCCATTCGCTGTCGCTGAGGAACTGCCGGCGCGTCGCCCGGTAGAAATGCTCGGTGGCGCCGCGGCGCTGCTTGGTGTCGACGAGCTCGATGCAGTCGTATTTCTCGAGAACGCGGACGTGGTAGGCGACGAGGTTGAGGCTCTGATCGAGCTCTTGAGCGAGCAAATTGGGGCTTGCGACCCGCTCGTTCAGAATGATCAGGATCTGCACGCGCAGTGGGTGTGCGAAGGCTTTGGCGACGATTTGTTCGACGCCGTCCTTCTTCTTCGTTTTCGGCAAGGGGGGCTTCCTTCGGTCGTTGGCAAGGGGCACAGCGGTGGCAAGACGCCGATGGAAAAACGCTAATCACTCTAGATCAAGAAGTCCAGAAACGATCTTAAATTCTCGTTTATTTGTCTGCTTTTACCGGTTTCAACTTGATTGCTGTAATCACCTGGAGTAAAAGTAGTGACCCGCCGGGTATGCGTGGCGGACAGGGAAACGCAGCACCGACACGGAGGTGGCGACAGTGCGGATGGGCACTTCGCAGGAGCGGATGGCGCCTGCGGCAATCACGAAGGGCTCCTGAAACCGGGAGCAAGGGGCGGGACGGCGATCGCCGTGGCAGGCTTGGTCGGTGGCACCTTGGAAGCTGCTGCTGACCGTCATCGCGATCGTCGTCCTGATCGTCGGCGGCGTCATGCTTGCCGGGCCCGGGGCCGGGTTGGCCCTCGGTGCCCTGGTGGCGGTGGGGCTGATCTACGTCGCGGTGCGGATGCGCCCGCGCGGGGGGATCGGCGTCGCGCCTGATCCGCTGTTGCGGCGGCGGCTGCTGGTGGTGGTGAGTCGGGCGGTCGAGGATCCGGCGACCACCGCGGCGATCGCCGCGGAAGCGGGCGTCGATGGCACGCGTGACCTGGCCGAGGTGATGATCCTCGCGCCCGTGCGGATCGGCTTCTTCGATCGGTGGGCCTCCGACCTCGAGCCCGCCCGCCGTGAGGCGCAGAAAGCCCTGGTTCTCTCCGTCGCCTCGCTGGCCAAGGTCGGCGTGGTCGCCGAGGCGCGGGTCGGCGACGAGGACATCGTCCAGGCGGTCGAGGACCAGGTTGGCAGCTTCGAGGCGACCGAGGTGGTGTTGGTGACGGGAACCGACGACGAGGACCCCGCCGCGGCGATCGCCGCCGAGGAGCTGTCGACTCGCCTGCGCACCGGTTTCCGCCGCCTCGTCGCCGGCGGCGTGCCCGGGTGAGTTCGGGGGCGGATCAGGTCAGGGGACCGAGGAGTTCGCCGAGGCGGACGGCGGCGCGGGTGGGGGTGACGAAGCCGTCGTCGGTGACCGGGTGGACGAGGCCGGTGCGGGCCAATTCGCCGATCGCCCGCTCGATGCCGTCGCGGGCGGCGAAGTCGTCCTCGACACCGCTCAGGTCGAGGGCCAGCTCGTCGACCGTGACCCGGGTCGGGTGGAGGTCGAGGAGGCGCTGAAGCAGGATCGATTCCAGTCGGGCGTCCTCGCCTTCGTTGGTCGGGTTCTCCGCGGGCGCCACCATCGTCGTGACCCTAAGGCTCCGGCTCCTCGAGTTCGCCCCCCGGCGTCGGCTCGCCATCCTCGCTAAGTCCGAGAACCGCGAGGGCCCAGGGCTCCTCGATCGTCGGCGAGTAGAAGTGCTGCATCGATCCGCGCACCGGCGTCGTGTCCACGAGGGTGACGGCGCCACAGTCGGCGAGCACGCGGACGTGATAGCTGATGTTGGAGAGCGGCTCCTTCAGCTCCTCGGAGATCTCGCGCGGGCTGATCGGATCCTGCGCGACCATCGCCCGGAGGATCTGCCGGCGCAGCGGATGCCTCAGCGCGATCAGCAGTTCGTTGTCGTCGGTTTTCTTGTCGTCCCCCATCGTCGGGGCGGCAGCATAGAGCAATTGAAATGTTTTGTCTGCAAACGTCGGTGTATCGGCCGAGCCTCCATCAAGGCTTAAAGTCTTTGTCACAGTTCCGTGATTAATGTCTTTGTTTGCAGGCATTTCGGTTCGAAGTCGTCACATCGACGGATCCGATAATCACTGATCCGTGAGGGGCCGTCGGCCCGGTTTCCGCCAGTATTGCGCAGACAAACAGTTGCGTTCGTTTTCGCCGCCTGCTAATGACCGGGGTTGAGCCGGGAGGGCAGGGCTAGCCTTTCGTCGATGAGGATCCGAGAGGCGGACGAGGGCGATGCGGCGGCGGTGGCGGCACTCTGGACCGAGGCCTATGCCGGGGTCGGGCCGGAAGGTCGGCAGGAGCCCTACGCCTTGCAGGAGTACTTCGCGGTCGCGGCCTCTGCGCACGTGACAGTGGCCGTCGACGACGGGGGCGAGGTGGTCGCCGTCGCGGCCGTCCTCGCGCCGGGGGCGCCGGGGCGCTCGGTCGCCGGGCCGGGGGAGGCCGAGCTGGCGCGGCTGGCGGTCGCCGACCGGGCGCGACGGCAGGGGGTCGGCCGCGCGCTGGTCGTCGGCGCGATCGAGTGGGCACGGGGACTCGGCGCGGAGGGGATCGCGCTCTGGAGCCGTCCGCATCAGACCGGTGCCCACACTCTGTACGAATCGCTTGGCTGGCGCCGCTTCCCGGAGCGGGACGGGGACGATCGTGACGGCCGCCGCTGGGTCTTCCGCCTGGACATTTGACCGAACTTTCACTTCGCCTCCGGCCCGCCGGCTAGGCTGCCCGGCGTGATCATCTCGACCATGAACGACCTCGGCCCCGGATACGAGATCGAGGAGGTCCTCGGCGAGGCTTTCGGCCTCACCGTCCGCTCGCGCAACGTCGGCTCTCAGATCGGCGCCTCGCTCAAATCGCTCGCCGGGGGCGAGTTGAAGGGCATGACGAAGATGCTGAAAGAAGGCCGCGAACACGCGACCGAACGGCTGATCGAGGAAGTCGAAGCGAAAGGCGGCAACGCGATCGTCGCCTTCCGTTACGACACCTCTGAGCTCGGCACCACCTGGACCGAGGTTTGCGCCTACGGCACCGCCGTCCGCGCCCGTCAGTTGTAGGGCCGGCTCCGGTCTTAAAAGCCCCCTTCTGAGCGCCCCCGGGACCCATCTCGGTAGGGACCTACAATCGGGCGATGCCCGAGCCTGCGCCTGAGCCCACCTACACGCTCTACCGGCGTGGCATCGAGCTGCTCGAGGAGGGCGACTTCGAGGATGCCGCCGAGCCTCTCGCCGAGGCGGCCCGCCGTGAACCGGAGAAGACCTCGGTGCGCGAGGCGCTCGGCCGTGCCTACTACCGGGCCGGGCGCTTCCGACTGGCCGCGGTCGAGTTCGGTGCCGTGGTCGAGAGCCACCCCGTCAACGATTACGCGCACTTCTGCCTCGGACGCGCGCTGAGCATGACCGGTGACACCCGCCGCGCCCGCCACCACCTGGCGCTCGCCTCGAACCTCCGGCCCGACCGCCGCGACTACCGCTTCTACCGCCGCCTGCTCGACTCCTAGCGAGCCCGCGCGCCCAGCGCCACCCGCCCCCCCACGTGTTGATGGGCCGTCGAGGCAGCACCTATAGGCCGGCGACGAGGCGGCCGACGGTGGCGGCGGAGAAGTAGGGGCCGTAGGTGAGTGGATTCTTTGTGCCTTCGGTGATGTAGCTGGTGAGGCCGTCGATCGTTTGGCCGCCGTCGATCAGCCAACCGCCGCCGCTTGCTCCCGGGAGCCAGTCGCAGCGGATCCCGATCGGCGAGGGGCCCGGGAGGGGGGCGGTGATCGGGTCTTCGCCGGCGAAGCCGGAGACGCAGGTGCGCATGCGTTCGGTGCCGCCTGGATAGCCGAACGTTTCGAAACGCTGGCGCCGGCCGCGGTCGGTGACGATCGTGGCGCCGCCGCCGACGGCGTCGGCAAGGGCGGCGCCCGCGGCGTTTGGTTCGGTGAGGAAGGCGCCGAGGTCGAACGCGGGGTTCCCTTCCTTGGTCCAGCCGGGCAGGGCGCGCGGCCGGCCGGAGAGGACGAAGGTGCCGTACGGCGCGACGCCGAGGTTGAAGCCTGGGACGAACTCGAGGTCGGTCGACCAGACGCCGGGCTTGCCGTTCCGCGGCCCGCTGTTGACGCAATGGCCGGCGGTGAGGACCAGCCGTCGGCTCGCCGAGTCGATCGCGGTCGCCGAGCAGAAGGCTTCCTTGCCGGCCTGGCGCAGGTAGAGCCTGCCGTTCCAGGCGAACGGCGGGACTTCCGGCGACGCGACCACCGAGTAGCTGGCGCTCGCGGCACGGGGACGCGGGCCGAGGTGGACTGCGGCGCGACCCTCGCGGCCGAGCTCCAGCTCGAGCGGCCGCGCGGCCGCCATCCGCGCCGGCGTCCAGAACCGTTCGACCCGGCGCGGGGTGGGTGCGGCGCTCGCGGGGCCGGTTGCGAAGAGCGCGAGGAGGGCGATCCCGGCAGCGATCCGGGTGACGACGACGGCGCGGCCGGACATCGCCGCAGGTTAGTCGGCGCGCTTAGGTGACGAGTGGGCTCACGCAGCGGAAGTGGCGTTGCCAGGTTGATGGGTATGCATCGATAGTCCACCCCGACAGAACGACGACGACGCCGAAATCGTTCAATTCCCCGATATTGCCAATCTGGTCGGTCCACTCGCCTCCGACATCGAGGGTCACACCGGGTTGTTTGGCGAATGCCGTGAGGGCCAGCGCGCTTGGGAGTTCGCCGCCACGCGCCGCACACGCCTCCGCCGCTTCAGGGGCGTTCACCTGCGCGGTGCTCGCCTCCATTTCCCAGCAGGCGCCGGCGAACTGGCGCCTGCCGGTCGGGCAGCCGACGGCGTGGCCGTTGACGGTGGTGGCGTCGGTGGCGTGGTCGGCGGCGATCGCGGTCTGGGCGTGGCGGGCGCTGTCGGCGGATCCGGCGTGGGCGGCGCTCGGGACCTCGCCCAGGGTGTCGACCTTGATCCGGTCGCCCGTCAGAGAGTGGGCCGCGATGCGGTTGCCGGGCACCGACCCGAGCTTGAGGCGGTTCCCCGGCAGCGATTTGACCTTGATCGTCTTGCCATCGATCTTGGTCGCCGCCAGCACCGTGCCGCCGAGGGCGACGAACAGGGCGAGGCAGGCGATCACGAGGGCCGGCGAGGGGCCCCGCCATCCCGAACGCTTCATCTCACACCTCCATCGGACGAGGACATCCCATTGCTCAGGTGATGCCAGAGCGGTAGGAGACTAATAGACTCAGCACGGAAATACGGTCGGTGGTCAAGGGAAGTCCGGTGCGAAACCGGCGTGGTCCCGCCACTGTGACCGGGTCGAGGAGGTCGCGGGCGTCGCTGGTCGGACGTCATGCCACTGGGGGCGCCCACGTCCCCGGGAAGGTGCGGTCACCCAAATCCCGGAAGCCAGGAGACCTGTCCCCGGCCAGCCAAAACGACCCTCGAGGAAAGGGTGGCTCATATGCCAAGAACGATGCAACTTCGGACCGCGGCCGCGTGTGCGCTGGTCCTCTGCCTGGCGCTCGCCATGACCGCGAGCGCCTCCGCCACGACCGCAACCCTGCGCGTGGTCGGCAAGGGCAACGTGGTGCTCGCCGAACAGTCGGTCAAGACCGCCAACGTCAAGGTCAAGACCAGCCCGAAGGCGACCTGTCTCGGAGCCGGCACCGGCGGCAGCGGCAAGTCCGTGACGGTGAAAGGCAACACCGCGCTCGGCCTGCTCGCCAACGGCGCGAAGACGATTCGCCGGCTAGCGCCGATCTCGCTCACCGACCACTTCAGCTTTGGCCTCGGCCTCTGCGGTATCGGCAAGAGCGTCGCCAAGGGGAATGCCTCCTGGTACCTGAAGATCAACCACAAGGGCGCCACGGTCGGCGGCGAAAAGGCGAAGATCAAGGCGGGCGACGAAGTCCTCTGGGACCTGGCGCCGTCCTACCCGTACCCGGAAGAGCTTGTGCTGAGCGCGCCGCAGCAGGCGACCGCCGGCGTGCCGTTCCCGGTCCACGTCTACGCCTACAACGAAAAAGGGCAGCACAAGCCGATGAAGGGCGCGACCGTGACCGGCGCGACGGGCCCCACCGACGCCCAGGGCAAGGTGATGGTGACGCTGACCAAACCGACCCTGATCAGTGCCGCGATCGGGGACGCGATCCCCTCGGCGCAGGAGCCGGTCTGCTTCGCCGGCAAGTGCCCCGCCGGTAGCTGATGTCTCGCCGTGGCACGGCGGTCGCGATCGCGTTGCTCCTCGGGGCCGCGCTCGTGGCCGCCGGCTGCGGCCTCGGCCCCGGTTCCGACGTCGGCTCGGTCGACCTGACGGTGACGCGCGAATTCGGCACGGTGAAGGTCACCGAATCGTCGGGAGAAGCGAACGAATCCGACACGGTGATGCGCTTCTTGGAAGGAGAAGTCGACGAACTCGAGACGCGGTATGGCGGCGGCTACGTGAAGTCGATCGACGGGATCGAAGAATCGCAGCGCGGTGGCCATCCCTACGACTGGTTCTTCTACGTCAACGGGGTCGAGTCCCCGGTCGGCGCCGCCGAGGTATCGCTGACCGGGGGTGACCGGATCTGGTGGGACATCCACAACTGGTCGGCGACCGCGCACGTGCCGGCGGTGGTCGGCTCCTGGCCGGCGCCGTTCACGACCGGCTGGGAAGGGCACAAGTCGGTGGTCGCGGTCGAATGCAAGGGGGCGGATGATGCGTGCGCGACGGTGCGGGGGGCGCTCGCGGACGAAGGCGTGGAGATCGCCTCGGGGTCGCCGAAGGGGGCGATCCGCGTGCTGGTCGGCCCGTGGGCGGAGCTGCGCTCCGACCCGACCGCGGCGCTGCTCGAGGCGGGCCCGGCCGAAAGCGGGGTCTACGCCGAGTTCGCCGCGGACGGCGGCACCTGGCGCTTGGTCGGGCTCGACGAAAACGGCAAGGAGGCGCGCACCTTCGGTGCGGGAGCCGGGCTGGTCGCGGCGACCCGGCGCTACGAAGGCCCGCCGGTCTGGCTGGTCACCGGTGGGACGGTCGGCGCCGTGCGGGGCGCGGCCGAAGCGCTCGACTCCGGCGACCTGCGCGACCATTACGCCGTGGAGAGTGAAGCGGGAGCGCTGACGTCGCTGCCGCTCCGCTCTGGGTCCTAGTGGTCCAGATGAGATCGCCGTTCGCCTACATCCCCCGCCGCGGGCCGCTGCAATCGGCGCGCCCCGGTGCCGCGGTGGCCTACCTCGGTGCGCTGGTCGTCGTCGCCTTCCTCTACTCGAGCCCGCTCGTGCTGTCTGCGGCGGGGATCGCCGCCTGTCTCGCCGGGTGGCTGGCCGGGGCGCGCTCGGCGGTCCGTGCGGCGCTGCGGATGGGGCTCGGCCTGGCGCTCCTGATCATCGTCGTCAACGCCCTCGTCGTCCACCGCGGTGAGACGGTGTTGGCGCGGCTCGGCACGCTGCCGATCCTCGGCCAGGTCGACATCACCTTGGAGGCGATCGTCGCCGGGGTCTCGATCGGCCTGCGGGCGGCGGTGACGATGGTCGCCTTCGGCGTCTACTCGGCCTGCGTCGACCCTGATCGGGTGCTGCGGGCGCTGCGTCCGATCGCCGCGCGCTCGGCGTTGACCGCGACGTTGGTCTCGCGGCTGGTGCCGGTGGCGGCGGCCGACGCCGGGCGGCTGCGCGACGCCTCGCGGCTGCGCGGCCCGGGGGCGGCGGCCGTGGGGCGGGGGGCGCTGGCGCGGCGCCTGCTTGCCGGTTCGCTCGACCGCGCCGTCGACGTGGCGGCGACGCTCGAGCTGCGCGGCTACAGCCTCGGCGGCCCGCGCGGCCAGCGGCGGCGGGAGCCGAGTCGCTACGACGCCCGCTTCTACGCGGTGGCTGCGGTCGTGCTGGCGGCGGCTGTCCTCGGCAAGGTCGCGGGCGCCGACGACTTCCGTCCCTACCCGACGATCCACATCGGGATCGGACCGGCGACGTCGGCGGTCTGCGCCGTGGTCCTGGCAAGCGGCCTGGCGCCCTGGCGGGGTGCGGGGCGACGGGTGGTGCGGCGGCCGACGGTGGCGCGCGCGGAGGGGCTCGGTCGTGTCTGAGCTCGCGATTCGTCACGGCGCCGCGCCGGCCCTCGCGGTCGAGCGCCTCTCCTATTCCTACCCGCGCGCGCCGGCGCCGGCGCTGCTCGATGTCTCACTCGCGGTCGCGCCGGGGGAGTTCGTGCTGCTGGCGGGCCGCTCGGCGTCGGGCAAGTCGACGCTCCTGCGCGCCGCCTGCGGGCTGGTGCCGCACTTTTACGGCGGGGAGGTCGACGGGCAGGTCGAGGTGGCAGGCTTCGACGCGATCGCCGCCGGGCCGGGGGAGCTCGCCGCCGCGGTCGGCTATGTCGCCCAGGATCCGGAGACGCAGGTCGTCTCGACCACCGTGGCGGCGGAGATCGAGCTGCCGTTGGAGATGCGCGGCGACGGCCCCGGCGCGCGGGCGCGGGCGGTCGAGGAGGTGGCGCTCGCGTTGGCGATCCCGCACCTGCTGGGGCGGGCGGTCGACACGCTCTCGGGGGGTGAGCTGCAGCGGGTGGCGCTGGCGGCGGCGCTGGTGACGCGGCCCCGGCTGGTGCTGCTCGACGAGCCGACCTCGCAGCTCGACCCGGTCGCCGGCGACGAGCTGGTCTGGCTGTTGCGGCGGCTGAACGAGGAGTGGGGGGTGGCGGTGGTGTTGGCCGAACACCGGCTCGAGCGCTGCCTCGCAGCGGCGGACCGGGTGGTCGCGGTCGAGGGCGGGCGGATCGGGTTCGACGGTGCCCCGCGCGAGTTCCTGGGCTGGACGCGGGAGACGGATCCGACGCTGACGACGCCGGCCGCGCGCCTCTTCTCGATGGCCGACGTGGAGCCGCTGCCGGTCGGCGTGCGCGACGCGCGGCGGACGCTGGGGGAGGGCCGGGCGGCCACCGCCGTCCCCCACCCGGGGAAGGGTTCGAGCGGCGAAATCTCCCCCCCGTCCCGCTTCCCGACGCGCCGAAGAAGCCGCAACGTCGGTGCCCTCGTTGCCGCCGGCCTCTGGGTCGAGCTCGACAGCGGCGCGGGGCCCCGCGACGTCCTCCGCGGCGTCGACCTCACCGTCGCCCCCGGCGAGCGGGTCGCCCTCATGGGTCGCAACGGCGCCGGCAAGAGCACCTTCCTGCGTACCGCCGCCGGGTTGACCGACCCGGTCTCCGGCCGGGTATCCGCGGAGCGGATGGCGCTCCTCACCCAGAACCCGAGCGACTTCCTCGTCCGCGAGCGGGTCGGCGACGAGCTCCCCGGCGATGCCGGCCTCGCCGCCCTGCGCGCGGTCGGCATGGAGCACGCGCTCGACGCCGACCCGCGCGATCTCTCCGGCGGCGAGCGGCAGCGCCTCGCCCTCGCGATCGCCCTCGCCGGGCGCCTCGACGGCGACGGTGTCCCCGGCTTGGTCGCCCTCGACGAGCCGACCCGCGGCATGGACCGTGGCCGCAAGGACGACCTCATGGTCCTCGTCGATCGCCTCGCCGCGCAGGGCGCGGCGATCGTCATCGCCACCCACGACGTCGAGTTCGCCGCCGAGTTCGCGGCGCGCGTCATCCTTCTCGGCGACGGCGTCGTCATCGCCGACGGCCCCAGCGCCGAGATCCTCTCCGGCGGCTGGTACTTCGCCACCGAGGTCGCCCGCGTCCTCGACGTCCCCGGCGTCGTCACGCCGGAGCAAGGTGCCGCCCTGCTCTTGGATCAACCTCCCGACCTTGGTCGCCAGATATGGCGACCAAGGTCGGGAGGACCCGGGGGTGGCGGATGAGCTGGCAACTGGTCAGCTTCCTGATCCTCGCCGCGGTCCTGCTGACCGGGTTCGCCTGGTACGAGCGCTCCCGGCCACCCGCGCAGGTGGTCGCCCTGGTCGCCGCGCTGGCCGCGCTGGCGATCGCCGGGCGGATCGCCTTCGCCGCCTTCCCCAACGTCAAGCCGACCACGGACATCGTCATCTTCGCCGGTTATGCGCTCGGGCCCGCGGCGGGCTTCGCGGTCGGCGCCTTCTCGGCGCTGATCTCCAACTTCTGGTTCGGGCAGGGACCGTGGACGCCCTGGCAGATGGCGGCGTGGGGGCTCTGCGGCATCCTTGGCGCGGCGCTGGCGCTCGGCACCCGCAACGTGGGACGGCTGACGCTCGCCTCGGTCTGCGGCCTCGCCGCGGTCGGCTATGGCGCCATCCTCAACTTCTCGCTGATGGCAACCTACGGCGGCAGCCTCTCCTGGGAGCGCTTCTGGCTGATCGAGGGGCGCGCGGTCCCCTTTGAAGTCGCCCATGCAGCCGGCAACGTGGTGCTCGCGCTGGCCGCCGGGCCGGCAATGATTCGTATGTTGATTCGATTCCGTGAACGTTTCGAATGGCGGCGGGGGGAAGCCGGGACGATCTCGTCGGCCGGCACGCCTGGCGTCGCGGTCCCGCGCGAAAGCGTCGCGACCACCGGCCGCATCGCCGTGGTCGTCCTCGCCCTCCTCCTGCTCGGCGCCTTCGCTTCGGCCCACGCCGAGGCCGCCTCCAAGGGCGGCCCCGAAGCCGCTGCGGGTTGGCTCGAAGGGGTTCAGAACGAAGACGGTGGCTGGGGAGAAAAGCGCGGCGCAGACTCCGCTCAGGCGATGACCGGCTGGGCGATGCTCGGCCTCGAGGCGGCCGGGGTCAACCCGCAGGACGTCACTTCCGGCGGCAAGTCGCCCGTCGACTTCCTCCAGGGCGCGATCGCCGAAGTGCAGAGCCCTGGCGACCTCGCCCGTACGATCCTGGCCCTGGAGGGCGCCGGGGTCGAACCGCGCGATTTCGCCGGTCGCAACCTGGTCGCGGCGCTGCTCGCCAAACGGCGCAAGGACGGCTCTTATGAGGGCTGGCCCAACTCGACGGCCTACGCGGTGCTGGCGCTGCGCTCGGCCGGGATCGCCAACGTCTCCGACTCCGTCGGCTGGCTGCGCGAAGTGCAGAACGAAGACGGCGGCTGGGGCGACACGGCGGGTTCGCCGAGCAACGCCGACGGGACCGGCGCGGTGCTGCAGGTGTTGACGCCGTCCTCGGAGGCGGCGAAGCGCGCGGTCGGTTATCTCCGTCAGGTGCAGCAACAGGGCGGCGGCTACCGGATCAGCGGCAACGGCGCGCTCAACACCCAGTCGACGGCCTGGGCGGTGGAGGGACTGCTCGCCGCGGGCGCCAACCCCGCCGAGTTCAAGCGCGGCGGCAAGTCGGCCTTCGAATATCTCGAAGCCAACCAGGCCGGTGATGGCCATTATCGCTACTCCTCGAAGAGCGACCAGACGCCGGTCTGGGTCACCGGCCAGGTGATGGTGGGCGCGGCGAAGAAGCACCTGCCGCTGGAAGCGCCGCCGCGGGCGCCCAAGCCGAAGGCGAAGCCGACGCCGCCCCCCACCCCGAGCCCGGAACCTCTGCCGCTGCCCGAAGTCGGCGGCGTGACGCCGTCGCCGACGCCGACGCCCGAATTCCCGAGCGAAGCGGCAGGCGTCGATTCCTCGGGGACGAATGCCCACCACGGCAAGGGCGGCAAGAAGGGGGGGAAGGGTGGACCGGGAGGCGTCGGCGCGACGGCAGGTGGCGCGCCGCCGACCGAAGCTCCGGGCGCCAACGAAGGTGCGATCCCCGAAGACACCTCGCCGATCGAACCGGAAGGCAGCGAATCGTCCTCCCCCGGCGCTTCCGCCGCCGAATCCGACCCCGACTCCGGCTCCGGCGGCTCGGTCCTCGGGTCCATAGTCGCCGGGCTCCTCTCCGGCGGCCTCCTCTTCGCGCTCGGCTTCGGCCCGTACAAGCGCTGGCGGGCGACCCACCCGAAGGCCACGCCGCCCTCGCGCTGAGCAGCGCCGCCCTCCCACCAAGCCGCGCCGCTCCCCGCGCTGTTCCTTATTCCGGCATAGCCGAAGAAAGGAACAGCGCGGGGACGAGTACCCTCGTCGGATGGACCTTGGCAGGGCCAATCGGTTCGACGCGGCGCGCGCGAGGGCGGGCCGGTGCTGACCCGCGCCGCGGCGATCGAGGCGATCGCCGGCCACCACTTCGAGGTGGTCGTGATCGGCGGTGGCATCACCGGCGCCGGGGTCGCTCTGGACGCTGCCTCCCGCGGCTATTCGGTCGCCTTGTTGGAGCGCGACGACTTCGCCGTCGGCACCTCGAGCCGCTCTTCGAAGATGGTCCACGGCGGCCTCCGTTACCTGCAGAACTTCGACCTCGGCCTGGTCCGCGAGGCGCTGCTGGAGCGCCAGCTGCTGGTCCACCTCGCGCCGCACCTCGTTTACCCGACCCCGTTCCTGGTCGCCGCGCTCGGCGAGGAGAAACGTGACCGAAAAGTCGGCATCGGCCTGAACATGTATGACGTGATGGCGACGACGCGGGTGGGTCGCACCCGTCGCGAGATGCGCGCCTCCCAGGCCGAGGGCGAGGACTCGTACTGGTCGCCGGATCGCCACCGGACGATCGACCACGACGAGGTATTGGATCTGGTCCCGGCGCTCGCCTCGCGCGACCCGCACGCCGCCTACCTCTTCTACGACTGCCAGACCGACGACGTGCGCCTGGTGCTGACCGTGCTCGGCGAGGCCGAACGTTACGGCGCGGTCCCGCTCAACGGCGCCGACGTGGTCGAGGTCACAGGCGGGGCCGGTCGCGCCTCCGGGGTCGCCTTCGTCGAGGCCGACTCGGGCGAGCGCATCGAGGTCGCCGCCGATCACGTCGTCAACGCGACCGGGGTCTGGGCCGACACGATCCGCCCTGAGGTGCTCGAGGAGGAGGACGTGCCCCGGATCGCGCCGAGTCGCGGCACCCACCTGGTCCTCGACGCCGCCGACCTGCCGATGGGCAAGGCCGCCTGCATCGTGCCGGCGGGCGAAGGGCGGATGATCTTCGCGCTGCCCTGGTACGGGCGAACGCTGATCGGCACCACCGACAACGACTTCGAGGGCGACATCCGCCACCCGCGCCCGGCCGAGGCCGAAGTGGAGTATCTGCTCGACGCGGCGAACTCGTTCTTCGGTACGGCGCTCGGGTCGGGCGATCTGGTCGGTGCCTACGCCGGGGTGAGGCCGCTGATCTCGAGCGGCGATCCGCGCAAGTCGGTCGACATCTCGCGCAAGGAGGAGCTGTACGAGACCTCATCGGGAATGCTGACGATCACTGGCGGAAAGCTCACGACTTATCGGCGGATGGCGAAGCTGACCGTCGATCGGCTGGTCGAGCGCGAAGGCCGCCAGGCACCCTGCCACACGGCGGAGATACCGCTCGGGATGGCAGCGCGCCCGGCCGACCTCGAGGCGCCCGAGGAGGTGGGAGAGGGGGCGCTCTCCCAGCTCGCCTTCCGTTACGGTCACGCGGCGCGGCGGGTGCTCGACGTGGCGCGGGAGCGGCCCGGGCTGGCGGCGCCGATCGTCCCCGGTCGTCCCGACCTGCTGGCCGAGGTGGTGGTGGCCGCGCGCGCCGAGCAGGCCCGCTCGCTGGCCGACGTGCTGCTGAGGCGCACCCGGCTGGGGATTCTCGCCGCCCCGGCACTGCGCGACCCGGAGGTGCGACGGCCGATCGCCGCGGCTCTGGGCGGGGAGCTGAGCTGGTCGGAGGCGCGGATCGAGGCGGAGATCGCGGCCTGGGAGGACGTCGCCGCGGAGGAAGGCGTCGACCCGGCGCGGAGCATCGGCGGTACCGCCGCGCCGGCGGCGTCGCCCGTTGACTAAAGTCGCCCTCCGATGACCAAGACCGAGCTCGAATCCAAACATCTTGCAGACCTTCACCAGCTTGCGGCCGCGGCCGGCGTCGAGCGTTTCCGGATGCTCAGCCGCGCCGAGCTGATCGAGCGGCTGAGCGACGGCGACGGCAACGGCGACGCGGGCGAATCGTCGTCGCGTGGTTCCGACGCCGAGGAGGGCCGCGAGCGGCCGCGCCGCCGCCGTCGCCGCACCGCGAGCGGGCGCGAGCGCGAGGAGCGCACCGACGTCGAGGACGAAGAAGAGAAGCTGCCGGAGTCGAGCGCTCCCAAGCGCGCGTCCACGCCTTCGTCGCCCGGGCGCGACGAGGACGAAGAGGAGGGCGCGCGCCCGAAACGTCGCCGTCGCCGTCGCCGCTTCGGTCGTCGCCGCGACGGGGTCACGATCCAGGATCTGCTGCTGCCGGCCGAGTCCGGTCGCCAGGCGGTGGTGCTTGCCGACAGTCGCGAGGCGGCCACCGAGCTGCTGCGCGGGGTTGCCGCCGACCTCGCCGGGGCCTCCGACGGGCCCGACCCGGTCGCCCTGCTGATCGACCCGAGCCCCGAGGAGCTGGCCGACTGGAAGCGCGAGGCGCCCCAGGCCGAGCTGGTTTCCGCCGGCCAGGCGCGCCACGCGGATGACGCGCTTGCCGCGGCCCAGCGCCGCGCCGCCGACGGCGAAGACGTGATCCTCCTGGTCGACTCCCTGACCCGCTTCACCGAGGCGTTCGGCGACACCGACGGCGCCAAGGCGCTCTTCGACGCCGGCCGCGCCAACGCGGCGAGCGGCGAGGGGTCTTTGACCGTCGTCGTCGCCCTAGAGCGGGGCTGAGGCCGTCAGGCCGGGCAGTTCAAGGGCGCAGGGAGCGAGCCGAGGGGAGCGCACCAGAGTGCGTGACCCGAAGGCGAGCGGCCGAGGCGACGCCGAAATGCGCCGTGTCTGACGACCTCAGCGGCGGTAGGCGATGCGGCGCCACGACGGCTCCTTGGAGAGCTCGATGAGCTCGGAGCTGCGGTCGGGCTGGACGTAGCCGAAGGTTTGGGTGCGCTCGTCGAAGACGACGTCGAGCTCGCCCTCCTTGACCCGTTGGTCGAGCCAGGCGCCGCGGAAGACGAGGCGCCGGATCCAGTGGACGAGGCTGCGGTTGGAGGGGCCGACCAGGTCCTCCCAGTTCTCGTTGATGTGTTCGCCGAGGGGGGAGCTGGGCTCGGCGATCTCACCGCTGACCGCGAGGTCGAGGAGGTCGTCGAGCTCCTCCGCGCTCAGCCCTTGGTTGACGAAGGCGAGCTTCACCGCGGCCTGCTCGACGCGCTGCGCGAAGTCTTCCTCGTTGAACGCGAAGCGGAGCTCTCCGTACTCCAACACGTAGTCGGAGCCAGACTCGTAATTCCCTCTGCGGGTCGTTTTCTTTTCCATTTGAGTTGAAGCCGAAGCCGCGGCGAAGCCCGTGCCGCAGCGGGGTGCATCTTGCCGATCATCCTAGTTCCGTGCCATGCCGGGCACCCACCTGAACGCGGGGTTGCAGTGAGAAGGGATTTTGGCGATGAAGTCGTGCGAAAAAAGCCGAATTCCGTCGGGGGGAGAGATCGGGAGGCCCCGAACCTTGGCCAGGGGATGGCTTCGGCGCGCTTCGACCGGCTCCCTCGTCGCACCGTTCTCGACCTCGAGGTGCCGGTCGCGACCGGTATCCACGCCCGCGCCCTGGGGCTGTCGCATCTCGACCGCCAGGACGCCGGTCCGGGCCTGCTGATCCCGCGCTGCGCCGCGGTTCACACCTTCGGCATGCGGTTCGCGCTCGACATCCATTTCCTCGACCCCGACGGCGAGCTGCTGGGCTCGTGCCGCGCCGTCCCGCCGCGCCGCTTCGTCGCCCACCGCGGTGCCGACGCCGTGCTGGAGGTGCCGGCTGGGTGATTCCACGTCCGACCGGGGCTGACGGAGGGACGGCCGCGGCCCCGACCGCCCCGCCCGTCCGAGATGGTCCCGGGCACCTCATGGCGCTCCTGGCAGGCTGTGAGCGCCATGAGGCGCCCGGGACGGTAGGGAGGCAGGACTCCCGTCACGGTCCCGCGCGAGAGAGGCCGCACCTCCGCCCGATCCGTGACGAAGAAGCCGGGAACGTCACCCTTCCCTGATCCTTTCGTCCGTCCCCGGGTCCGAGAGGAAGGGCCGGGGACGCGCTGCGTGTCTTTTCCACCGTATGGGGTGGAAAAGGCACGCAGGGCGTCCGTGACTGTTGGACAACACGGGAGGAAGTGTGGACTTCCCACGGCACCCCCCGCACCCTCGGCCGTCTCGGCCACGGCCACAGCCGGCCCGGGCCGTGGACGAGACGGCCGCGTCCCTTTCCTCGGGCGTCAGCTTCCCGAGATCCCATCCCTCCCCGGCCCGGGGCTGGTGGAATCAATCGTCCGGCCCTCGTTCCACCGCCCGCCGACATCTTCCCCGCTCCTTGCGCGCTCGGCAGGGGGGAGAGAACCGCCCTTCCCAGCCCTTGGACGGCCATGTTGCCCGAACGAGAAGAGATCGCCACGATCGTCGTCTGCGAGGACGACGATGCCACCCTCGACCTGCTTTGTGACCACCTGACGGCGGACCGCTTCGAGGTCCTGCCGGCGCAGACCGCCGCCGACGCGCTGCGCCTCTGTCGCTACAACCACCCTGATCTGCTGCTGCTCGACCTGGCGCTGCCCGATGCCTCCGGCCTTGACGTCCTGCGCGAGATCCGCGATGCCGATGGGGTTGATTCGCGCTTCGACCCGCAGCTCCCGATCGTCGTCCTCACCGGGCGCGGCGGCGCCACGGACCGGGTTCGCGGTCTCGACCTCGGGGCCGACGATTACGTTCAGAAGCCGTTCTCCTACGAGGAACTGAGGGCGCGCATCCAGGCGGTCCTACGCCGCCGTCACAGCCGTCGCGACGGCCCGGTCCGGATCGGCGAGATCATGGTCGACCCCTCACGCCGCAAAGTCGTGGTCGGCGACCGCGAGGTCCACCTGGCGAAGAAAGAGTTCACCCTCCTCCGGGTGCTCGCCTCCGACCCGACCCGGGTCTTCAGCAAGGACGAACTCCTGCGCGACGTCTGGGGCTTCAAGGCGCCCGCCGGTCGCACCAGGACCCTCGACAGCCACGCCAGCCGCCTCCGCCGCAAACTTGACCCCGAGAACCAGAAGTACGTCGTCAACTGCTGGGGGATCGGTTACCGCTTGGTCGACGGTTGACGGGGCACGCGGGCCGTCGTGAAGGCTGGTGGCCGGCGCCCCAGGCGGGGACGCCGGCCACCCGAAACCGCGGAGGGCTACTTGGCCTCTTTGGCCGGGACCTCGAAGTGCAGGATGGAGAGGCTGCTGGGGATGCCGTCGGCACCCTCGTTGGCGAGCCGGCTCGCCGACTCCTCGCCGATCCTCAGCGCCGACTCCAGCGCGTCCTTGAGGATCTTGCTGAGCTCCTGCCAGCCGGCCTCGTCGAGGATCAGCGGGGTGCGCGAGATGTGCGTGTCGGTGCGGGAGTCGATCGTGCCCTCGATCATCGCCGCGGTGGCGTCCTGGCCGATCGCCTCGAGGATCACGCCGTCGATGCCCTTGCGCGCCGAGGCCGGGATCTTGGCCCAGTCGGCGTCGCTGAAGAAGGCGCGCTCGGTGGCCCGGTAGAAGTGCTCGACGGCACCGCGCCGCGGCTCCGTTTTGACCAGTTCGACGCAGTCGTATTCGAGCAGCGTTTTGACGTGGTAGCTGACGTTGCCGAGCGGCTCGTCGAGTTCCTGGGCAAGCTGGTTCGGGCTGGAGATCCCACGGTTCAGCGAGGTCAGGATGCGCACGCGCAGCGGGTGGGCGAGCGCCTTGGCCAGTTGTTGCGTGATCCCCTCGGGGGTGGTTCGGGTCTGAGCCAACGGATGGTCCTTTCAGGAGGGCGGAAGCGAAGTCGAGATCGGCGGTCGACGCGCGGTGATTTCGGGGGCGGCGCCTGCCCGCACGTTAAGTATTCCAAAGCGCTCTGCGGATTATCTGGGCGGGGCAAATGCGTCCGTCATCTGGAAAGAAGCCCCGAATTTGTCGCGTTGAGCGAACTTGGCGTTTCGGGGCGGGGGGAGAGTTCGTCCCCCGTCGGGCCTTGACGGGGCATGTGGATCGACGATGTCACCGCCTATGTGGTCGCCTTCTCGCCCGCGAGGCCGGCGCTCTGGCCTGCACTTGCCGGCGCGGGGGCGACGCTCGCCGCGGCCGTCCGCGACGGCCGTCGAAGAACCGTATTGAACGAGCGCCTCCACGAGCTGCGCCGGCCCCTGCAGGCGCTGGCGTTGATGGCGCCCCGCGGGGGCGGAACGGGGTCCGGGGACGGCCCGGTAGAGATGGCGGCGGCGGCGCTGGCGGCACTCGAGCGGGAGATCAACGGAGAGCGCGGCGCGGGCGCGACCGCCGTCGTCGCGGTGCGTCCACTGCTCGAATCGGCGCGGCGACGCTGGCGCGAGCAGGCAACGATGTTCGGGGCGGCGCTGACGTTGCGCTGGAACGGCGACGAGGCGGCGGTGGAGGGCGACCGACTGGCCTTGGCCGCCGCCCTGGACAACCTGATCGCGAACGCGCTCGAGCACGGGGGCGGGTCGATCGAGCTGGCCGCCGACCTGGCAGGCGACCGGATCTGCCTGGCGGTGGTCGACTCGGGGGGCGGCGCCGGCAGGCGGACGCGGGAGCGCGAGGCGCTGCTGAAGGGACGCGATGCGCGGCGGCGGCGCGACCAGCGCGGCCCGATCGGTCGCCTGACCGGGCGCGCCCGCCACGGCCACGGGCTGCGCCTGGTGCGCCGCACCGCCGCCCGGCACGGCGGCGCGTTCGCCCTACATAAGGGCGAGCGCGGGACGAGCGCGGTCCTGGAGCTGCCGTTGGCGGGCAGGCGATGAGCCGGCGGACGCGGGCGATCGCGTTCGGTGTCGCCGCGGTGCTCGCTGCCGTCGCCGCCGGGGCGATCGCCGATGGTTACGGCGACAGCGTGGCGCGGGGCTACGGCGCGCTGCGGCCGGTCGTCGTCGCCACGGCACCGCTGCCGCCCGGAACGGCGCTCGCGCCGAGCGTCGTCGAACGGGCCCTCGAGGTGCGCCAGGTCCCCGCCCGCTTCGTGCCCGGCGGAGCACTGAGCAGCCGGGCCGAAGCCCTGGGCCTGGTGCCGGCGGCGGCGATCCCGAGCGGCGCCTACCTGATCGCCGCCCAGCTGTTGCCACCCCGAACCGATTCGCCGGGCCCGCGGCTCGCCGCGGGCCGCCGGCCGGTTCAGATCTCCGTCAGTGGCGCCGAGGCGCTCGCCGTCGGCGGCGGTTCGCCGGTCGGCTCCCGGGTCGACGTCGTCGTCACCACCGAACCGCGCGACGGCGGTGACGGGCACACCTACGTGGCCGCCGCCGGGGTGCCGCTCCTCGGGCTCGGCGCCGGGCCGGAAGGAGAGCTCACCGGCAGCGCGGAGGCGACCCTCGGGCTGACTCGATCGCAGGCGCTGCGGCTGATCGCCGCCGAGAGCTTCGCCCGCCAGGTCACGGTGATGCCGGTGCGGGCACGATGACCCGGGGGCGACCCACCCGTGGCCGTTCCCTTTGCCGGAATAGACGGCAAAAGGAACAGCTGGGGAGGGGTGTGTGGTGAGCGCGCGCGAGCGACATGTCGCCGAAGCCGCGGCCACGCTGCGCGGTCGGCTGGTCGAGCGCCGCCGCGCCGAGGCGGCCGCCGGGCGGCGGGGCGCGCCGGACCTCGAGCAGACCGTCCGCGAGCTGGTCGACGAGGAGGCGGCGGTCCTGGCGCCCGCCGACCGGGCCGCGATCGTTGCTCGCGTGGTCCGTGACAGCGTCGGGCTCGGCCCGCTCGAGATCCTCCTCGTCGATCCAGAGGTCGAGGAGGTGATGGTCAACGGGCCCGACCAGGTCTTCGTCGAGCGCGGCGGCCGGATCGAGGCGACGGCGATCGGCTTCACCGGCGAAGAGGAGCTGCGCAACGCGATCGAGCGGATCCTGGCGCCGCTGGGCCGGCGGGTCGACGAGCTGAGTCCGATGGTCGACGCCCGCCTTGCCGACGGCTCGCGGGTGAACGTGGTGATCCCGCCGCTGGCGATCGACGGGCCGGCGATCTCGATTCGTCGGTTCGGCGCCGAGCGGCCCGGGCCGGATCGGCTGGTCGAGCTCGGCACGCTTACCTCGGAGCAGCGCATCCGGCTCGAGGGGGCGGTGCGCGACCGTCGCAGCATCCTGGTCAGCGGCGGCACCGGCTCCGGCAAGACGACGCTCCTGAATGCCCTGTCCAGCTTCGTCGCGCCGGACGAGCGGGTGGTGACGATCGAGGACGCGGCCGAGCTCCGCCTCCAGCAACCCCACGTGGTGCGGCTGGAGAGCCGACCGGTCGGGGTCGAGGGCCGCGGCGAGGTGACGATCCGCGATCTGCTCCGCAACGCCTTGCGGATGCGGCCCGACCGGATCGTCATCGGCGAGGTTCGTGGTCCGGAGGCACTCGACCTCCTGACCGCGCTCAACACCGGCCACGACGGCGCGCTCTCGACCGTCCACGCCAACTCGCCGCGCGACGCGATCGCGAGGTTGGAGACGCTGGCGCTGATGGCCGGAGTGGGGCTGCCGCACGCGGCGATCGCCGAGCAGGTTCGCCGCGGCATCGACCTCGTCGTCCATTTGCGGCGGATGCCGGACGGCTCGCGGCGGGTGACCGAGATCGTCGAGGTGGAGAAGTGAGGGGCGCGGCCGATGCGCCGGGACCGGCCCTGCGCGGGTGGCCGGGGTGACCGCTGCGTCGGTTGCATCGACCGCGGGGCTCGCCGCGGCGAGCGGGCTCGCGCCGACCGCCTTGGTCGGCGCCCTCGCCGGCGGACTGTTGGCGATGGCCGCGCGCGAGGCGGTGCTGGCGAGCCCCGCCGTCGCGGCCTGGCTGCGCCTCGCCTTGGAGCCGTTGCGCCGCGCCGGGCACGAGGGCTACGCGCCGTCGACGCGCGAGCGGCGCAGGCTGGCGGGACTCGGCGCGACCGCGGCGATCCTCGCCGGCTGGCTGCTCGGTGGGCTGGAGGTGGCGCTGCCGCTCTCGGTCGCCGGGCCTGGGGTGGTCGCCTGGACGATCTCCAGCCGGCGGCGCCGTTACCGGGCCGCGGTCGAGCGCTCGCTTCCCGAAGTCGCCACCGCGGTCGCCGACTCGCTCGCCGCCGGGCGCTCGCTGCGGTCCTCGCTCCCCGCCGCGGCCGCCTACCTCGATGGGCCGGCCGCCGCCGAGCTCGCGCGGCTCGGGGCGGAGCTCGACCTCGGCGCCGGCACCGCCGAGGCGGTCGCTGCCTGGCGGGCCCGGATGCGCTCCGAGCGCGTCGACGCCTTCGCCGCCGCGCTGCTCAGCCAGCGCCTCGCGGGCGGTGACCTCGCGGGCCTGTTGCGACGCTTCGCCGCCGGCGCCGCGGAGCGCGACCGGGTCGTCGAGGACGCCAGGTCGGCCACCGCGCAGGCGCGCTTCACCGGGCTGCTGGTGGTCGCGATGCCGACCGGCGGTGCCCTCTTCGCCGAGCTGGCCCAGCCCGGCTTCCTCGCGACGCTGTCGGCCTCGCCCGCCGCGGCGGTCCTGCTCGGCATGGCCGCAGGGCTGCAGGTGATCGGCTTCGTCGCCATCCGTCGGATCGCGCGGGTGGTCGATTGACCCCCGTCGGCCTCTGCTTCGCCCTCGCGTTCCTGCTGGCGCTCGCCGCGGGTCGCGAGCTGCTGGTCTCCCGCGCGGCTCGAGATCCACGTGGAGGGGGGATTTCGAGCCGCGCAAGCACGGATGCTCAGCGGGTCGGCGCGCGCTGGACGCGCGCCGCCGCCTGGTTCGATCTCCCCGAGCGCCTGCGCCGCGCCGGCCTCGCCGCGCGCCTCCCGCTTCCTGCTCTTCTCCTCGGCAAGCTGGCCGGGGCCTGCCTCGGCGCGATCCTCGCCCTCGGAGCGGCCCCCGCGGCGCCGGGACGGATCGGGATCGCGGTGGCGCTCGGGCTCCCCGTCGCGGGCTTCTTCCTCCCCGACGCCCTGCTCGAGCGCGAGGCGCGGCGGCGGCGCCGGCGGCTCGTCGCGGCGCTCCCCGACGCGCTCGACCTCCTCGCGGTCAGCATCGCCTCCGGGCGCGGCCCCGGCGAGGGCCTGGCCCAGCTGGCGGGGGCCGGAGAGGGACCGCTGGCGGACGAGATGCGGGTAACGGTCGCCGAGCTCTCCTGCGGCAGCCCGCTCAGCGGCGCCCTGGCCGCGCTCCGTGTCCGCGTCCCCGGCAGCGAGATGGCGACGCTGGTCGCCTCGATCGAGCGCTCGCGCCGCTTTGGCTCGCCGCTGGCCGAACAGCTTCGCCGCCAGGCGAGCGCCCTACGCCGTGAGGGGCGCCGCGCGGTCGAGGAGCGCGCCGCCCGCGCCGCGCCGAAGATCCAGCTGGTCGTCGCCCTTGTCCTCGTCCCCTCGGTGATGCTGATGATCGCGGCGGGGCTGATCGCCAACGCCGGAACCCTGCTCTCAGGTTTCTGAGGCCATGTCCGGGTGGGATCCCGCCGGCCTCGGCGCTCGCTGAGTTGAGCCGGTCATGGGCGGCATGACTCAGCGAGCGACGGATCATGCCCCGGGCACGCGCGAACCGCAGGAGGGCCCTGTCGGGCCGCGGCGCGTGGGTCGACCAGCTAGCTAAGCGTCCGGCTCGTCGGACTTTTCCCGCAGTCGTTTCGCCACCGCGCCGGTCGCCGCGGCGACCTCATCGAGGTCGGTGGCGTCTTCGCGGTGCTTGGGGACGTAGGCGACGAGGGTGCCGGACACCAACTCGAACGCGAACTTCTCCGGTGCCGATTCGGTCAGCCAGACGATGAAGCTGGGGGAGAAGAGGCGACGCAGCCAGACTTCGTCCTGCTCTTTGCCGACGAAGATCTCGTAGCGGTCGCCGAGCGCCTCGCTCTCCAGGGTGACCCGGCGTTTGGAGCGGCGGAAGACGTCCTCGAACTTCTCCATCGACCGCAGCCCGACGCGCTTCTGGCAGTAGAGCTCGGGGACGTGGTCGGTGCACTCGGGCACCTCCGACATCCCCAGCGTGAAGCGGTGGTAGTTGGTCTGGCGGTTGCCGTCCGAGTCGGTCGTCTGTTCCTCATAGGTGTAGAGCGCCAGCATGCCGGTGCAGCCGGGCGCGATCTCCCCGGCCAGCGTCCGGTTCGCGTAGCGGTCGTCGCCCTTGCGCAGCAGCGGCGTCGCGGAGGGGAGCTTCGACTTGCCGCCCAGCTCGAGGCGATGGTTCTCGGCGTAGACGTGGAAGAAGTCGTCGGCCGCCTTCGAGTCGGCGATCGCGAAGACGACGCCGATCCCGATCGCGACGATCGCCAGCGCGACGATCAGCCCGAAGACGACGTTGACGGTGAGCAGGAAGCCGCCGATCACCACCGCCGGGACGCCGATCAGCCACCAGGTGAGCTGCTTGTGCAGCAGCCGCTTGAAGTGGTGGCCGCGCAGCGCGTTGGCGTCGGTGGGCGCGGCGGCTTCCACCACCGGCGGCGTGAACTCGTCGGCGGGCGGCGGGGCCTCCTCGCGCGGCGCCTCGACTTCCTCCCGCGGCGCCGTGGCCTCCTCGCGCGGCGCCTCGACTTCCTCCCGCGGCGGCGGGGCCTCCTCGCGGGGCGGCTCGGGCATCTCCTGGTTCGTCTGATCGCTCACGCGGCCAACCTAGACGATCCGCCCGCGGGCGCGCCAGAGCCTGAAATTGGGGTTGCAGAGGGAGGAGGTGTTGCAAAGTGGGGGAGTGTGTGTCAAAGTGGCGCTCGAGTTGAAGCCCAGGACCGGGGTGGTGAGGCTCCTCCCACCTCATCACTCCGGTCCCAACTCTTTTTCGACCTCGACCGCCCGCTCAGAAAGGACACCGAATTGGCATTTCGGGGCCTCTATGAGCACAGCCTGGACAGCAAGGACCGACTGACCGTGCCATCTCGCTTTCGCAGCCAACTTGCTGACGGTGTGGTTCTCTCCAAGGGCTTCGACCCCTGCGTCTGGGTGCACACGACCGCGGAGTTCGAGGAGCTCTCGGACCGCTTCCTCTCGCCCCACAGCCCCTTCGGCAAAGACGCCCGCGCCCTGCGCCGCCGCTTCCACGGCGGCTCCTTCGACGAGAAGCTGGACTCGGCGGGGCGGATCCGCATCCCCAAGCCGCTCCTGGAGCACGCCGACCTCGAGGGCGAATGCGTCGTGATCGGCGCCGGTGAGTACCTGGAGATCTGGAACGCCGAGGCCTGGGCCAAGCAGGAGGAAGAGCTGGACGCGGCAGCACCGGAGATCGCCGAGGGCCTCGCCGGAGCGGGCGCCGCGTAACCATGAGACTTCATGCCGCCCGCACTCCCACCTTCTCCCACGCGCCCGCCGGCGGACCGCGGCCGCTCGCTCTCGTGACCCGCGAGCACGAGCCGGTCCTGGCGCCCGAGCTGGTCGACCTGCTCGCCCCCGAGCCGGGCGAGACCGCCGTCGACTGCACCTTCGGCGCGGGCGGCCACGCGCGCCTCATCGCCGAACGCCTCGGGCCGGAGGGGACGCTGATCGGCATCGACCGCGATCCGGCCGCCCGCGATCGCTTCAGCCGCTTCGCCGCCGAGGCGCCCTGTCGTGCCCTCTTCGTCGGCGCCGACTTCGTTGCAGGACTTCGTGCGCTGCGGGGCGAAGGAATCCGCCCAGACATGGTTTACATGGATCTGGGAATGTCATCGATGCAGGTCGACGCCTGGGAGCGGGGCTTCTCCTACTCCTACGACGCGCCGCTCGACATGCGGATGGACCCGCGCCAGGGCTTCGACGCCGCCGACCTGGTCAACGAGTGGCCGGAGTCGCGGATCGCGCAGGTCCTACGCCGCTTCGGCGAGGAGCGCCACGCGGGCCGCATCGCCCGCGAGATCGTCGCCCGCCGCCCGCTACGGACCACCTCCGAGCTCGTCGCCGCGGTGCAGGCAGGGATGCCCGCCTCGGCCCGCTTCGGCGGCGGCCACCCGGCCAAGCGCACCTTCCAGGCACTGCGGATCGCGGTGAACGGGGAGCTCGACCTGCTGAACGAGGCGCTGCCGCCGGCCTGGGACGCGCTGCCGCTCGGTGGTCGCTTCGCCGCGATCTCCTTCCACTCGCTCGAGGACCGGCCGGTCAAGCAGTTCCTCGCCGCCAAGGCGACCGGTTGCATCTGCCCGCCGGAGATCCCGGTCTGCGTCTGTGGGCACGAGCCCGAGGCCGACCTGCTGACCCGGCGCGCCGTCGCCCCCGGCCCGGCGGAGATGGAGGCGAACCCGCGCTCGCGCTCCGCCCACCTGCGCGCCGCGGTCAAGATCGCCTTCGACACGACCGCCGACGCGCCGAGCGGGGTGGACGCCTGATGGCCGTCGCCGCGCCGAAGCGCAGCTCCGCCGCCCAGGCCGCCCCGGCGCCCTCGCGCACGGCGCCGCCGGAGCCACGGAAACGTCCCCGCGATCGTCCCCGCCCGGGAGGGCGGACCACGGCGCCTCGCAAGGTCAGGACCGACGATCCACCGCTCAAACCCGGCCGCCGCGCGACGAGCGCAGGCGCCGCCGCCAAGGCCGCGCCCGCCCGCAAGGCTCCGGCCCGCCGCAAAGCCGCGCCGAAGCGTCGCCCCGCCGGCGTCATCCCGATCGCCGCGGGCCACGCCGGGCGCGCCGCGGTTGCCGTCACGCAGCTTCCCGAGTCCGGCCTGATCCACCGCCTCACCCGCGGCCGAGCCTGGATCGGCGTGCTCGGCGTGCTGCTGGTCGGGATCGTCGCGCTCAACGTGGTGACGCTCAGCTTCGCCGCGTCGAGCGGCAAGGTCGTCGCGAAGAACTCCGAACTCAGCAAGGAAAACTCGATGCTGCAGAGCCGCGTGGCCCAGGAATACGGCCAGGCGAAGCTCCGTCATGCCGCCGCCGGCCTCGGCCTCGCGATGTCGACCGAATCGGTGCCGCGGCTGCTCACCGTGCGCAAGACCGACGTCGCCGAAGCCGCGTCGCGCCTCGCCGCCGCGGCGGCGAGTGGGGCCGCCTCCGCCGAAGAAGCCGCGGGCGAAGCAACCGCGACCGGCGCAGAAACGACGGGCGGCGAAGCGACCGCGACCGGCGAAGAACCGGCGTCTGGCGAAGAAACGACCGGCGGCGAAGAAGCGACGACCGGCGAAGAAGCCGGCGCGAGCACGACCGGCGAAAGCGAATACACGCCCGAAGAACTGGCGATCTACGAACGCGAATACGCCGAACTCCTTGCCTCCGAAGGCGTGACCGAAGTCCCGGGGGGATAGCGGTGCGATGCGCCTGATCGAGCGACGCATCGGACTCCTCTTCGCCGGCTTTCTCGTCGCCTTCCTGCTGATCGTCTGCCGCGCCTTCTGGCTCCAGGGGGTGGAAGCCTCGCAGCTCTCTTCGCAGGCGCTCAACCAGCAGACGCAGACGGTGATGGTGCCGGGTCTGCGCGGCGCGATCCTCGATCGCAACGGCACCCGCCTCGCCTCCTCCGAAGACGCGGCGACGATCGTCACCACGCCCTACCTGGTGAAGAAGAAGCAGCAGGCGGCGAACGAGATCGCGCCGATCCTCAAGCAGAAGCCCGCCGAAGTGCTGAAGGCGCTGAACACCGAATCGGGCTTCGCCTATCTGGCGAAGGACGTCGACCTGGCGACCGCGCGGAAGATCGAAAAGCTCGGCATCGAAGGGATCGAACAGATTCCCGGCAGCCGTCGAACCTACCCGCAGGGGGAAATGGCGGGGCAGGTGATCGGCGCCGTCAGCGCCGAAAACGAAGGGCTGACCGGCATCGAGGCGGCCGACAACTCGGCGCTGGCCGGTGAAGAAGGTGAACGCCACATCGTCACCGACGCGCTCGGGGACCCGATCAAGCTGGAAACGGCGAAGGAAGCACGGGAAGGCGAAGACGTCGAACTGACGCTCGACCCGGTGATCCAACAGAAGACCGAACAGGTGCTCGCGAAGGTCGGCGAAACGTGGTCGCCCAAGGGCGCGACGGCGATCGTGATGGACCCGCAGACCTCGGAAATCCTGGCGATGGCAAACTGGCCGCCGGTCAACCCGGGCGACCTCGAACACGTCTCCAACGAAGACCTCCTGAACAAGGCGACCGGCTTCAACTACGAACCGGGGTCGACCTTCAAGGCGTTCACGGTCTCGGCGGCGCTGGAAGAAGGCCTGGTTACGCCAAGCACCGAATTCACCCTGCCGCCGACACTGGAAGTCGGCGAACGGATCATCCACGACGCCGAGGAACGCGGCACCGAAACGATGACGGTGGAACAGATCCTGGCGCGTTCCTCGAACATCGGCGCGGTCGAAATCGGCCTCCGGGTCGGGGCGACGAAATTCAGCAAGTGGATCGAAAAATTCGGCTTCGGCAAGCCGACCGGCGTGCAGTACCCGAACGAGGAAAGCGGGATCGTGCCGAAGCTGAGCGAATACTCGGGCGCGACGATGGGCAACCTGCCGATGGGCCAGGGCGCGGCGGTGACGCCGATGCAGATGGTGCAGGGGTACGCGGCGATCGCCCACGACGGGATCGAGCGCCGGCCGCAGCTGGTCAAGCGGATCGGCGAAGAAAAGGTCGCCGAGCCCAAGGGCCACCGGGTGATCAGCGCGACGACGGCCGAAGAGGTGCGCAAGATGCTGGAGGGCGTGCTCGGGCCGGAAGGTACGGCGTCGATGGTCAGCGTCCCCGGCTACACCCTGGCGGGCAAGACCGGCACCGCCCAGGTCGCCGAAAACGGCGGCTACTCGAAAACGAAGTACGTGGCCTCCTTCATCGGCTTCGCGCCGGCGATGAACCCGAAGTTCCTCGCCGCGGTGATCGTCGACCAGCCGGAAGGGGAAATCTACGGTGGGTCGGTGGCGGCGCCGGCCTTCGGCGAAATCGCGGCGTTCTCACTGCCGTACCTGGGCGTGCCGCAGGAATAGCGGCAAATGAGCGGGGGAGGGGCACCCGACGCTCTACCTAGAATCGCGGCATGAAACTCGCTGATCTCGTTACTGCAGCTTCGCTCGCGGAGCGGGCAAGGGTCGTGGGCGATGGCGACGTCGAGGTCGCGAGCCTTGCCTACGACAGCCGAAAAGCGGGGCCCGGGACGCTCTTCTTCTGCGTGGTCGGGGAAAAGCGCGACGGGCACGAGTTCGCCGAGCAGGTGATCCGGGCGGGGGCGGCGGCGCTGGTGGTCGAGCGGGAGCTCGAGGTGACGGTGCCGCAGGTCGTGGTGCCGAGCGCGCGGGCGGCGATGGCGCCGTTCGCGGCGGGGTTCTGGGGCGATCCGACGGCGACCCTGAAGGTGGTCGGGGTCACCGGCACCAACGGCAAGACGACGACCGCCTATTTGATCCGGGAGATCCTCGAAGCGGCGGGGATCCAGGCCGGCCTGATGGGCACGGTCAAGCAGGTGGTCGCGGGCGCGGAGGAGCCGGTCGAACGGACGACCCCCGAGGCGATCGACCTGCAGCAGACCTTCCGACGCATGCTCGAGGGCGGTGACGAGGCCTGCGCGATGGAGGTCTCCTCACACGCGATGGCCCTGCACCGGGCCGATGCGATCCACTTCGACGTCGCCCTCTTCACCAACCTGACCCAGGACCACCTCGACTTCCACGCCGACATGGAGGATTATTTCGCGGCGAAGCGGCTGCTCTTCGAGGCCGAGTCGGAGGTGCGGATCGTCAATGTCGACGACCCCTACGGGAAGCGCCTGGCGGAGGAATTCGACTGCCTCACCTTCTCCGCCGAGGGCGCCGACGCCGACTACCGCGCCACCGACGTCGAGTTCGACCCCACCGGCGCCACCTTTACGGCACGGATCGGCGAGACGGAGGTGCGACTGAAGACGGGCATGCCCGGGCACTTCAACGTGGCGAACGCGCTGGGGGCGTTCGCGGCGGCGGGGGCGCTCGGGGTGAACGCCGAGACCGCGGCCGCCGGGCTCGCCGGGGCGGCGCGGGTCCCGGGACGCTTCGAGCCGATCGACGAGGGTCAGGGCTTCGCCGTCCTCGTCGACTACGCCCATACGCCGGACTCGATCGAGAACGTGCTGCGGGCGGCGCGGCGGCTGACCACCGGGCGGGTGATCGCCGTCTTCGGCGCCGGCGGCGACCGCGACAAGGCCAAGCGCCCGCTGATGGGCCGGGCCGGGGGAACGCTCTCCGACCTCGCCATCGTCACCTCCGACAACCCGCGCTCCGAGGACCCCGAGGCGATCGTCGCCGAAGTCGCCGCCGGCGCCGCCGGCGGCGAGGCCGAGCTGGTGATCGAGGTCGACCGCCACGCCGCGATCGCCCTCGCGCTCGGCCGTGCCGAGCCGGGCGACACGGTGGTGATCGCCGGCAAGGGCCACGAGCAGGGCCAGGAGTTCGAGGGCGGGCGGAAGATCCCGTTCGACGACCGCGAGGTCGCCCGCGCCGAGCTGCGCAAGCTGGGCAGCCCGGCGTGAGGCTCGGCGGCGCGGAGATCGCGGCGGCCACCGGCGCGCGGACGCTCGCCGCAGGCTCGACCGAGCCGCCCCGCCGGGCGGTCATCGACTCCTCGAACGCCGGGCCGGGCGACCTCTTCTTCGGTCTGCGCGGGGAGCACCGCGACGGCGGCGAGTTCGCGGCGGGCGCGATCGAGGCCGGCGCCTGGGGGGTGGTCGTGGGATCCGAGCACGCGGAGCGACTGATTGCCTCGCACGGCGGCGGTGTGACGGTGCTCGTCAGCGCGGGCTCGGGGCCCTACCGGCGCGTCGAGCCTGAGGTCGACGGTCCCGACGGTCCGGTCTGGGTCTTCGCCGCCGCCGACCCGCTCGCGGCACTCCAGGCCCTCGCCCAGGCCAACCGGCGGGCGCTCGGAGCGCGGGTCCTAGGCGTCACCGGGTCGGTCGGCAAGACCTCGGTGAAGGACGTCGCCAGGACCCTCCTGCCCGGCCGCGTCCACGCCAACGCGCAGAACTTCAACACCGAGATCGGGCTGCCGCTGACGATCCTCGAGGCGCCCGACGATACCGAGATCCTCGTCCTCGAGATGGCGATGCGCGGCTTCGGGCAGATCGCCGAGCTGGCCGCGATCGCCGAGCCCGACGCGGCGATCGTGACCAACGTCGGCCCCGTGCACGTCGAGCAGATGGGCTCGGTCGAGGCGATCGCGGCGGAGAAGGCGGCGGTGATCGACGCGCTGCCGGCGGACGGCACCGTCGTCGCCCCGGTGGACGCCGGCGAGCTCGAGCCCCACCTCCGGCGGGCGCCGCGCGTGCTCCGCTTCGGCCCCGGCGGCGACGTCGAGGCAGGCGAGGTCGAGATCGCGTCGGGAGCCCTTTCGGCCCTGATCACGGCGGGGGGACAGGCGGCACGCTTCCGGTTCCCGTTCACCGAGCCGTACAACCTGACGAACGCTCTCGCCGCAATCGCCGGAGGAATCGCGCTCGGTGCCGATCTCGTCGGGATGGCCGTCCGCGCTGCGGACATAGGCTTCTCGCGATTCCGTGGCGAACAGATCAAGCTTGCCGACGGAGTTCTCCTCGTGAACGATTGCTACAACGCCAACCCGGTGTCGATGCGCGCGGCGCTCGACCACCTCGCGACCACCGGGGGTATGCGGCGGATCGCCGTCCTCGGTGGCATGGGGGAGCTCGGCCCCGAATCGGTAGCCCATCACCAGGCCGTCGGCGCGCACGCGCGGACCCAGGGCATCGATCTGGTGGTCGGGGTCGGCGCCCCGGCGCGCGACTATGACCCGGACGAACTCGTGGCGGATCCCGGTGAGGCGGCGGAGTGGCTCGATTCGCACCTCGAAGCGGGGGACGTCGTCCTCGTCAAGGGCTCGCGCGCGGTCGGGATGGAGACGATCGCGGAGGAGTTGCAGGCCGCACGGGGGGAGGCGCCCTGACCATGGGTGAAATCCTCATCGCGGGGATGGCCTCGATGCTGATCTGCATCTTCCTCGGGCCGAAATTCATCGAATACCTGCGGGTGCGCGAGTTCGGCCAGCACATCCGCGAGGACGGGCCCCAGGAGCACCACGCCAAGGCGGGGACGCCGACCATGGGCGGGCTGATCATCTTCGCCTCGATCTGCGTCCCGTTCCTGGTGCTCTCCGACCGTGACGCGCCGAGCATCGCCGTCTTCGGGGTCGCGCTCGGCTGTGCGGCCCTCGGCTTCGCCGACGACTACATCAAGATCGTCAAACGACGCTCGCTCGGCCTCTCCGGCCGCTACAAGCTGCTCGGCCAGCTGGTGCTCTCGCTGTTCCTCTGGTGGGTGGCCCGCCACTCGGTAGGGCTCGAACCGCGCCTCTACATCCGCATCGGCGGCGGCAGCATCTACCTCGGACCGGTCCTCTACTTCGTGCTCGTCTTCCTGGTCATCGCCGGGACCTCGAATGGCGTCAACCTCACCGACGGTCTCGATGGGCTCGCCGCCGGCTCCTGCGCGATCGTCCTGCTTACCTACACCGCGATCGCCTTCGTCGCCGACGGGGAGAGGGACCTGGCTCTGCTCGGCTGCTGTCTGGTCGGCGCCTGCATCGGCTTCCTCTGGTACAACGCCTTCCCCGCCTCGATCTTCATGGGGGACACCGGCTCGCTCGGGTTAGGTGGTGCGATCGGGGCGATGGCGGTGATGACGCAGACCGAGGTCCTGCTGATCATCATCGGTGGCATCTTCGTGATCGAGGCGCTCTCGGTCCTCCTCCAGGTCTTCTCCTTCCGCACCTTCCGCCGGCGCATCTTCCTGATGGCGCCCCTCCACCATCACTTCGAGATGATGGCCTGGTCGGAGACGAAGATCATGCTGCGCTTCTGGATCATCGCCGCGGTCTGCTCGGGGATCGGCTTCACGCTCTACCAGCACTCGATCGGGCATTAGGGGACGGGAGCGGGTCCTTCGCGGCCGCGGCGGCCGTCCGAGCTGCCGCGGCGGCCCAGGCCGGCCCGCCCGACCGAGTTGCCGCCCGACCCCGACCCCCGCACCCGTCCGAGATGGTCCCGGGCGCCTCATTGCGCTCCTGGCAGGCCGTGCGTGAGCGCCATGAGGCGCCCGGGACGGGAGGGGTTCGTGGGAGAGCCGACACGGGGTCGGGAGGGGTTCGTGGGAGAGACGACACAGGGACGACAGGAGGTCGTGGGAGAGCCGACACGGGGACGGGAGGGGTTCGTGAAAAAGACGGCACAGGGACGGG
>JAFDWO010000048.1 GCA_018268415.1 Actinomycetota bacterium | reverse complement strand
CATGATCGCGACCATCGAGGCCGAGGAGGCCTGGTGCCCGCCGACCTTCACCCCCGAGGGCGTCTCGCGGACCTTGTTGGCGTGGTGGATGATCGAGGTCGCGAGCCAGAGCACGCGGTCCTGGACCCGCTCGAGAACCTGCTGGTCGGCGACGGCGGAGGCAAGCGCTGTTCCCTGGGTCACAAGACGAAACTTAAGTTTTGCGCCCCCTCAAGACCACTGCTGACCTCAGAATACGAACGACTACGTTCGAATCGAAAGTCCGACGCCAGATCTGCCTATCATTCGATCCCATGGAGGCCGATCTCGATCTCGACGGGACCGATTTCGAAATCATCGAGCTGCTGATCGCCGACGGCCGTCGCACCCTGGCCGACATCGGGAAGGTCGTCAGCCTCTCGGCGCCCGCCGTCCGCCGGCGCCTCGATCGCCTGATCGAGCTCGGCGTCATCCGGGGCTTCACCGCGATCCTCGACCACGAGAAGCTCGGTCGGCCGATCGAGGCGTTCACCGAGCTGCGGTTCGCCGGCAAGACGAAGGTCGCCGACATCGCCGGGATCGCCGCCGAACTGCCCGAGGTCGACGAGGTCTACACGACCGCCGGCGACCCCGACGCCCTCGCCCACCTCCGCGTGCGCGACGTAGCCGATCTGACCCGGGTGATCGACCTGCTGCGCCGCAGCGGCCGGATCACCGGCACCAAGACCCTGATCGTGCTCGGCACCGAAACCAAGGCCGCACGCGCCCGATAGGCCCGAACGAGTCGGCCCCAGAAGTTTCTGCAGCGCGTGTGGGAGCGGGTGGACACCGAGCGCAGCTTGCGCGTAGGCTGTGCACGATGCTGCGACTGCCTGGGGTTGAGCGTCTGCGACGTCCGTCGCCAGGGACCGTGATCGCCCTGGTGGCGTTGGTGGCCGCGATGAGCGGGGCCGCCGTCGCGGCGACGAATTCCGGCCGCGGCGTGATCCACGCGTGCGTGGTCAAGAGCGGCAAGGAAAAGGGCCTGCTGCGGATCGTCAGCGGAAGCAAATGCCGCAAGGGGCAGCAGCCGCTCACCTTCAACCAGACCGGCCCCGTGGGTCCCGCCGGTCCTGCGGGTCCCACTGGTCCCGTCGGTCCGGCGGGAGAACGAGGAGCCGCCGGGGCGGCGGCCACCGACCCGACCTTGCCGCCGCTCGAAGCGGTGCATTTCGTCGGCACCTCGGGAGAGCCGAAATTCGAAGCGGGCGCCGGAAACACCTCGGGCGTCGGCAAAGCGGGCTTCTACGCGGACCAGCTCGGGATCGTGCACCTGATGGGGGAAGTCAGCGGGACCGGCACGATCTTCACGCTGCCGCCGGCATTTCGCCCAGCCCATCAGGTCTGCACCTCCGCCTCGGCGTTCAAATCCGGGCTGACGTTCGTCACCAACCGCGTCTGCGTGACGCCCGCCGGACTCGTCGTCAACGACCGCGGCGAAGGCAACGAATACCTCAGCCTCAACGCGCTCACCTACCGTCCGGACAACTAGAGACAGCGTCCCTACGCGGCGCATCTCCGTAATCGCGACGAAGGGCCGCCGGGCCACCCCGGTAGAGGAGGTGACCGCGTTCGCGATTCGCCTGAGCGCGCCCTTTCCTTGTTCACCGTGCGCGCCGCGATCTCCTCGGCACGTTTGGTCGAGCGACCCTCTCGTTTCTCGCTTTTGACGTCGAGATCGACGCGGGCGCCCGAGCCGGGTGGTCCGGGCGCGAAATGCTGCGGGCTGGACTCGCCGAGCTCGAGCCGAGGTCTCAGTCGACGGGGGCGTAGAAGATGATCGGGGGCAGCTCGTCGCCGGTGACCTCGAAGCGTCGCTCGTGCGGTCCCTTTTCGATCTCGCCGACAGAATGGCCCGTACGCTCGGACGCCGCGTGAGCCTCCTCGATGTCCGAAACCTTGAGCATGATGCTGACCTCGTCGCTCATCCGGTCCGTCCCGGCGAGGGCGATTCGCGTCGCGGCGACATCGAACTGTGCCCATCTGTCGCCGTCGACGAAGGTCGGCTCGACGCCGAGGAGCTCGGTCCAAGACGCAACCGCCGGCGCCAGATCGTCGACCGGCACTATCGTCGCCACCTTCTCCACCTTCATTTGGTCCTCCTGTCTTTGCATTGGCCTGGATGACGGCTGCAAGCTATGACAGGACCGGTGCGATGCCGGCACCTGCCGCGGCCCGGCGCCAGCTGCGCACCCCCAGTCCGACATCCATCAGCATCTGGGCGCACTGGGCCATCGGGCTATCGGTCAGGTCGGCGAGAACCGACCCCGGATCCGAGGCGCCGAGATAGACGAGGGCGCCGCTGCCGGCCCGATCGATCTCGCTCAGGGCCCGGGCAATCTGATTGTTCTCGCGATCGGCGATCAGCTCGAAGATGCTCCAGCGATCCGCCGCCGAGAAGAGGTGGACGGGACATCCGGGCGAGAGGGGCCGCCGCCCGCGCCAGAGCAAGATGTGCTCGCGCCCCGAGTCGACCGCCCGGTAGCCGTCGACCATGAAGTGACCGTGGGCCGTCGGGAGGCTCACCTCTGCGACTGCGTGGTCGACGAAATGCCCGGTGGCCGCGCGGCGATCGATGACATCGGCGCCGTTGACACGCGGGAGTGCGTGTCTGCGGGCAAGGCTCGCAGCCGCGCCGCGCCGATCACCCGGGGCGAGATCCGGCGCCACGGAGGCAACGACCGCCAGATCGCCGGCTCCGGCGCAGCGGACGAGATCCGCGGCGATCTCGCTGATTCCGAGCCTCCCGAAGACACCGGCCGGATGCACCCATGCGGTGACGAGATTGGCGGCCATCGGCGGTACCAGCCGGTCCGCGATCTCACGGATCGCGCGGACCCGCCGCCGGGAGGTGAGCGCCGCGGGGACTCGGCCCCGCCGGGCCCCGTCGCCACCTAGTCAGGGGCGTCGCCAGGAGGGGGCGGACGACCGGGAGATCGCTCGTCGGCCCCGGGCGCGAGCGATTCGATGTGATCGATCGCCGCGCCCAGCGCGTCTTCGAGACCGCGCACGTCTCGATGCGCCTGCGTCAGCAGATACCCGCCCTGCACGGCGGCGAGCAAGGAGCGGGCGAGAGCGTCGGGGTCCGCGTCGGGGGCGAGGTCGCCGCGTTGCTGCATCGTCAGGAGGCCTCGCCGCAACAGGGCTTCCCAGCGCTCGAAGCCGGCCGCGAAGTCCGCTCGCAGTTCGGCGTCGGACTCCACCAACTCGGCGGCCAGCGAGCCGAGCCGACAGCCCCCTTCGAAGTCCTGGGCCCGTTGCTGCTCGACGATCCGCCGCGCCCATACGCGCAGCGCCGCGATGCTGTCCAGGTTGCCGATGGCGGGGTCGTGATGGTCGGCCATGACGGCGTCGGCCTGATGGCCGATCACGGCACGGATGAGGCTTCGCTTGTCGGCGAAGTAGTGCGACATCTGCGAGCCGCTGGCCTTCGCCGCCTTGCGGACATCCTCGAAGCTCGTGTTCGCGGCGCCGTTCTCGTACATCAGCCGCGCCGCCGCGTCGACGATCCGCGCACGCGTCGCACGGCCCTTTGCGGTCAGCCGCGAACTCGATGACGCGGCGCGGGACATGACCTCAGATCATTGCGGACGAACGCTGATGATCGTCTTCCCGGTGATCCGCTCGGTCGGATTGAAGGCGGCGACGGCATCGTGGAGGGCGGCGACCCTGCCGATGTTCGTCCGCAGTCGACCGTCCCTCACGCGCCGGACGATCTCACCCAGTTGGGCACGATCTGCCTCGACGACAAAGTCGACGGTCAGGCCGTCGACGGGCCGCGCCGCGACCGGCCCGACCACGGACACCAGCGTTCCTCCGGCTCGGACCAGGCCTGCCGACCGCGCCCCGATGTCGCCGCCGATGACGTCGAAGACGAGGTCGACAGCGCCGACCTCCTCCAGGGCGTCGTTCTCGAGGTCGACGAACTCCTGGGCGCCGAAGTCGATGGCCTTCTGACGGTCGGCGGCGCGACCGGTGCCGATGACGTAGGCGCCCGCCTCACGGGCGAGCTGCGTCACCATCGATCCGACCGCGCCGGCCGCGCCGTGCGCGAGGACGCTCTGCCCCGCCCGCAGGCGACCGTGCTGGAACAGTCCCTGCCAGGCGGTGAGACCGGAGATCGGCAGGCTGGCGCCCACCGTGAACTCGACGTCGCCCGGAAGGGGGGCGAGATTGCGTGCCTCGACCGCCGCGTACTCGGCCAGGGTGCCATCGCGGGTCCAGTCGGTGAGGCCGAACACCCGCTGTCCCACCGAAAGCCCCGTCGTGCCGTAGCCGAGGGCGCTGACCACCCCGGCCAGCTCGTGGCCGGGGATCGAAGGCGTCCGGTCGCGGTCGAGCCGATCGGTCCAGGTCGAGGGCCATTCCAGCTCGGTCGGCACGAATCCCGACGCATGGATCCGGACGACGACGTCGTTTATCGCCGGTTGCGGCTCGGGTCGCTCCGCCGGCGTCATCCCGGCCGTTCCCGCGGCCTCCTCCGCCACCACAATCGCCTTCATCGGACACCCCTCCTGTCGCGTGCGAAAAATGGGCTACCGATACCCAGTCTATTAGCTCTCCTACCCTCAGATTTGCCGTCCCTGAGCTGCCAGGAGCCCGCCGACCGCGTCGTAAGAAGTGCAGGACGTCAACTGCTGAGGGGCCGGCGGCGGTCTCACCCCCGACCGTTGGTACTCGCCGCCGATGGCGCCGGGCGCCGTTGCGCGTCGTCCTTTCCTCCTCAGCCCGACCGGGCGAGGTGCCTGGCGATCACCAGGCGCTGGATCTGGTTGGTCCCCTCGAAGATCTGCATCACCTTGGCCTCGCGCATGTGGCGCTCGACCGGGAACTCCTT